>JBBSUX010000024.1:0-20784 GCA_038234045.1 Burkholderiales bacterium
AATTTCAATCTGACTGTCCTAGCATCCTGCCTTCGTCTGCGTCTGCGTCTGTGCATTGCTTCACAGGCGCGTGGCGCCCTTCCACTTTCCATGTCAGGACTCCCTCTATGTGCGGCATCGTCGGCGCGGTCTCATCGCGCAACATCATTCCCATCCTCGTGCAGGGCCTGCAGCGGCTCGAATACCGCGGCTACGACTCGTGCGGGGTGGCGGTCTATGACACGGATGCGATCTCGTCCTTGCAAGGGCCGCTCCAGCGTGCGCGCAGCACGGCCCGCGTATCGGAACTGATGCAGCAGGTGCAGAACGAACACGTGGCGGGCAGCACCGGAATTGCCCACACCCGTTGGGCCACGCATGGCGCGCCAGCTGTGCATAACGCGCATCCCCACTTCAGTTCCGGCCCGGGAACGGTCGATGGCGCAACCAGCCGGCCCGGCCGCATCGCGCTGGTGCACAACGGCATCATCGAAAACCACGACGTATTGCGCGCACAGCTCGAAGCGCGCGGCTATGTCTTTGCCAGCCAGACCGATACCGAAGTGGTCGCGCATCTGGTGGACAGCCTCTACGACGGCGACCTGCTGGCAGCTGTGCAGGCAGCACTGTTGCAGCTTCGGGGCAGCTATGCGCTGGCGGTGATGGGCCGTGACGAGCCGCACCGCATCGTCGGCGCTCGCTCAGGCTCGCCACTGGTGCTGGGGTTGGGCACCGACGGCATCGAGCATTTTCTGGCCAGCGACGCAATGGCGCTCGCCGGCGTCACCGACCGCATCGTGTACCTAGAAGAGGGTGACGTCGTCGATCTGCAGGGTGGGCGCTACTGGATCCTGCGGGCTGCGCAAACCAATGCTGACATCGGCAGCGCCGGCCGCCCGCTCACTGCAGAAGAGCGCCCGGTGCGTACCGTGCACGCACACAGCGGCGCGGCAGAACTCGGGCCCTATCGGCATTACATGCAGAAGGAAATCTTCGAGCAGCCGCGGGCGATCGGCGACACGCTCGAAGGTCTGGTCAGCATCGTGCCGGAGCTGTTCGACGGCGCACCCCGCGATGGCCAGCCCGGCGCCGCCGCATGGCGTGTGTTCGAGCAGATCGACAAGGTGCTGATCCTGGCCTGCGGCACCAGCTACTACAGCGGCTGCACCGCGCGTTACTGGCTGGAGGGCATCGCCAAGATCCCTACGCAGGTTGAGATCGCCAGCGAATACCGCTATCGCAGCAGCGTGCCCGATCCGCACACGCTGGTCGTCACCATCAGCCAGTCGGGCGAAACCGCCGATACGCTCGCTGCGCTGAAGCACGCCCGCAGCCTCGGCATGGAGCACACGCTCACCATCTGCAACGTCGCGACAAGCGCCATGGTGCGCGAATGCAAGCTCGCCTACATCACCCGCGCTGGTGTGGAGATTGGCGTGGCCTCAACCAAGGCCTTCACGACGCAGCTGGCGGGCCTCTTCCTGCTCACCTTGGCGCTGGCGCAATCGCGCGGCTTGCTAGATGCCGAGGCCGAAGCCGCGCACCTGAAAGCCATGCGGCACCTGCCGGTCGCGCTGCAGGCTGTGCTGGCGCTGGAGCCACAGATCATCGCGTGGTCCGAAGCCTTCGCACCGAAGGATCACGCGCTCTTCCTGGGTCGCGGACTGCACTTCCCCATCGCGCTCGAAGGCGCGCTCAAGCTCAAGGAAATTACCTACATCCACGCCGAGGCCTACGCCGCCGGCGAGCTGAAGCACGGTCCGCTCGCCCTTGTCACGGCCGACATGCCGGTGGTCGCCGTAGCGCCGAACGATACCCTGCTGGAAAAGCTCAAGAGCAACCTCCAGGAAGTGCGAGCTCGCGGTGGCGTGCTGTATGTGCTGGCCGACGCCGACACGCACATCGAGCGCGCTGAAGGTATTCATGTGATCCGCATGCCGGAGCACTATGGAGCGCTGAGCCCGCTGCTGCATGTGGTGCCGCTGCAGTTGCTGGCGTATCACACAGCCGTTGCGAGGGGGACGGATGTGGACAAGCCACGGAATCTGGCGAAGAGCGTGACAGTGGAGTGAGGGGCGCGGGGTCGTGGCCCCGCTTTGCTCCGTGGGAACCGGGCTTGTTGCAGTCAGCATCGGCTGGTCTGCAATTTCGCCGTTTACTTCGGAAGTGACTTGGCCCAGTCGCTGATGGCAGCCGCCGCATGACCAGGCTGTTCGAACACAGCAGCGTGCGCTGCGCCGGGAATGATCGCCAGCGTCGAGTTCGGAATCGCTTCGTGCATGCCTTGTGAGATCTCGAACGGATAGACCGTATCGCTCAAGCCCACCATGATCAGCGTCGGCACCTTAATCTGACCGAGCATGGAACTTGCGTCGGGTCGTTTTGCCAACGCGACTGCGCCGCCGATCGCGCCTTCCTTACTTGCCTGCTTGACGATGGCCTCGAGGTAGTCGACCACCGGTTTTTGCTCCATGCGCGTCGGCCCTGTCAGCATGTCGGGTAGCAGCATCTTGGTCACCCCATCCATGTTCCCGGCGCGGATCATGTCGGCCATACCATTCCACAGGCCCGCCTCGGCCGGGCTCGCTGCGGCGGCGATGGTGTCGATCAGGATCATGCCCGAGAAGCGCTGCGGCGCCTGACGGTACATCGACAGCACGATCGGCCCGCCCATCGACATGCCGCCAATGATTGCCTTGTCAATGCCGAGCTTGTCCAACACGGCAAGCGCATCCTTCGCGTAAACATCGATCGAGTCGGGCGTTCCGGGCGCGTCGCTCTTACCGTAACCGCGCAGGTCGAGCGTTATCACCTTGTAGTCGGTTTGGAGCGCGTCGCGGACCCGCGCGAACAGCGCACCCGAGAGCGGATAGCCGTGCACCAGCAGCATGGCGGGCCCGTTGCCGCGCGCCTCGTAGAAGATGCGCGCACCGTTGACTTCAGCGAATTCGCCGCTGCGTTGGGCCGGCGCCTGCAGCGACGACACCTCGGGCGTCTTAAGGGTTTTTTCGACCAGCATATTGCCGCTTTGTGCGGCCATCGCGGAGGTCATGATCAACAACGCTCCGCCGTAGCCGACGAGTCGGGACAAGAAGCGAGATGGTATGTGCATGGCTGATCTTTCAAGTATTGGGTGTTTCAGGGGCAAAGCTGATCGGCTGGATGCGGCTGTCGTCGGGACAGGGCGCCGCAGCCGCCGATTCAGAAGGATGACTTTCCCCCCCGCAAGCCGCGGGCTGCATCGGCCTGCGGCCCGCGGGCTTGTCAGGGAAGTACGACGTGCGAGCTCGAGCACGTAGAGGAAATCCGACCGCATGAGTCGAGCTCGGGTGCAGCACGCCTTCGCGGTGGTGAAGCGGTTGCGGGGTTTTATCAAGAGGCACTACCGCAGCTTGGCCAAGAACGCGCGGCGGCAGGCCTGGCAATGCATTCCGGATTGCGGCTCTTGTTCAGCGTTGCCTTCAAGCGTTATTTCATGTGTAAGCGCGCGCACCGTCCAGTTAATATTGATTAATGAATGACTTGGATGCATCCTCCTCTGGCTACGATTCGTCGCACCATCGTTCTTCACTTGCTGCTGGCGGCCAACACACTGCTGCTCGTCGCCTTCTTTCGCCACTGCCGCCGCGTTCTGGCACCACTTCGCCTGGAAGGACGATATGCTGGGGCGCATGTTGCCCATGAAGCGTTGATGCCGTGAAAGAACCTCACAAGATCAAGAACATTGGCTGGTTGCGAGCAGCGGTCCTTGGAGCAAACGACGGAATCGTCTCGACCGCGAGCCTGGTGATCGGTGTTGCCGCATCGAACGCGACCCACGGAAGTATTCTTGTCGCCGCAATCGCAGGACTCGTATCGGGCTCGATGGCCATGGCCACGGGCGAGTACGTGTCGGTCTCATCCCAATCGGACACCGAAGCGGCCGCATTGGAGGAAGAACGCCATGAACTGGCCAACGACGCCGATGGTGAACATCGCGAACTCGCGGCGATTTATGTTCGTAGGGGTCTTGATCTGGCGCTTGCAAAACGGGTGGCGGCCCGGCTGATGAGTCATGACGCCCTCGGCGCACACGCACGCGATGAGTTGGGCATCTCGGAAATCACGACCGCCCGGCCGCTTCAGGCTGCGTTGGCATCTGCCCTGAGCTTTGCGATCGGCGCGGCGCTTCCTCTGGCCGTCGTTGCGCTTTACGCGGGCCCGCATCTGGGGGTGGCGGTAGCAATTGCGGCATTGGTAGCGCTCTCGGCACTCGGGGCGCTGGCGGCGAAGACCGGCGGAGCCAAGCTTCTTCCGGGCGTCATGCGGGTGACCTTCTGGAGCGCGCTGGCGATGCTCGTCACTTACGGCATCGGCACACTCTTCGGGACAGTCGCCGGGTGAATTAGGCGCCGAGGGCTCGCGGAAGCGACCATCACGTCGCGCGATGGGGGAAAACCCCTGTAACCGAAGCACCCCTCCGCGCGAACTATGGGGCTGGCAGCAAACGAATCATCCGCGACGTCATTCATTGACGCCAGGGACACTGATTCTTCGTTTCAATTCCGTCATCTCTCACCCGCAATTCCAGCCCCTGATGAAGTTTTCCACCTTTTCCCGCCGGCGCACTCTTGAACTTACGGCGCTGGGTGGCCTTTCGCTTGTGGTGCCTGCAGTTGCCCAAGCCACCTCGTCCGGAATGCTGACCGTGGCCGACTGGCCTGCCATCCTGAAGCACGCCAAGGGCCAAACCGTCTTCTGGAACGCCTGGGGCGGCGACGAGCGCACCAATGCGTTCATTGCGTGGGCGGGCGACGAGGTCCGGAAGCGCTACGACGTCACCGTGCGGCAGGTGAAACTGGGCGACACGGCAGAAGCGGTGACCCGCGTACTGAGCGAGAAGAGCGCGGGACGCGATTCAGGTGGCAGCGTAGACCTGATCTGGATCAATGGCCCGAATCTGCTGGCGATGAAAACGCAGCATCTGCTGTATGGGCCGGTTGATCAGGCTTTACCCAATTACCGGTTTGTGGATACGACCAAGAAACGCTCCAACGTGATCGACTTTACCGAGCCGGTCGATGGTCTCCCCGTGCCGTGGAGGGTCGCGCAGTTCGTTTTCGTGTACGACAGCAAGCGTTATTTACTGGCCGACATGCCGAAATCGGCGCCAGCTCTGCTCGACTTTGCGCGCGCTCATCCCGGGCGCGTTACGCATCCGGTAGCGAGTAACTTTCTGGGGGCTACGTTTCTCAAGCAGGCATTGGTCAATCTTTTGCCCGACGCCGCCGTGCTGCAGCAGCCTGCCACCGATGCCACATTTGCCACCACCACGGCGCCGCTGTGGCAGTGGTACGCCCAGCTGCGGCCGCTGCTGTGGCGCGGCGGCAAGGAGTTTCCTGCGTCGGGCCCGGCGCAGCGGCAGTTGATGAACGACGGTGCCATCGATATTCACATGGCGTTCGATCCGGCCGAGGCGGCCACTTCGATCGCAAGCCAGCTGCTGCCGCCGGGAGCGCGCGATTTCGTGTTCGAGAAGGGGATGATCGGTAACACCAGCTTTGTTGCCATTCCCTACAACGCCGCGCACAAGGAAGGCGCACTGGTGCTGGCCAACTTTTTGCTGGAGCCTGCCACGCAGGCGCGCGCACAGGATCCCACCTGGGGCGGCAACCTGACGGTGCTGGATATCGACAATGTTCCCGAACAGGATCGCCAGCTGTTTGCTCCGAAGGCCGGGATGCCGGGTTTGCCAACGCAGGCAGATCTCGGCACGCCCTTGCTGGAGCCGCACCCCAGCTGGATGACACGCATCACGGCCGAATGGGAAAAGCGCACGGTGCGCTGACGGCGGTTGTCCCGGACCACTGCGGTATTGGCTTCCGCTGCTCTTTTCACATCAACCGACCATGATGTCTGAGTTGCGCGGCACAACACTGAGCGCTTGGTGGGCGCGCTGGTCATTTGCGCCCTGGCTCACGCTCGCGCTTTTCCTCGTTCCGGTGCTGGCAGGGCTCGCCGGCACGCTCGCGCCCGCGTTCGGCTATTTGCCGGCGCTCGGCGGCAAGGAGCTTTCGCTCGCACCATGGATCACGATGTGGCGCCAACCCGGCATCGGGATTTCCATCGCGCTTAGCGTGCAGGTCGGGACCATTGCCACGCTGTTAGCGCTGGTGTTGGCCACTGCGTTTATGGCATCGACCGGAACGCGAGGCGTCCTGCAGCGCCTCATACGCCTGGTGCCACCCTTGCTGGCGACGCCGCATGTTGCGGTGGCGATCGGGTTGGCGTTCCTGATCGCGCCCAGCGGCTGGTTGGCACGCGCGATCTCGCCTGCACTTACCGGCTGGGCTCGGCCACCCACCGGCTTTGTCACGGTGAATGATCCGCAAGGCCTGGCGATGGTGCTGGGCCTGGTTTTGAAGGAGCTGCCCTATCTGCTCTTGATGATGACGGCGGCGCTGCAGCAGGTACCGCATGCGGCCCTGGGACGAGCCGGTCAGGCGATGGGCTACCCTGCTTCGGTGGCCTGGTTGAAGCTGGTGTTCCCGAGGATCTACCGCCAGCTGCGTTTGCCAGGCTATGCCTTGCTGGCGTTCTCCAAGTCGAACGTCGAGCTCGGCCTGATCCTGGCGCCTGGCAACCCGCCGCCGCTGGCTATTCAGGCAACGCGCTGGTTCATGGATTACGACCTGCAGCGCGTCTTCCCCGCCTCGGCTGCGGCTGTGCTGCAGGGCTTGTTGGTGCTGGTCGCGCTTGGCGTTTGGCGATTCGGCGAAGCGCTCTTTGGGTGGCTGGG
The DNA here is from genome assembly GCA_038234045.1 of Burkholderiales bacterium. Taxonomy (GTDB): domain Bacteria; phylum Pseudomonadota; class Gammaproteobacteria; order Burkholderiales; family Burkholderiaceae_C; genus JBBSUX01. Next base: position 6,758 of record JBBSUX010000024.1, read on the forward strand.
CCAGTGGTGGTGCGAGCGCGGTGTGCGCAGCGGTGTGACATTGCCCGCCATGCAATTCGGTGCGGGCGCCGGCGCACTCACGCTGATGACCGGCGTCATTGCGCTTCTGGGAATGGGAGTGTGGTCGGTGACGCAGAGTTGGCGTTTTCCTGATGCCCTGCCGCACGCCTTCAGCAGTGCGACCTGGATCGCCCAGACGCCACGTCTTGCCCAGACTTTTGTCACGACGCTGACCCTGGCACTAGCGACTTCGCTCCTGTCGGTGGCTTTGGTCGTAGCGTGCCTGGAGTCAGCCAGCCGCTCCCGCAACCCGGGCGGATCCGTTGGGGGGGCAAGTCCTGAAAGCACCTTGGGTTACCGACTGTTGCGCTGGGTGTATTTGCCGCTGCTGATCCCGCAAATCGCATTTTTGTACGGGTTTCAGGTGCTGCTGGTGCGGCTGCGGATTGATGGTCAATGGCTCGCAGTGGCCTGGGCGCATCTGGTGTTCGTGCTGCCGTATGTGTTCCTGTCACTGTCTGATCCGTGGCACGCCCTGGATGCGCGGCTGCCGCGCACGGCTGCGGCGCTTGGCGCATCGCCATGGCGGGTTTTGTGCTGCGTGCGCATGCCCTTGTTGCTGAAACCGATGCTGCTGGCCTTTGCCATTGGCTGTGGCGTCAGCGTCGGGCTCTACCTGCCGACTTTGTTTGCTGGCGCCGGACGCATTGCCACGTTGACGACGGAGGCGGTCACGCTGGCCTCGGGCGCAGACAGGCGCATCACCGGCGTGTTCGCTGTGCTGCAATCGGCTTTGCCGCTGCTGCTCTACGCTGCCGGCTTGCTGGTGCCCGCGCTGGCGTACCGCAACCGGCGCGGCATGGCATGAAGGCGCAGGGCGGCAAGCTCTTGATCGACGATTCAACCGTGACACACCAAGAAGCGAATCTGACCCGGGGCCGCAGCCCGACTGCACTCGCCGATGTTCTGCGCCTGCAACATGTGTGCATCACAGTGGCGGGCAGGCCGCTGTTGTCCGACTGGTCCGTAGAGGTCCGCCCTGGTGAGGTGCTGACAGTGATGGGCCCCAGCGGCGCTGGCAAATCGAGTCTGCTGGCCTGGATCGGTGGATTTCTGAGGCCGCCCTTCGATGCCCGTGGCGCGCTTTCGATCGGACCGGATCGCTTCGATACATGGCCGGCGCATACGAGGCGCGCCGGCATTTTGTTTCAGGACGACTTGCTGTTTCCGCATCTGAGTGTGGCGGGCAATTTGCTGTTCGGAGTTCCGGCGGCTGTGCGCGGTCGCGTGGCTCGTCGCGCGTTGGTGGAGTCGGCGCTGGCCGATGCCGATCTCGAAGGTTTCGGCCATCGCGATCCGGCAACTCTCTCTGGCGGACAGCGCGCCCGGGTAGCCTTGCTGCGCACCCTTCTGGCACGCCCACGCATGCTGCTGCTGGACGAACCCTTCGGCAAGCTTGACGCGCAATTGCGGCAGGAATTTCGCGCGTTGGTGTTCGAGCGGGCGCGCCAGCTCGGCTTGCCCACGCTGCTGGTAACGCATGACGAGCGCGATGCAGAAGCTGCAGGCGGCCCAGTGAAAGTGCTGGGATGAGCTCTGATGAAGCACCCGTTGGTGCCGCAAGCCGTGACGCTGAGGATGCATCGGCAGATCCGCCCGCCATCAGCTTGATCGATGCGATGGAGCGGGCGCTTGTGCTGCAAGCGCCCGATTGGGCTGGTACCGCTGTGGAGGCTCTCCCTGACGCAGGCCTGGCCCATGCGCATCTGCGTCTGCTGGGCACGGGCCTGCTGGCTCGGGTTCCCAAGCAAAGCCAGCTCGGCCTGTCACCGGCCGAAGGTCTTGCTTATGAAGCAGCCTGCTTCGAGAAAGCCGGGCCCAGCGGCCATGTGCCGCAGTTGCATGCGGTGCTTTCGCCCTCTGTGTACCTGCCGCGGGGTGCGCTGCTGGTGGAGGAGATCGTCGGGCGTCCGCCCCGCTTGCCGGATGATTTGCCGGCATTGATGCAGGCACTTGCGCACATCCATGCGTTGCCACTGCCTCCCGAACACATGCGTGCACCTTTGCGCAATGCGCGTGATCCGCTGCACGACCTGCTGGGTGAAGTCGTATCGCAAGCGCAGCATCTGCCGGATGCTGGATTAACGCCGACGGCAGCGCGCGCAATCGAGGAGCAGTTGCAGCGATTCCGATTGTTATGTGCCGCGTCCCCGCGCCCGCCGCGCAGCCTCATCAGCTTCGACGCCCATTCGGGCAACTTCATCCTGCGCCCCGATGGCAAGGCCATCCTCGTCGATCTGGAGAAGGGCCGCTATGCGGCTGCGTCACTGGATCTGGCCCATGCAACGCTGTACACCTCCACCACTTGGGATGTTTCCGGCCGCTATGTCTTGTCGGTGGAGCAGGTGGCCGACTCGTGGGCGCAGTGGCTGGCAGCGCGCGGACCTGAAGGCGAAGCTGATGTGCAGTGGCATCTGCCGCTGCGACGCGCCATGTGGCTGTGGTCCATCACCTGGTGTGCCATGTGGCGGGTGCAGTCGCGGCGGGCGCGCGGCTTGCCAGCAGACGCAGAGGCAGACTGGTCGGAGGAGCTGAGCGAGCCGGCGCTTGTGACCCATGTGCGCGGACGTGTGGACCACTACCTCGAGCAGGACACGATCCTTTGCGTCACTGCGAAATTCGATACGCTGGCTGGCTGATGCCCATCCCACGCAGTCTCATTTGCTGCAATGTGCGCCGAGCGAGCTGATGCACCGGGCGGGATGTAACTTTTGCCGCTCTTGCTCCGAACTCAAAGAAGCGCCGGACGTTTTTTCTTGCGCCCGTGCGCCCTTGCCCTGAATGATTGATCGCCCCGCCCAAGCACTGATTGCGCCCCTGTTGCAGCGTCTGGCTCGCCACCTCGTGCGCTTTGGAGTGCCAGCGGACGCACTCAGCGTCGCGGGTCTGGTGACTGGCTGGTGCGCAGCGGCGGCTATCGCCCTGCATGCGCCCTGGTGGGGTGCTCTGCTGATTCTTGTCTCGCGCCTGTGCGACGGGCTCGACGGCGCCGTTGCCCGGCTCACCCGGGTAACCGATCGCGGCGGGTTTCTCGATGTCAGCCTCGACTTCCTGTTCTATCCGGCGATCCCGCTGGCTTTCGCGCTGGCGGATCCCGTGCGCAATGCGCTGCCGGCGGCCATCCTGCTCGCTGCTTTCGTCAGCACTGGCACCAGTTTTCTGGCCTTTGCGGTGATCGCTGCCAAGCGCGGATTGACCAGCACCGCGTATCCTGACAAATCCTTCTACTTTCTGGGCGGTCTGACCGAAGCGGGGGAAACTCTCGGGTTCTTTCTAGCCATGTGCATCTGGCCCGCAGCGTTTCCGGTTCTGGCGCTGGTTTTCTCGGCCTTGTGTCTGGTGACCGTCGCCATGCGCGTGGTCTGGGGCTGGACAGCGTTTCGGCCAGACTGAAGCCCTCTCCTGCACCTCATGACTTCACGACTAGACGCACGTCGGACACTCGCATGAAAAAATCCTCGCAGCTGCGTTGGTGGATCCTGGCGCTGGTAGTGCTTGCTGTCATCGCGTTCTTTGCGCTCGGGTTTGGCCGTTACCTGAGCCTCGACATGATCCGCAGCGAGCAGGGCCGCCTGCAGGATTGGCGGCAAGCCCACCCATTGGTGGCAGCGCTGGGATTCATGGGGATCTACATTGCAGTAACCGGCCTGTCGTTGCCCGGTGCCACCGTGCTCACGCTTGCGGCTGGCGCGGTATTTGGGCTTGGCTGGGGCACCTTGCTGGCATCTTTTTCGGCTTCCATCGGAGCGACTCTGGCATTTCTGCTGGCGCGTTTTGTGCTGCGCGATTGGGTGCGTGAGAAATTTGCTAGCCGGCTGGAGGCTATCGACGCGGGCTTGAAGAAGGACGGCGCTTTTTACCTTTTCACGCTACGGCTGGTGCCGGCGATTCCTTTCTTTCTGATCAATCTGGCAATGGGTTTGACAGGGATTGGCGTCGTGACTTTCTACGGGGTGAGCCAGATCGGGATGTTGGCAGGAACGCTGGTATATGTGAACGCAGGCACCCAACTGGCGCAGATCCGTTCGCTCTCGGATGTGGCGTCGCCCTCGCTGATCCTGTCGTTGGTGCTGCTGGGCGTATTACCGCTGATCGTGAAGAAGTTGCTGGACATCTTGCGGGCGCGCAAGGCCTTGCGCCGCTGGAAAAAGCCCGCGAGTTTCGAGCGCAATCTGGTGGTCATCGGTGCAGGTTCTGCCGGGCTCGTCACGTCGTATATCGCTGCAGCGGTCAAGGCGAGCGTCACGCTGATAGAGCGTGAGCGCCCCGGCGGCGACTGTCTCTATACCGGCTGCGTGCCATCCAAGGCGCTGATCCATTCCGCTCGATTGATGCACGAGATCCGCAATGCCGATGCGGCGGGCATCCGCAATGCGCAGGGCGAGGTCGATTTCGCCGCCGTGATGGAGCGCCTGCAGCGGGTGATAACAGAGATCGAGCCGCACGATTCGCCCGAGCGCTACCGCAGCCTGGGCGTGGATGTGGTGCAGGGCGAGGCACGCCTGCTGAGCCCTTGGGAGGTGGAAATCACTGCCCGCGACGGAACGCAACGCCGCATCACCTCACGGGCCATCGTGATCGCCACGGGCGCGCATCCGGTCGTGCCGAAGATTCAGGGTATCGAAGCTACCGGTTACTACACCTCGGACACGCTGTGGGAGCTGCGCGTGCTGCCGCGCCGCTTGCTGGTGCTCGGCGGCGGCGCCATTGGTTGCGAGCTGTCGCAGGCCTTTGCGCGTCTTGGTGCAGAAGTGACGGTGGTGGAGGCGAGCGATCGCCTGCTGTCGCGTGAGGACGATGCGGTTTGCGAGCTGGTGCAAAAGCGTTTCGAGGCTGAAGGCATCCGCTTGCTGTTGTGCCATACCGCTGAGCGGTTTGAGCGCGAAGCATCGACGGACGATGTTGCCGCTCGTAGTGAAGAAAGCGGCGAACAGGTGCTCGTCGCGCGTCATAAGGATGCAGAAGTCCGCATCGGCTTTGATGCGCTGCTGGTCGCAGTCGGCCGCAAGGCGCGGCTCGAAGGTTATGGCCTTGAGGGGCTCGGCATCAAGTCCGGCAAGACGATCGACGCCGATGCCTTTTTGCAAACCACCATTCCGACTATTTACGCTGCGGGCGATGTGGTGGGCCCGTATCAGTTCACACACACGGCTTCGCACGAGGCTTGGTATGCGGCTGTCAACGCACTGTTCGCTCCTTTTAAGCGCTTCAAGGTTGATTACCGGGTGATTCCTGCCGCCATTTTTATCGACCCCGAGGTGGCGCGCGTGGGCCTGAACGAGCGCGAAGCCATGGAGAAGAAAACGCCGTACGAGCTCACCTGTTACGACATCGCCGAGCTCGACCGCGCGATTGCCGACGATGCGCGCCGTGGTTTCGTGCGCGTACTCACCGTACCGGGCAAGGACACCATCCTGGGTGCGACCATCGTCGGCACGCATGCAGCCGATCTGCTGGCCGAGTACGTGCTCGCGATGAAGCACGGCATCGGCCTGAAAAAGATCCTCGGCACCATCCACACCTATCCGACCATGAGCGAGGCCAACAAGTCGGCAGCCGGCGTCTGGCGCAATGCGCACAAGCCCGCGCGCTTGCTGAGGCTGGTGGAGCGCTTTCACCGTTGGCGTCTCGGATGAAAGACGCCTGCTGCGATGCGCCACGCCTTTTCATCGTGATGCCGGTGCTGGACGAAGGTATTGCGCTGGCAGAAGCACTCGCCGCTGTGCAGCCGATGCGCCAGCGCGGCGCGCGACTGATCGTGGTCGATGGAGGCAGCAGCGACGACAGTGCGTTGTTGGCCGGCGAATGGGCCGACGAGGTGCTGCGGGCTCCGCGCGGCCGGGGAGCACAGATGCATGCGGGGGCGCTGGCTGCCATTGCCTGGGCAGCACTCGCCGACCCAATATTGGTTTTTTTGCATGCCGATACGCGGCTGCCCCCGCACGGCGATGACTTGGTGCGGATGGCGCTGGCGGATGGTCGCTGCGCCTGGGGCCGCTTCGATGTGCGCATCGACGCCGCTGGTTGGCGCTTTCGGATGGTTGAAAAACTGATGAACCTACGCTCACGCCTCACCGGCATTGCGACCGGCGATCAGGCGCTGTTCGTGCGCGCTTCTGCGTACCTCGCGGCAGGCGGGTTTCCTGACATCGCCCTGATGGAAGACATCGCGCTGTCGCGGCTACTGCTGGGCAGTGCAGGTCGTCCGCACTGCTTGCGAACGCGCGTGGTGACCTCGGCGCGGCGCTGGCAACGGCACGGCTTCTGGCGCGTCGTTCTGTTGATGTGGCAGCTGCGCGCCGCCTATTTTCTGGGCACACCGCCCGAACGGCTGGCGCGGCGCTATGGTTATCGGCCCCGTGTCTGAGCAGCGGGTGAACATCTGCGTCATGGCGCGCGCACCCGTTGCCGGCCAAGCGAAGACGCGGCTGATTCCGGCTTTGGGCGCAGTTGCGGCCGCGCGATTGCAGCGTCAGCTCACCCGTCGCACGGTGGAGGTTGCACTCGCTGCCGACGTGGGACATGTCACCTTGTGGTGCGCGCCGGATGCCTCGCACCGGTCGTTCCGCGCGCTGGCGCGCGTGCATCCCGTCACGCTCAGGACCCAATGCGAAGGTGATCTGAGCGTCCGGATGCAGCATGTGTTCAAGGTGCACGGAGGCGAAGGGGCACGTCCTGGAATGCGCAAACTGAATCGGCCGGCTGAAAACACTGCGGCACATCCCGCGGCCCTTCTTCTGATCGGCTCCGATTGCCCGGTATTCACCGCCGGGCATTTGCGGGCAGCAGCCAATGCGCTGCGCGCTGGCAACAAGGCGGTGTTGACTCCGGCCGAAGACGGTGGCTATGTGTTGATCGGTTTGCGCCGGCCGCAGCCGACCGTGTTCGATGGCATCGACTGGAGTACCGATCGCGTGCTGGCGCAGACCCGTGAACGCCTGCGTGAAGCGGGCTTGTCCTGGCACGAATGCCCGACCCTTTGGGATGTGGACCGACCGGCTGATCTGGCGCGGTTCGGGAGACTGGCCGATATCCGGTGGCTATCTAAAGTTATAGCTAGTGGCGCTTGATGGGATTGTGCTACAGCCATTTTTCATCAAGACCTTTTAAGTTGGGGGCTCGGGACTGTCCGCTGATTGCGCACTTGCGCCGCATCGCGCCTGCAGGCGTCCGAGCAGTATTTCACCGTATCCCAGTTGAGCGCCCAGCGCTTGCGCCACGTCATGGCGCGTCCGCATTGCGCACAAGGCTTGGAGTCGAGCAATGCCTTGTTGCCCTTGAAACCAGTGTCTGTCTTCATCCGGCTGCGGGTGGCAGGGCTTGCGCCACTGCATGGTGGAGCGTGGCGATGTCGAAGGGCTTGATGAGAATTGACTGCGTGCCGATGACCCGGCCGACTTCAGCCATGTCGGCATAGCCCGTGGCCATGATCACGGGCAAATCATGCACCTGCGCGCGGGCCCGTGCGATCACTTCGGCACCCGTCATACCCGGCATGGCGTAGTCGACGATCAGCATGTCAGGCGTTTCCCGCGCGAGGGCGCCAAGCCCGCTGATCCCGTCTTCGGCTTCTGTCACCACATGCCCGCCAAGCCGCAGGCTTTCGCTGATCACGCGGCGAACATCCGGGTCATCCTCGACCACCAGAATCCGGTGGCGGCGCGTGTCAGGCACGCCCGGGATTTCTGAGCCGGTGTTGACCGAATCATTGATGCTGGTGATGGCGTCGCCAGCTTGAGCTGCAGGAAAGGTCATTTCGATCCGGGTACCGAAGCCAGGCTCGCTGTCGATGGTTGCATTGCCACCGGACTGGCGCGCGAAACCATAGACCTGGCTCAGACCCAGCCCCGTTCCTTCGCCCGTGCCTTTGGTGGTGAAGAAGGGGTCGAATACCTTGGTGAGCAGATGGGCGGGAATGCCTTCGCCCGTGTCCTGCACGGTGACGACCACGCGCTCGCTCGCTCCTTCGCTTTGCCCCTGTTCATTGCCCGGCCTGATGTGCGTGCGGATGGTGAGCGTACCGCCGCCGGGCATCGCATCCTTTGCATTGACGGCAAGGTTCAGGATGGCCATTTCGAGCTGGTTCGCGTCGAGTTTGGCCACCACCGGCGCGGCCGCAAGATCGTGCTCCACCTTCACCTGCGAGCCAACCGATACCGCTACCAATTCGCGCATGTCGACGATGAGCCTGTTGATATCGGTGACGCGTGGCAAAAGCGATTGGGTGCGTGCAAACGAAAGCAGCTGCCCGGTGAGCTTGGAGCCGCGTGCCACGGCGCGCTTGGCCTGCTCTGCGATGGACCCGATTTTGGGTTCGGGTTTGAGCCGGGCGATCAGGTCGAGGTTCATGTTCACTACATGAAGCAGGTTGTTGAAGTCGTGCGCGATGCCGCCGGTCAGCCGGCCGATCGCTTCCATCTTCTGCACCTGTACCAGTGTGGCTTGGGCGCGCTCGCGTTGAGCTATCTCTGCCATCAGCCGGTCGTTCGCGCCTGCGAGTTCCGAGGTACGCAACGCGATGCGCTCTTCAAGTTCCAGATTCAGGCGCTGCACGGTCGCGCGAGTCTCGCGCAGCTCTCCCAAGTGCTGCCGCGTTGCGTACTGGCGTCGACGCGCACGGATGCCAGAATTGACAGCGCTGGTCAGGGTCTCGGCGTTTAAAGGCCGTTCCAGCAGGATCACGTTGCCGAGCGCATGCCGAATTGCAAGCGCTGCGGTGGGACACCGACTGGAATGCCGGGACGCAAGCAGGATGAAGGGAAAATCAGACCAGGTGGGTTGCGCTTCGAGCCAGGCTGCGAGTGCTGCATTCATTGGCACCTGCAGTGCTTCTTCTGTTACCACCGCTGCGGCTGCGCCTTCTTCCAGTCCGTGGAGCAGTTCGTCGCCATCGGCACATAGATCGACCCGATGCACCAAGGGTGCGATTACCGAGCGCACCACCTCGGCGTCGCGCCGGTCCGGTGCCAAGACGAGCATGCGCAGCTCCATCAGGACGACTCTCTCAAGGAGGCAGCTTGCTGTGTTCCCGATCGGCTCGGCGGGGAAGGAATCGGGTCTGGCTGGAGCATGGAATCGATGATCGCTACCGGGTCGTTCCGGAGTTTGACGACAATATGGAATGAATTGTGGCGAGCCTAGAGAGTAACAATGCGCGGCAGTGTAAGGAAAGCGGCCGGTGCGACGTCTGTGGCAGAACACGACCGGTGTGCGTAGGCGCTGGGTCGCGGGCACGCGCATGAGTGAGCGGGAAACGTCCAGAGCGCCGGCCAACGCTGCTGGTGCCAGCGCGCGCTGGCTGATTGTCGAGCCGGGCGGGCTGCGGGCACCGATCCTGGATGACCAGACGCTGCTTCAGGCGGCAGAAGCAGCGGGCATCGACTTGCCAGCGTCATGTCGCAATGGCACCTGCCGTACCTGCCTGAGTCACATGCGGCGCGGAAGCGTGCGCTATCCCGTCGCCACCTGGCCAGGCGTCAGTCCCGATGAACGGCTGGAGGGTTTGGTCCTGCCATGCGTCGCACTCCCGGACGGAAAGCACGACATCTGCATCCAGCATGTCGGCCCCAGCGGCGCAATGCCGCCGTTCGAGGCCGTGCCGGATGAATGGCGATAAGCCTTCTTCGGCTACAAGCTATCAAATGGATAGCTTGTAGCGATTATCAATAAAGCGCTAGATCATCATTTGATCAATAATTTACAGTTGGAGTGACGGTTCAGGCCGACTGGATTTCGGCATTCATTGTGGTTTCAAGGTGCGCCAGCGCTTCGGCCACCTGATCCACCAGAACCAGACACAGGTCGCCCGGCTGCAAGCGCTCCAGCGCTACGTCGATGGCGATGAATTCGCCGCGAACCTCCTCCACATGGCGGGTGCGCGCGGCGCCGGCGAGACCTTCGCGCAGCAGCGCCATCACCTCGCCATCCGCACGGCCGCGTTGTGCCGCATCCTGGTAAAGGATCACATCGTCGAACACGGCGCCGAGGATTTCCGTCTGTGCACGAATGTCCTCGTCACGGCGGTCGCCCGCGCCACTGATGACGACCGAGCGCCTGTTGCCCGGCATTGCCTCGACAGCGGCCACCAGCGCGCGCATGGCGTCGGGGTTGTGGCCATAGTCGGCAATGACGGTGGCGCCGCGATAGTCCATCACGTTGAAGCGCCCGGGTACCGTGGACGCGTCGTTGGCAAAGCTGGCCAGGGCTCTCCTGATCACGTCCCAGTCAAGCCCCAGCGCCCAGGCGGCTGCGACGGAAGCCATGACGTTTTCCACCTGGAAACCGATGCTGCCGTTGCGCGTTACGGGAATGTCGCGCAGCGCGATGCTCTCGCGCCAGGAGCCTTCGGTGGCAACCAACATGTCGCGGTCGAGCGTGACCACCCGGCGGCCCTGCGCGCGATGCTTGGCAAGCACAGGATGCTGCCGGTCGGCCGCAAAGAAAATGACCTGCGCCGGGCCCGATGCCGCCATCGCAGCGACGATCGGGTCGGCCGCATTCAGCACTGCAGTTCCGCCCGGCGCCACGTTCTGCACGATGACGCGTTTCAACACGGCCAGATCTTCCACCGTGGTGATGTAGTTCAGCCCGAGGTGGTCGCCCTCGCCGATGTTGGTCACCACCGCCACCTGGCAGCGGTCAAAGCCCAGGCCTTCGCGCAGCACACCGCCGCGTGCCACTTCGAACACAGCGGCATCCACATCCGGATGCAGCAGAACATTGCGCGCGCTTTTCGGGCCGCTGCAGTCGCCGCCGTCGGTCTGCCGGCCTTCCACATAGACGCCGTCGGTGTTGGTCATGCCCACGCGCAAGCCGCTGCTGGCGATCAGGTGGCTGATGAGGCGCGTGGTGGTGGTTTTGCCGTTGGTGCCGGTGACAGCCACCACCGGAATGCGGCCATCGTCGCCCGGGGGGTAGATGCTGTCGATGATGGCTTCGCCGATCGGCCGCGTCTTGCCGAAGGAGGGCGAGAGGTGCATGCGCAACCCGGGCGCGGCGTTGACCTCGACGATGCCGCCGCTTTGTTCTTCGAGCGGACGCAGCACGGTTTCGCAGATCACGTCCACGCCGCAGATATCCAGGCCCACGGTATGCGCTGCCGCAATGGCACGCGCAGCCACCTCGGGATGCACATCGTCGGTCACGTCGGTCGCGGTGCCGCCGGTGGAGAGATTGGCGTTGTTGCGCAGGATCACGCGGCGGCCCTTGTCGGGCACCGAGTCGGGCGCAAGGCCCTGCGTCGAAAGCCGGAGCGTTGCAATATCGTCGAAGCGGATGCGGGTGAGCGGGGTGGCATGGCCGTCGCCACGCTTCGGGTCACGGTTGACGGCATCGACCAGCTCGCGCACGGAGTGGACGCCGTCGCCGATCACTTGCGGTGGATCGCGCCGCGACGCTGCCACCATGCGGTCACCCACCACCAGCAGGCGGAAGTCGTAACCCGGCAGAAAGCGCTCGACCAGCACGTCGCCGTATTCGGCGGCCGCCTTGTAGGCGATGTCCATGTGCTCGCGGTCCACCAGGTTGACGGTGACGCCCTTGCCCTGGTTGCCGTCCTGCGGCTTGACGACCACGGGCAGCCCGATCTCGCATGCAACCTCCCAGCCTTCTTCCGCCGACGCCACAGGTCTGCCGAGCGGCACGGGCACCCCGGCGGCATGCAGTAGATGCTTGGTCAGGTCCTTGTCCTGCGCGATGGCTTCCGATACCGCGCTGGTGCTGTCGATCTCCGCTGCCTGGATACGGCGCTGGCGCGAGCCCCAGCCGAACTGGATCAGGCTGCCGGAGGTGAGGCGGCGCGAAGGAATGCCCCGGTTGTGTGCAGCCTGCACGATGCAGCCGGTACTCGGCCCGATGCGCTCGGATTCATCAAGCAGGCGAAGCTCGCTGATGGCTGCCGGCAGATCGAAATCAAGGTTCGCGGACGCGGCGGTTAGTACCAGCGCATGCGCCAGCTCGAAAGCGCGGCGCCCGACTGCTTCCTCGCTGTACTGAACGATCACCTGGTGCACACCCGCCTCCGGCGTTGCCGCCGTGCGGCAGAAGGTGACCGGGCAGCCGGCTTGCGCCTGCAAGGCGAGCGCGGCGGCGCCTACCACCGAGGCGAGTGAAACCTCATTTGCCTGACCGGCGTGCCGCAGCGCGCCGATGGACGGAAAGAGCGCCCTGATCTGCTCCTCGAACCCCGGCACATCCGCCACGGTGCAACGGTGCGGCTCGCAGGTAAGCACGGCTTCGATCGAGGTGTTGCGGCTCCAGAGATTGGGGCCGCGCAATGCACGCAGGCGAGAGATTTCCATGTTGTTTTATGACGCGATAGGCTGGAGAGTGGCTGAGCGTGCCTGCGAGCCCGCGAGATCGGGTCGCACCAATGGATATTTTTCCTGAGTTGCCATCGGCGATCCGGCCTCCTGCTCAAAAGCGTTCAAACCAGTACCGATCAGCTGGGGTGAGAGGCCCAGCGCCCAGGCTGTTGCCACGGCGGCAAGAACCGCTTCGTCGGGAAGTGCGCCGTGGCGGGTGCGCCAGCCGTCGAGCGCGCCGAGACCGGGCAGCGGCTGTGGCTTCTGATGATTGCTGATCAACATGACCTGGCCGCCAACCAGCACCACAGCGCGACCTCCCTGCTCGCAATGCGGGGCGATGCCCGCCTGTGCGGGATTGACAGCATACAAAATCACCTCGCCATCGCAGAGCGGCGCAAGTGCCAGAGCGCCTGCATCGGCTGCGTTGAGCACCGCGACACCCGAGGGCAGGACGACGTCCACCTGGGTCCGCATGACCTTGTGCATGTGTTCAACGCTGTGGATGTCGAACGCGGCGAGTTCGGCTGTGCGGTCGGTATCGGTCACCACGCCGACCTGGCAGCGGTCGTAGCCCAGACCGTCCCGCAGGATCGATGCTGCAGCGTTCTCGATGATGGCGACCTGGACATTGCGATTGATCAGCAGCCGCTCGCTCGCCTTCCAATGCGCACTGTCATGGGTGTCGAAGCAGCGGCGATCAAGGAACAAGCCGTCGCGGCATGCCACGCCGGTCATTTTCCCGTCCAGATGCGTGAGCCAGCCTACCAGCCGCGCGATGGCCGCGTTGTGGCGCGAGCCTGCAATGCCTACGAGCGGAATGCGCCCGTTGTCGCCGTCTACGAACAGGTGATCGCAGATGGCGCGTCCCACCGGCCTTGGTTGTCCCTGTGTGGGCTTGAGATGCATCAGCAAACCGGGGCCGGCATTGACTTCGACGATAGCGCCGCCCTGGCTCGCCAGTGGCTGGGCGATGTCGGTAGTGACGAGATCGATGCCGGCAATATCGAGTCCTACAACCCGCGCGGCCAGCGTGACCGCGTGCGCCACTTCGGGATGGACTTCGTCAGTGCAATCCGTCGCCATGTTGCCGGTGCGCTGGACAATTACCCGCTGCCCGGTGGCTGGAACCGAGTCAGCCGAGAAACCCTGGCGGCGCAGTTCGAGCTGCACGACGCCGTCTTTCTGGAGGTCGATGGTGGTGAGCGGAAACTGGTGTTCGCGGCCGCGGCGCGGATCGGCATTCATCTGCGCATCGATCAGCGCGGCGATGCTGGAAGCGCCATCGCCCGTGACATACACCGGCTCCCCGCGCGTGGCGGCGACCACTTTGCCGCCTACCACCAGCACGCGATGTTCCGTACCCGGGATGAAGCGCTCAACGATGACGCTGCTGCCTTCTGCACTTGCGAGCGTGAAAGCGGCCTCGATGTTTTCCTGTGCCCTCAGGTCAAGCGTGACACCGCGCGCGTGGTTGCCGTCGGTGGGTTTGACCACCACGGGTACGCCGATATCCTGTGCCGCCTGCCACGCTTCGGCGGCACTTTGCACGGTGCGGCCTTCGGGTACCGGAACACCGCAGGACTGCAGCAGACTCTTGGTGAGATCCTTGTCCGCCGCAATGCCCTCGGCGATGGCGCCGGTGCGATCAGTTTCGGCTGTCCA
>JBBSUX010000025.1:0-20655 GCA_038234045.1 Burkholderiales bacterium
GCGCTCCATCTTCACGCGTGCCAGCTCGGCACGAAGCCGGCTGATCTCCATCTGCTCGGCACTCACTGCCTTGCTGTCAGCACCGATGAGCTTGCCTTCACGCTTGGCCTTGACCCAGTTAAACAGCGTCTGCTCGACCAGTCCCAAGGTGCGCGCGGCTGCCGCAATGCTCTGGCCGCCATCGACCAGCCTCACCGCCTCCTGCTTGAACTCGAGCGTGTAGCGCGCTCTCGTCGTCTTTGTCATCTGCGTTCTCCTTGTCTGAATTGAAACACTCAGCAAGGGGTACGTTTTTCGGGGGCAAGGTCAAAGTGCCTCGGCACAAAAGTCACAGCGTGCTCGCTTATTCGCTGGAAGGATGGCTGGCCGACAGTGGTTCGGCAGGCCTGGCGCTCTTGGAGGAATACCGTGAAAAGTTGCGTCAAGGTGGGCAGCCCGAAATAGACCACCCGTTGCCTGTCAGGCGGTATACCTTCCTTGTCTTGGAGCTTGGTTTTGATGTTCTCGATGCTGTCGCTCAGCTCGACATCGAGGGTCACGATGGCGCCTCGCGGGACGCGTGCGAATATCTGCATGCCTGACTGCGCCCACACCGGCACCGCCACACCCAGAAGAAGAAGGAATGCGAGAACGCCGCCAATGGCAGAACGCCGGTGAGACGGCATGTGGACTGCTAGGTTGAAAAGTAGGGCACGCTGAGCTCAGCCCCTGCGGCGCATGAACCCAAAGCCAAACAGACCCACGATGCCAGCCATGAGGACCAGACCCCATTCGGAAAGAGTAGGGATACTGGCGGGAGTCACCGGAGCGGGCGTCGCACCAACAACCGTGCCAGCGGTCACTCGCCGGAAAATGCCGCAGTTGCTGCAGTCGTAGCTGTCAGCGGTTCGTATCGAAACAGAGCCGCCCGCGTTGGTCAGATTGGTCGGATAGTTGAAGATCACATATCGGCCGAACGGCTTGACCTGGAACATAGAGCTGCTTGCAGTGCGACTAGTGCTGTTGCTGTTTGCCGGGTTGTATGTTAGTGCAGGCAACGTTCCCGCTTGCGTTGCGATGCTCCAGTTCGTGGTCAGATTGGTATCTGCGTCGTAGGTGAAACCGCCTGTAGCGGTCGTGCCATCGTCGAATGTGACACCGGTCAGCGTCCATTGCACCGGCACCGCGAGCGCCGTTGGAATCGCCGCTGAAAATGCAAAGGTGGTAGCCACTGCGAGTGTCGAAAGAAAGTGATTTTTCATGTACTTGGCTGAGTGTGTGTTGTGCGTCGCCGTTCGTGCAGGAACATCCCAAACACGACCAGCGTCAAATAATAGGCGTAGCGGCCTGCGTGCCACTATGGGTTGGCTCCTCTTCAATCTGGAACGGTGGGCTTGATGTAGCAAAAGCCATGCGCTTGAACCAGTACACCCTCGGCGCACTGCGGCGTTCCGACAGGAGTCTCCAAGAGATAAATCGAATTCATAGACACGATCTTCATGGGAACTGTTGTCGTGTTCTTCACGGGAAATTCGCCAACACCACTAAAGACGACATTGCCCCAACCGGGTTGATCCATGGTGGCAAAGGGGCTTGCCGATGCGGAGGTGAGGTGAGGGCGAATGTGCCAAGCCGCCGCCCCCAGCCGCCACGCAGGCGGCCAGAATGATCGCTGCGAGCGTACGCCGGCGCGCTTCGAAAGTACCCGGTTAGCAATAAAGCCGATCACGGCGACCAACCCGAGGGTTCTCCACCCAGACAGCGTCGGGACAGTGCTGACGCCTGCTGCAGCAGCCAGCGGCTCGTAGCTCACCGTGGTGCCGGGACCTGCTGCCTTGGATGCTGCGGCTGCGACTGTGGCCCCAATCCCGGTTAACGCTCGAAGTGAATTTGTGAAGGAGAATTTCATGCGGGCAAGCATAGGACTCACTTACATGTAGTGACACCCATGTCAACGCCTGAGCGGCAAGAATACCACCGCTGCCGCCTTTGGCAGCGTCGGAACCGGCGGTCGCTATACTCGCGGCGTCAACGATTTCTGTTTCAATTCTGTGCCGCTGGCAAGGTTGAGAGGGCGCAAAAAAGGCGAATAAGCCAAGCGAAAAATTTGCAAAGTTATTGATTTTTATGGGGTCCCTCAACGAGGTTAGGTCCCTATTGCGTCTGCTTATGGTTCCGGACGTAGAGGCCGAAGGTTCGAATCCTCTCACCCCGACCAAATAAATGGCTTCAGTCCATTTTTGGCGTGGAAAACACAGCAAGGCTCCCGATGGATGCGACCGCGCTTTGATGCTCGGGTGCGATGGTAGGATGCATTTTTTTACCTTGCTCCTGTAATGGCAGCTGTCGATCTACCAATCCCCGAAAGCGCAGACATTGCCCTGCCAGGCTTGGGCAGAACGCTGATCGTCGCCGGCCTCCTGGAGCAGCGTGCCGCCGAGGACATCTTCAAGATGTCGATCGCGTCGCGCAAAAGGTTCATCGCTGCTCTCACCGGCTCCGGCGCTGTCTCACCATCTGATCTTGCGCACGCGATGTCTGGCGCGTTCGGTGCGCCACTGTTGGATCTGGATGCAGTCGACCCTCTGCGCCTGCCTCGTGATCTTCTCGACGCGAAAATCTGTCAGGCCTACCGGGTCGTGGTGCTCAGCAAGCGCAACAACCGCCTGACGGTCGCAACGGCAGATCCCAGCGATCAGGAAGCAGCAGAAAAAATCAAGTTCTCGACGCAGATGGGCGTCGACTGGATCATTGCGGAATACGACAAGCTTTCCCGATTCGTCGGGGCGCAGATGCCCGGCTCAGGTGAAGCCGCTGAGGGAGCTGGATCTGACGAATTCCAGTTCGAGGAGGAGGCGGAGGCAGCGACAGAAGAAGTCGACAGCCTCGCGGCCGAAGTCGAAGACGCGCCGATTGTGCGGTTCCTTCACAAGATGCTGCTGGACGCATTTCACCTGCGAGCTTCCGACCTGCATTTCGAGCCGTACGAACACAGCTATAGAGTCCGGTTCCGCATCGACGGGGAATTGCGGGAATTTGCCACGCCGCCCATTGCCATCAAGGACAAGCTCGCGTCGCGCATCAAGGTAATCTCCCGCATGGACATCTCAGAAAAGAGAATCCCGCAGGACGGCCGGATGAAGCTCAAGATCGCACCTGATCGTGTGATCGATTTCCGTGTCAGCACCCTGCCTACCCTGTTCGGCGAAAAGATCGTCATCCGTATCCTGGATCCGGGTAGCGCAAAGCTGGGGATCGACGCGCTGGGCTACGAACCCGACGAGAAGGAACGCCTGCTGCACGCCATTGGTCGTCCTTACGGGATGGTGCTGGTGACGGGTCCGACGGGATCGGGCAAAACGGTTTCCCTCTACACCTGCCTGAACATCCTCAATCAGCCGGGCGTAAACATCTCAACGGCGGAGGACCCTTCGGAAATCAACCTTCCGGGCGTCAACCAGGTGAACGTCAACGAAAAGGCGGGCCTGACGTTTGCCGCAGCGCTGAAATCCTTTCTGCGGCAGGACCCCGACATCATCATGGTCGGCGAAATTCGCGACCTTGAAACAGCAGACATTTCAATCAAGGCCGCGCAAACCGGGCACTTGGTGCTCTCTACCTTGCACACCAACGATGCACCCAGCACGTTGACACGCATGCGCAACATGGGAATTGCACCGTTCAATATCGCGTCGAGCGTGATGCTGATCACCGCGCAGCGTCTGGCGCGCCGCCTTTGCCCTGCCTGTAAGGTCCCGATCGATCTCCCGCATGAAACCCTGCTCGACTCAGGCTTTACCGAAGACCAGCTCGACGGCAGCTGGCGCCCTTATCGCGCGGTGGGATGCTCCGCTTGCAACAACGGATACAAGGGGCGAGTCGGCATCTATCAGGTCATGCCGATTACAGAAGCGATCCAGCAAATCATTCTGCGTGATGGCAATGCGACCGAGATCGCGGCCCAGGCTCGACGCGAAGGTGTGCGCTCTCTGCGCGAGTCGGGCCTGAACAAGGTGTTGCAAGGAATGACTTCACTTGAAGAAGTCCTTGCCGTCACCAACGTCCAATAAGTCAGCGCCCCGGAAGGAAGCCCAGATGGCAACTGCAGCCTCACGCAACATCCGCGAATTTGTCTACGAGTGGGAAGGCAAGGATCGGCAAAGCAAGCCGGTGCGAGGCGAGATGCGGGCCAGTGGCGAAACCCAGGTGCAGGTGACCTTGCGGCGCCAAGGCATCCTGTCGACAAAGATCAAGAAGCGTCGCACGCGCTCTGGCAAAAAGATCAAACCGAAAGACATTGCGCTTTTCACGAGGCAACTCGCGACGATGATGAAGGCCGGTGTTCCGCTGCTGCAGTCTTTCGATATCGTCGGACGGGGAAACACCAATCCGAACGTCACCCGACTGCTCAACGAAGTCAGATCTGATGTAGAGACCGGCACGTCACTCTCGGGCGCATTCCGCAAACATCCGCTTTACTTCGATGCGCTTTACTGCAACCTCGTCGAGGCCGGAGAAGCAGCAGGTATTCTGGAAGCACTCCTCGACCGCCTGGCGCTCTACATGGAGAAAACCGAAGCGATCAAATCCAAAATTCGCTCGGCTCTGATGTATCCGACCTCGGTCATGGTGGTCGCCTTCGTTGTAGTCGCGGTCATCATGATTTTCGTAATTCCGGCTTTCAAGCAGGTCTTTTCGTCCTTCGGCGCCGATCTTCCCGCCCCGACCTTGTTTGTGATTGCCATCAGCGAATTCTTCGTTTCATACTGGTGGCTCATCTTCGGTGGCATCGGCGGGGGGCTTTATTTTTTCTTCCAGGCATGGCGACGCAATGAGCGCATGCAGAAGTTCATGGATCGCGCCCTGCTGAAGATTCCTGTTTTTGGGCCCTTGATTGAAAAATCGTGCGTGGCCCGCTGGACCCGGACGCTTTCGACCATGTTCGCCGCTGGTGTACCGCTTGTCGAAGCGCTGGACTCCGTCGGAGGTGCATCGGGTAACTCCAAATACGCCGAGGCGACCGAGAAAATTCAGCAGGAAGTTTCCACGGGCGTCAGCCTGACTTCTGCAATGAGCAACGCGAACATCTTCCCCACCATGGTGGTACAGATGTGCGCGATCGGCGAGGAATCAGGATCGATTGACCACATGCTCGGTAAAGCTGCCGATTTCTACGAAGCAGAGGTCGACGAGATGGTGGCTGGATTGTCGAGCCTGATGGAGCCGATCATCATCGTCTTTCTCGGCACGCTGATCGGGGGAATCGTCGTGTCGATGTATCTGCCTATCTTCAAGTTGGGTCAAGTGGTGTGACGGAGCTCTCGAATGGGCTCGCCCTGCCGTTCGCCGGTCTGCTGGGTTTATTGGTGGGGAGCTTTCTGAATGTTGTCGTGCACCGACTCCCGCTGATGCTGGAGCGGCGCTGGCAGGAGGATTGCGCCGCAGCAGGTGAAATCTCGCTTGAGCTGAACGCGCCAGGGATCGCCCAACCCGAGGTTCTGACGCCGTTCAATCTTTCCACACCACGGTCCCGGTGCCCTCACTGCGGCCACCAAATCCCCTGGTACGAGAACATCCCGTTGTTGAGCTGGATTTTCTTGCGCGGGCGTTGCTCGGCATGCCATGCTGGAATCAGCCTGCGTTATCCCGCGGTGGAACTGTTCAACGCGGTCCTGTTTGCTTACTGCGCGTGGCGCTGGGGATTTTTTACTCCTGAAACCTGGGCATGGTGCGGCTTTAGCGCTGCCTTGCTATGCCTGACCTTGATCGATTGGGACACGACGCTGCTGCCCGACGACATCACCTTACCGCTACTTTGGGCGGGATTGATAGGCGCGGTCACGAGCCTGATCAGCGTCACCGTCACCGATGCGGTAATAGGAGCAGCAGCAGGCTACATGTCCCTCTGGCTTGTCTACTGGGCGTTTCGGCTTGTCACCGGGAAGGAAGGCATGGGATACGGTGATTTCAAGCTTTTTGCGGCCTTGGGCGCTTGGCTTGGTTGGCAAGCCCTGATTCCGGTCATTCTGTGTGCATCGGTGGTGGGAGCGGCGGTTGGTATCGCCCTCAAGTTCACCAAGGGTCTGCGCGAAGGCGGCTATGTTCCTTTCGGACCATTCCTGGCACTCGGCGGCATTCTCACCATGATGTTGGGAACGGGCTGGATCAACCGGCTGCTGGGCTTTGCTGCCTGATGTTGACCGTTGGTTTGACGGGAGGAATTGGCAGCGGCAAAAGCACGGTCGCGCGCCTGCTGATGCACCAACCGTATGTGACACTTGTCGACGCGGACGCCGTGGCACGAGCGGCAACAGCAGCCGGGGGAGAGGCTATCGCAGAAATTCGGGGGCTATTCGGCAATCGCGCGATTTCGGCGGATGGAAGTCTGGATCGTGAGTGGATGCGGAATAAGGTGTTTTCGGATCCGGCAGCGCGTTCCGGGCTGGAGGAGATCGTTCATCCAATCGTGCGTCGCTCGATCCTTGTCGAAACAGAGCTCGCGCGATCACGAAGTGGCGTGAAATGCGTCGTCGTCGAAATTCCGCTACTCGCCGAATCGTCGACCTGGACCAGCTATTTCGACCGGATCGTTGTCGTGGATTGCGATCGTGAGGTCCAGATACGTCGAGTAGGTTTGCGAAGCGGACTTGACAGGCACGCCATCCACAAGATCCTGGAAAGCCAGGCAAGCCGTGAACATCGAAGGCGGTTTGCCGATGTGATCCTGGTGAACAACGGCAATGAAGAAGCCGCGTTGATGTCAGAGGTCTCGCAACTCGCTAAATTTCTGCAGCTATGATCAAGCGCGTGATCCTGTATGAGTACCCATTCAACGAACGCATCCGCACTTACCTGCGGCTTGAGACTTTGTTTCGCCGATTGTCGACTCTGGTCGCGCGGGAAGAGGCTCTTGACCACCATTTCGCGCTCGCCACCATTTTCGAGATCATGGACGTGGCCGCCCGGGCGGACCTGAAATCCGATGTGATGAAGGATCTCGAGCGGCAGAAGCAGCAACTCGATGCTTTTCGCGGTAATCCGTCGATAGCAGAGGGCGTGCTCGAAGGTGTGATCGCCAACATCGACCGCTGCTTCAGTGCGTTAAATGCGCAATCTGGCAAGGCGGGTCATTCACTGACCGAAAACGAGTTTCTGATGAGCATCAGAAGCAGGATTGGCATCCCCGGCGGAACGTGCGGCTTCGATTTGCCGGCCTACCACGCATGGCAGCATCAGCCGGCTACCGAGCGGCAAAAGGCGGTTGCCGGCTGGGCGACAACTCTCGAACCACTTGCAGACGCGGTCTATCTCCTTCTGAAGCTGCTGCGTGATTCCGGTACCCCGCAAAAGGTCCTCGCCCAAAACGGGCAGTTTCAGCAAAGTTTGCCGCAAGGGCGGAGCTTCCAACTCCTGCGCCTTCGCATGCATGAAGCTGAATCATGGATCCCTGAAATCAGTGGCAACCGTCTGATCGTGTCGGTGCGCATGATGCATCACGATGAAACCGGTCGTTTGCGCAACGCAAATGACGACGTGCCTTTCGAGCTGACGCTTTGTTCCTGATGGCCACGGACGAATTCCGAGCGAAAAATCGGAGCCGAGACACGTCCGACACCGACCGGCCAAATGATGAGATCGGAGAAAGAACGGTGCGCTGCCCAGCCTGTACCGGGCCCGCCGTATACAGCGCTGCCAACCCTTATCGTCCGTTTTGCGGCGCACGCTGCAAGAACGGGGATCTGGCAGACTGGGCGACCGAACAGATGCGCATCGCCGAACAAACCTCGGACTTGCTGGAGGAGCACGAGAGGGAACAGGACAAGCCGCTCTGATTGCCAGACAGAATCGCGCTGAAGGCATTCAAAGGTAAGACTTTGAACCAGCGTTTTTACACGCGCCTAAGCTTGAGCCAACGTCTTCGACACCAGCCCGGACATCAATCCATGACGAGATGGGTCACGCCGGTGAATCCCTGCTCCTCCGCCAGCCATCCAAGAACGGGATAAGCGCCCGGGAGCACCGGCGCTACCTGCAAGGGAAACTTTTCCCACGACATGAACTGGTGCTCCCGCATGGTGAGCTCGCCCGACCATGCGTGCACTTTGCACCAATGCAAGCGCACCAATGCATGGGGATAGTCATGCTCGGTCACCTTCCACCGGCTTGACTGCGTCACACAGATTCCCAGCTCCTCCTGCAGCTCTCGTCCTAACGCCGCCTCCACAGATTCGCTGCTCTCGAGCTTTCCGCCAGGAAACTCCCAATAACCGGCGTAGGGCTTGCCTGCCGGACGGGTCGTCAGCAACATCCGACCATCGCGGTGGAGCAAGATGCCCACAGCCACTTCCACGCGGGGAACTTCACTACCTGCGTTCGCGCTATACGACATCTTTATTCGATCCGGCCCGCGCGGTCTCGCGCAAACTGATAGGCCACCCGACCACTTCGGGAACCCCGCTCGAGCGCCCATACCAAAGCGTCCTGCCTTGCGGCATTTACCGCAGCAGCATCGAAGCCAAACGAGGTGAGCCATGCGCCGGCGATATGCAAATATTCCTCTTGGCTGAACGGATAGAAGCTTACCCACAGGCCGAACCGCTCCGAGAGGGAAATCTTCTCCTCGACTACTTCTCCCGGATGCACTTCGCCGTCCTCCCCGTGCGTGTAGGTGAGGTTTTCGGTCATATATTCTGGAAGCAGATGCCGACGATTGCTGGTGGCATACACCAGCACGTTGGTCGCCGTGGTCGCGACCGATCCATCCAGTATCGACTTCAGTGCCTTGTACCCGGGCTCACCCTCCTCGAAGCTCAGATCGTCGCAATAAACAATGAACTTTTCGGGGCGCATTGCGACCAGCTCGATGATGTCGGGCAGGTCGACAAGATCCGCTTTGTCGACCTCGATCAATCGTAGGCCACGGTCTGCATAGCTCACAAGGCAGGCCTTGATGAGCGACGATTTCCCTGTTCCGCGAGCACCCGTCAACAGGACGTTGTTGGCGGAACGCCCCGCGACGAACTGTTGTGTGTTTCGTTCGATCTTGCGTTTCTGATCGTCGATCTCTCTCAACGCATCAAGACCTGCCGAGTCGACCTGCCGTACCGGATCCAGCCTGCCGCCGCCCTGCCCACGGCGCCGATAACGCCAGGCGATCGCTTCTTCCCATTGCGGAGGCCGCAAAGGCGCTCCAGGAAGAATGGCTTCAACGCGCGCCATCAGTGCCTCGGCACGACGGACGAGGGACTCGAAGTTCAATTTACTCTCCACCGGAGCGCTTTCACGTAGCCCATTCACGATCGATAGTCCGCATTGATGGAGACGTAGTCATGACTGAGATCGCACGTCCATATCTGGTCAAACGCTTCGCCCCGCCCCAAATTGACCTTGACGGTAATTTCGTCCTGCTTCATCACGCGCTGCCCATCTTCTTCCAGGTAACCTGGGTTGCGGCCGCCACCGGTGGCAACGTGAACGTCATCCAGAAAAAGTTCAACGTGTGCAGTATCCAGATCGGCGATGCCCGCATATCCGATTGCGGCAAGAATGCGCCCAAGATTCGGGTCGCTGGCAAAAAAGGCAGTCTTGACGAGAGGGGAATGCGCGATCGCATAGGCGACCTGCCTGCATTCCGCAGGCGTCTTCCCACCCTCGACGCGCACCGTGATGAATTTGGTGGCTCCTTCACCGTCCCGCACGATCGCCTTAGCAAGGTGTTCGGCAACTCTCAACAAAATACTTCGAAGACTCTTACCTGCAGGACTATCCAGCGAAACGACCTCTTCGGCTCCCGCCTTCCCTGTCGCGATCAGCACGAATGAATCATTCGTGGAAGTGTCGCCGTCGATCGTGATGCGATTGAAGCTGTGATCGGCCAGATCCCGCACGATCTCCTGCAATACGGCAGGCGCCACTGTCGCGTCGGTTGCAAGGAAGCCGAGCATCGTCGCCATGTTGGGCCGAATCATGCCGGCCCCCTTGCTGATGCCCGTCGCAGTAACGACTACATCGCCAACCCGCCCACGGGCGCTGCAAGCCTTGGGAACCGTATCGGTTGTCATGATGGCTGCAGCAGCTCCAATCCAGGCTTGCGAACCGGCGCCGCTCTCTACAGCGTTGGCGAAAGCAGCCGGCAACGCCCGGGTAATCCTTTCGACCGGCAGCGGTTCCATGATGACACCGGTAGAGAACGGCCAGACCCGTTCCGCTTCGATTCCGAGAAGATCTGCCGTTGCCTGCGTACTTTCGCGCGCACGCCGGAGTCCTTCGCTCCCCGTGCCCGCATTCGCATTGCCTGTGTTGATCACCAACGCACGAACATCTGCTGAGGCCGCGGCATACTCCCGGCACAACACGACAGGTGCTGCACAGAATCGATTCTGCGTAAAAACGCCGGCGATCCTGCTGCCCTCCTCGAGCAAAAAGAGCGTCAAGTCCTTCTTGTCCTTTTTTCGAATGCCCGCCTCAGCGACGCCGATGCGCACGCCGTCAATAGGAAAAATTTCGTCCGCAACGGCGGGATGCAAATGAACAGGCATCGGTCTCTCCGCCGCCACTCAGGCGAGGCGTCCATGACAGTTCTTGTACTTGGCACCACTGCCGCAAGGGCAAGGATCATTGCGACCCACGCGTTGCACATCGCCTGCAACTTGAGCTAGTGCTGGTCGCGTCGTCGGAGCCGCGAGCGTCTCTACCTCTCCGGACTCGGTCGGCGCCTGATAGGTGACGTTAAGAATGTTCTCTGCCCGGCTTTCCATCGCTTCGGCAGCCTCACCAAACTGTTCTTGGGACTGGACCTGTACGGTCATCAGCACCTTTGTTACTTCCTGCTTCACCGCGTCGAGCAGCTGGGCAAAAAGTTCGAAGGCCTCGCGTTTGTATTCCTGCTTGGGCTGTTGCTGTGCATAGCCACGCAAATGAATTCCCTGCCGCAGGTAGTCGAGAGAAGCCAGATGCTCTCGCCAATGGGAGTCGACACTTTGCAGAAGCACCACGCGCTCGAACTGTGTGAAATTCTCACCGCCAACCAATGCAACCTTGGCGTGAAATGCTGCATCAGCCTCACTGATAACGGCTTCAAGAACATCATCGTCCGTCATCGATTCGGATTCGGTGACCTTGGTCTGCAGATCCATGGGAAGTTGCCACTCTTCGCGCAACACTTTCTCCAGCGCTGGCAGGTCCCACTGCTCTTCGACCGACTCTGACGGCACGAACTGCCGCACGATGTCGGTGAAGCAACTTTCCCTCAAACCAGCAATGGTCTGTGACAGATCCATCGCGTCGAGGATCTCGTTGCGCTGCTGGTAAATAACTTTCCGCTGATCATTCGATACGTCGTCGTATTCAAGCAATTGCTTGCGCATGTCGAAATTGCGCGCTTCAACCTTGCGTTGCGCACTTTCGATGCTGCGGCTCACGATGCCTGCCTCGATCGCTTCGCCATCGGGCATCTTCAGACGCTCCATGATGGAGCGAACGCGGTCGCCCGCAAAAATGCGCATCAGCGAATCATCAAGACTCAGATAGAAACGCGACGAACCGGGATCGCCTTGCCGCCCCGAACGACCTCGCAACTGGTTATCGATCCGGCGCGACTCATGCCGCTCAGTGGCGATGATGCGCAGGCCACCCTGCTCATTCACAAAGGCGTGATCGCGCTCCCATTGGGTTCGCATTTCTGCCGTACGCGCATCGTCCAGAGCAGCCTCCGCTACGCCATCCGTATCGGCCACTTCCGCTTCGAGCGCAAGCATCTTCTCAAGGTTGCCCCCCAGAACGATGTCCGTGCCACGCCCCGCCATATTGGTCGCGATCGTGATCATGCGCGGACGACCCGCCTGTGCAACGATATCTGCCTCGCACGCATGCTGCTTCGCGTTCAGTACCTGATGCTCGAGCTTTTCGCGCTCGAGCAACTGCGAAATGATTTCGGAATTCTCGATTGAAGTCGTGCCGACCAGAACCGGTTGGCCGCGTTCATGGCACTCGCGGATGTCTTCCAGTGCCGCCTGGTACTTCTCACGGGTGGTCTTGTAGACCCGGTCGAGTTGGTCGTCTCGCCTGCTGGGACGGTTTGGCGGAATGACGATGGTTTCAAGCCCGTAGATTTCCTGAAACTCGTAGGCCTCCGTATCTGCCGTCCCGGTCATGCCTGCCAGTTTCTCGTACAGCCGGAAATAATTCTGGAAGGTGATGGAGGCCATCGTCTGGTTTTCGGCCTGGATGTCCACGCCTTCTTTGGCCTCCACGGCTTGATGCAGCCCTTCGCTCCAGCGCCGACCAGCCATCAGCCGTCCAGTGAATTCGTCGACGATCACGATCTCGCCCTGCTGAACCACGTAGTGCTGATCGCGCTGATAAAGGTGGGCGGCACGCAACGCAGCGTAGAGATGATGCACCAGCGAGATATTGGCCGGGTCGTAAAGGGACGCGCCTTCGGGCAACAGGCCCCGCGATACCAGCAAATCTTCCGCAGTCTCGTGGCCTTGCTCGGTCAGAAATACCTGCCGTGTTTTTTCGTCTACCGTGAAGTCGCCCGGCTTCGTAACGCCCTCGCCTGTTCGGATGTCCTCCTCGCCTTCTTGCTGCACGAGCAACGGAGCAACGCGGTTCATGGCGATGTACGTCTCCGTATGGTCTTCGGCCTGCCCACTGATGATCAGCGGTGTGCGCGCTTCATCGATGAGAATGGAGTCGACCTCGTCGACGATCGCATAGTTGAGTCGACGCTGCACGCGGTCGGTGGCCTCATAGACCATGTTGTCGCGAAGATAGTCGAAACCGTACTCGTTGTTGGTGCCGTAGGTAATGTCGGACTGGTACGCGGCCTGCTTCTGCTCCTTCGGCAAATTGGGGAGATTGATGCCCACCGAAAGGCCCAAGAAGTTGTACAGCCGGGCCATCCATTCAGCGTCGCGCTGCGCGAGATAGTCGTTGACGGTGACCACATGCACCCCTTTGCCGGACAGCGCATTCAGATAAACCGGAAGCGTTGCCGTAAGGGTCTTGCCTTCGCCCGTTCCCATCTCCGAAATCTTCCCGTCATGCAGGGAAATTCCACCCATGAGTTGAACGTCGAAGTGGCGCATCTTCATCACCCGCTTGGACCCCTCGCGTACCACCGCGAACGCCTCGGGCAGCAGATCGTCAAGAGATGTTCCCTGCGCGAACCTTTGGCGGAACTCGTCCGTCTTTGTACGCAGTTGCGTGTCGTCCAGTTTTTCCAACTCCGCTTCCATCGCGTTGATGGAGCTCACCACTTTGCGGTATTGCTTGAGCAGGCGGTCATTGCGACTGCCGAAGATCTTCGTGAGGAAATTGGTTGCCATGCGTCAGACAGACCTGTTGCGCGGCTGCACACAGGCGAGCGATCCTTCAGTTGTAAGGTGGCTGGTCCGCCGGGGCCACCGCAAAGCCAACGGTCGAACCGTCAGCGAAACCTGCAATTTTAGCGTCGCAGTCAGCGATGCGGTCGTTGCGGAATAATGAACCCGCTTGGGCGCCCCACTTCACAACTTCTGTGAGGCCGCAGGAGGCCGCACAGGTTGTGCAGCGAAGTTCTCCAGCCTGTGACAACTCCGAGGAACTGCCGCCACATGCAACGTCATCATCAAGCCATCCCGCTCCATCAGGCGGCTGCGGAGTCCCCCGGACTCGCGCGACTGACATCGCTGGTGGCTGAATCATCCGCTCGGCTCCGCTTACTGCAGCCGCTGCTGCCACCAAGCCTGCTCGCAGCCGTCCGACCCGGTCCGATTGAGGGAGACAGCTGGTGCTTGCTGCTTGAGCACAGCGCAGCTGCTGCCAAATTGAAGCAGTTGCTTCCGGTCCTGCATGCAAGACTGAGACGTGAGGGTTGCTTTGCAGTCATCAGGATCAAGGTCCAGGCTGCACGTTGACCGGATGAAGATCGGGGTCCTACCCCCGAACGAAAATGGTGCCGATTGTCGGAATCGAACTGACGACCTACCGCTTACAAGGCGGTTGCTCTACCAACTGAGCTAAATCGGCTTGCGTGGAGTGTAAATCAGACGTGGCGCCTGATTTTCATTTGATACGTTTGAGCGCTGGGCGCGAACCACCACCGGTGGGTCCGGCGCCATCGCCGTCAGATCCAGCAGAGTTTGTTTCCGGATGGCCGGAGGTGTCAGCTACGGCCGTGAGAGTTACTGGCTTGCCATCCCGCAACACAGAATCAGCGTCAGTGGGCGGTGAAGGCTCAATTGCTGTTTCGGCCAGAGCAATGCCAGTACCCTCTGAAGGCGCGCCGAAAGCCATTCCTTGCCCGTTCTCACGCGCATAGATCGCAAGCACCCGCCTGATGGGCACCATGATTTCACGAGGAACGCCCCCGAAACGCGCCTTGAACTCCAGAAAATCGTTACCGATTTGGAGTGAGCTGGTGGCGTCGTAACTGACATTCAGAACGATTTCGCCATCCTTCACATATTCCGTCGGAACCCGGACCGACGGATCGACACGCACAGCCACATGTGGCGTGAATCCGTTGTCCGTGCACCACTCGTGCAAAGCGCGGATCAGATACGGCTTGGTGTCGGTCGGTTCGGGCGTGCTCATGCTGCAATCCTATTTGCGCATCACTTTTTCGGACGGTGTGAGCGCCTCTATGTACGCTGGGCGAGAAAAGATCCGCTCGGCATACTTAAGCAAGGGAGCTGCGTTCTTGCTGAGATCAATACCGTAGTAATCGAGCCTCCACAGCAGTGGCGCAATCGCGACGTCGAGCATCGAGAAACTATCGCCCAGCATGAACTTGTTTTTCAGGAATACCGGCGCGAGTTGGGTGAGCCGGTCCCGAATGTGCGAACGCGCTTTTTCGAGCGCCTTCTCGTTGCCTTTGGTGCCGCGAGCTTCCAGGGCTCCCACATGTACGAAAAGCTCTTTTTCAAAATTGAGCAGAAACAGGCGAACGCGTGCCCGGTCGACGGGATCACCCGGCATCAACTGCGGATGGGGAAACCGCTCGTCGATGTATTCGTTGATGATGTTCGATTCATAGAGGATGAGATCGCGCTCGACCAGAATCGGAACCTGCCCGTAGGGATTCATCACGTTGATGTCTTCGGGTTTGTTGTACAGGTCAACATCCCGGATCTCGAAATCCATGCCTTTTTCGAACAGCACGAAACGGCAGCGGTGGGAAAAAGGACAGGTCGTCCCCGAATAAAGCACCATCATGGGCATGAACTCCTAAAAATCGAAAGAGCGGGCTGTGCCACACACACCCGCTCTCACATCGGCAAATCAAACTCCAGTCGGGGGACCATTTGTCCGGACCCGTTTGGAAAAAAGGACAGCTCTCAGCGAACCCTTCGCCAGTACGAAGCACTCAGGCGCCATGCGAAGAAACAGAAAACCAGCAAGAACAGTAGAACGCCCACGCCGACACGCATTCGCGTATTGCGGGCGGGTTCTCCCATCCATTCGAGATAGTTCACCAGATCACCAATGGTCTGCTCATATTGCAAATGGCTCATGGTGCCGGGGGACACCTGCTCCCAGCCAGTGAAAACCTCTTCAGCATGTCCGTTCTCTTCCCGCTTGTCATAGACAGGGCGTCGCTCCCCCTGCAATTGCCAAAGCGGGTTGGGCATGCCCACATTCGGAAACGCCAGATTGTTCCATCCCGTCGGCCGAGCGTCGTCTCGGTAGAAAGCGCGCAGAAATGTGTAGAGGTAATCCGGCCCGGTCCCACCGTGACCGGCACGCGAGCGTGCAACAAGTGTGAGATCCGGAGGATTCGCACCAAACCACTGCTTCGCCTCCTTCGGATCCATGGATGACTTCATGGTTTCGCCGATCTTGGTCGTGGCGAACAACAGGTTGTCCTTGATCTGCTTTTCAGTCAGTCCGATGTCTTTCAAGCGGTTGTAGCGCATGAAGGCAGCAGAGTGACAACCCAGACAATAGTTGACGAACACTTTCGCGCCGTTCTGCATCGATTGCAGATCGGTGGTCTGGTTCGGCGCCTTATCCCAGGCGAACCCGTGCTCCTCAGCGTGCACAGCCGACACGAGGCCGATTGCGACGAGAAACGTCGCGACGATCCGTTTGGTAGTTCCCAAGATTTTCATAGTGGTTCTCGTGCTACCGGTCAATGTGCTGCGAACGTCACGCGATCCGGTACGGGCTTCGGCGTACCCAGACGGCTCCACCACGGCATCAGAAGGAAAAAGCCGAAATAGAACAAGGTGGCCGCCTGCGCAATAAGATTTCCTGTCGGAGACGGAGGCTGCACACCCAGATATGCAAGCGCGAAAAAGTTAACAACGAAAACCGCATATACGTATTTATGCCAGTCGGGCCGGTATCGAATGGACTTCACAGGACTGCGATCGAGCCAAGGCAAGAAGAACAGGATGACCACCGCGCCGCCCATGACAAGTACGCCCCAGAACTTGGCGTCGATCAACAGCATCATCGCAATCACACCCAGCGCCACGAGAACGATCAGGCCCTTGAAGAAATTGGCAAGCTTGCTTTTGATGACCGTGAATACCGTCGCACCGAGCACGCAGGCGATGAGCGCATAAATCGTCTCGCCAGTGATAGCTCGCAACATCGAATAAAAAGGCGTGAAGTACCACACTGGCGCAATGTGGCCGGGCGTCTTCAACGAATCAGCTGGAATAAAGTTGTTGTATTCCAGAAAATAACCTCCGGCCTCCGGCGCGAAAAAGATCACAGCGGTGAAGACCAGCAGGAATACGCTCACCGCGAAGATGTCATGCACGGTGTAGAAGGGATGGAACGGAATGCCATCAAGCGGAATACCGTCGGCATCCTTGTGTTTCTTGATCTCGACGCCGTCGGGATTATTGGAGCCCACCTCATGCAAGGCGATGATGTGCGCAACCACCAGCCCCAGCAGCACCAACGGAACCGCGATGACGTGGAAACTGAAAAAACGGTTGAGAGTGGCATCCGACACAACGTAGTCACCACGGATGAGCAAAGCCAGATCCGGTCCGACGAACGGAATCGCTGCAAACAGATTCACGATCACCTGCGCGCCCCAGTACGACATCTGACCCCAAGGCAGCAGATATCCCATGAAGGCCTCAGCCATCAAACAAAGGAAGATGCCGCAACCAAACACCCAGACCAACTCACGTGGCTTGCGATAGGAGCCGTAAAGCAACCCGCGAAACATGTGCAAATAGACGACGATGAAAAACGCTGAAGCACCGGTGGAGTGCATATAGCGGATCAGCCATCCCCAAGGGACGTCCCGCATGATGTATTCAACCGAAGCAAACGCGAGCGTCGCATCAGGCTTGTAGTGCATCACCAGAAAAATGCCGGTCACTATCTGAATAACGAGCACCAGCAGCGCGAGCGATCCGAACACGTACCAGAAGTTGAAATTCTTGGGCGCGTAGTACTCGCTCATATGCTCCCGATAGAGCTTGGAAGCGGGAAACCGGTTGTTCACCCAGTTTCCAAACTTCGCACCCATCGGAGCGTTAGGGGATAGTTCCTTGAAGTCGGCCATGTCCGTGCTCCTCAGGCTGCTGCCCGGTCGTCTTCACCAATGATCAGACGCGTCGCCGTCAGATACTTGTGCGGGGGCACCGGCAAGTTGTCGGGCGCGGGTTTGTTCTTGAAGACCCGTCCCGCCAGATCGAAGGTCGAGCCATGACAGGGGCAAAGCCAACCGCCCGGCCAATCATCAGGCAAGGACGGTTGCGCGCCTGTTTGGAACTTGTCCGTCGGGGAGCATCCAAGATGGGTGCAAATTCCAACAACCACCAGAACCTCCGGCTTGATCGAACGATGTTCATTGCGGGCGTACGGGGGAGTGAATTCGTCTTGGTGGCGCAGGGAATGCGGATCGGCGAGCTCGTCGTCGTGCTTGGACAGGTCCGCAACTTCTTCGGGTGTGCGACGAACGATCCATACCGGCTTGCCACGCCACTCGACCGTCATCTTCTGTCCGGGCAACAAACCTGAAATATCAGCCTCGACCGGAGCTCCGGCTGCCTTGGCTTTTTCCGATGGCTCGAAAGAGCTGACAAAGGGAACCGCCACAGCGACGCCGCCAACCGCGCCGGCGCAGCTCGACGCGATGAGCCAGGTTCGCCTGCCATTGTCGACTTGCTGCGCGTCGATTACAGATGCACTCATGGGAAATCCTCGAAGATCATCGCTTGACTGGAATCAACCGAAGATTGTAGCGGAGCGATACAAGCAGATTCAATCCTGACGCCTGTGACGGGTGCAGCTCCGCAGCAGCAGGACCATCACAAACCGACGTCCAAGAAAACACTCGCGAGCCACGGCATCCATAATCCGCACTCCCTCAAATGCCCCGAGCCCAAGGAGCTGCCATGTCGGTCATGCAGGAGTTCAAGAAATTTGCGATCCGCGGCAATGTGGTCGATCTTGCGGTCGGTGTGATCATTGGCGCGGCTTTCAGCAAGATCGTCGACTCGCTTGTGAACGACATCATCATGCCGATCGTCGGATTGGTTTTCGGCAAACTGGATTTTTCGCAGTACTTCATTGTGCTGCACGCGATACCGCCTGGGGTGGCACGTAACCTGGCTGAACTCAAGAAAGCCGGCATCCCCGTCTTGGCCTACGGCAGCTTCATCACGGTTGCCGTTAATTTCGCGATCTTGGCATTCATCATTTTCATGATGGTCAAAGAGATCAACCGCCTGCGCAAATTCGATGCCGAGAAGCCCGAGACACCGGAACCCGAGAAAACACCGGAAGACGTGCAGTTGCTACGCGAAATTCGGGATAGCTTGCAAAACCGCCCAGCGCTCGCTGCCGCTACCAATGGGATTCCGCCCTCTCCCGCTGCCAGCATCTGACAGATATCAAATTAATAGCTGGTGGCGCTTGCTCATCAAGCGCATCAGCTATTTTTCATTACAAATTTTGCTTCGACAGCAGACGCGCCATTCGTAGCGCGGCAAGCAAGCTGGAGGGGTCAGCGCGGCCCAATCCCGCCAAGTCGAAGGCGGTTCCATGATCCGGGCTGGTGCGCACCAGGGGTAGCCCAAGGGTCACGTTCACACCATGTTCGACGCCGAGGTATTTGACGGGTATCAGGCCTTGATCGTGGTACATCGCCACCACCACGTCGAAGGCGCTGTGGTGATCCGGAGACGAACGGGCGCGCATGAAGATGGTGTCGGGCGCAAACGGCCCTTGGACATCAATCCTCTCTGCCCGGGCTACAGCCACTGCTGGTTCGATGGTGTCGATTTCTTCCCGACCGAAAAGCCCACCCTCCCCCGCATGCGGATTGAGACCGGCCACGGCGATTCGCGGAGTCCGGCCCAGGACCGCTGTCAGGCTCTGATGGGTGATGCGTAGTGTTTGCAGCACGCGCTCGAAAGTTACCGCTTCCAGCGCGTCGCGCAGCGACATGTGGATGCTCACCAGGACGGTGCGGAGCTCTTCATTGGCCAGCATCATCCGCACCGGAACATCGGCGACATTCCGACCCAGATAGAGCGCTGCTTCGCTCTGCAGCAATTCGGTGTGTCCGGGAAACTCAACGCCGGCTGCCGCGAGCGATTCCTTGTGCAGCGGCGCCGTGACCAGTGCCGCCAGTTCGCCGCGCAAGGTAGCGCGGGCTGCCCATATCACCGCTTCTGCGGCCTGGCGCCCGCCTTCTGCGCTGATAAGACCGAAAGGGACGATATGGCGCGCCTCGACCATGGGCAGAACCGGAACACTTCCGGGAGGCGCCAGCCAGACGTCGGCTGCTTCCTCCAGCACAGCGACGGCAAGCGAGGGCGCGCCAGGCGGAGTGATGCACCGCGTGGCACGGCGCATGACCTCAACGTCCGCCACCACGAAAATTCCCTGTATCTCGGCGGGAAAATCCAGAAACAGGCGCGCGGTAATTTCCGGTCCGATACCGGCCGGGTCGCCGGCGGTGATGGCGATCGGCAGAGTCATGCCGGGTTGTCGATGTCGATGAAGGTGTGGCGCAGACCAAGCTCCTTCGCGATGTGGCCAGCAGCTGCCGGGGCGCCATAACGTTCGCTCGCATGGTGGCCGCAGGCGACATAGGCAACGCCCGACTCCCGTGCATAGTGCGCCTGGGGCTCAGAAATCTCACCGGTGACAAAGGCATCGGCTCCGGCGGCAATCGCTGCTTCGAAATAACTCTGTGCGCCTCCCGTACACCACGCCACGCGCCGAATCGGCCGGGTGTTGTCTTCCGGATGCGGATCCACCAGCAGCACGGGGCGGCCCATGGCGGATTTCACAGCGCGGCCGAGCGATGCGGCGTCCGGCAGATCGGCGCTACCGATACAGCCAAGATCCTGATCGCCGAAATGGCCGTCGGCCGTCCATCCCAGCAACGCGGCAAATCGCGCGTTATTGCCGAGGCGGGGATGCGCATCGAGCGGCAGGTGATAGGCAAAAAGGTTGACATCGTGCGCCAGCAACAGGCGCAGACGCTCCTTGAGCCAGCCGGTCACGCGGCCATCGTGCCCGCGCCAGAACAGGCCGTGGTGAACGAAGATGGCACCGGCGCCAGCTTCGACCGCGGCCTCTATGAGCGCACGACTTGCGGTGACCCCTGAGACGATGTGCGCGATGCGATCCCGCCCCTCGACCTGCAGACCGTTCGGCCCGTAGTCCTTGAAACGCGATGGCTGCAGCAAATCGTCGAATCGACGC
>JBBSUX010000026.1:0-20630 GCA_038234045.1 Burkholderiales bacterium
GTTTTTCAGGATGGGCTTTTCGCCGAGATAGAACTCGATCATCTTCGGTACGTAGGGGTAGATCGACTTGTCGTCGGCCACCCCCGTGCCCACCGCGTTGCAGATCGCCACGTTGCCGGCGCGGTAAGCCTCCATCAGGCCCGGGCAGCCGAGCGTGGACGTGGGCCGGAACACCTTGGGATCAAGAAAGTCGTCATCCACACGCCGGTAGATCACGTCCACCCGCGTCGGCCCGCGCGTGGTGCGCATCCAGACGAAGCCGTCGCGCACCATCAGGTCCTGGCCTTCGACCAATTCCACCCCCATCTGCTGCGCGAGGAAGGCGTGTTCGAAATAGGCGCTGTTGTACATGCCGGGCGTGAGCACCACCACCGTGGGCTCGGCGGTGGCGGGCGGCGCGGAGGCCTGCAGGGTTTCCAGCAGCAGGTCGGGGTAGTGCGCTACCGGGGCCACGCGGTGCTGGTTGAAAAGATCGGGGAAAAGCCGCATCAGCATCTTGCGGTTTTCCAGCATGTAGGAGACGCCGCTCGGCACCCGCAGGTTGTCCTCCAGCACGTAGTACTCGCCATTGCCGGCGCTGTCAGGCGCGCGCACGATGTCGATGCCGGAGATGTGCGAGTACACGCGGTTCGGCACGTCAACGCCCATCATCTCGGGGCGGAACTGCGCGTTCTGCAGCACCTGCTCGGGCGGCACGATGCCGGCACGCAGGATGTCCTGG
The DNA here is from genome assembly GCA_038234045.1 of Burkholderiales bacterium. Taxonomy (GTDB): domain Bacteria; phylum Pseudomonadota; class Gammaproteobacteria; order Burkholderiales; family Burkholderiaceae_C; genus JBBSUX01. The sequence continues at coordinate 722 of JBBSUX010000026.1, forward strand.
TCGTGATAGACGTCGTGCAGGAAATGGTTGAGCGCTGTCACGCGCTGCACCAGGCCACGCTCCATCGATTCCCACTCGGCTGCGGGGATGATGCGGGGAATCAGGTCGAACGGAATCAGGCGCTCGGTGCCGGAGCCGTCCTCGTCCTTGGCGCCGTACACCGCGAAGGTGATGCCGACCCGGCGAAAGATCATCTCGGCCTGCTCGCGGCGGGCACGCATCGATTCAGTGCCCTGGCGCGCCAGCCACTGGCTGTAGGGCTGGTAGTGTTCGCGAACCTGATCGGGCTGCGGCGGCAGCGTGGCGTACATCTCGTCGAATTGGTGCATGGCAGGCCGTTTTTTGTTCGCATCAGGATAGCAAGATCCAGGCCGGAAGGCGCGACAAGACGTGTTTCGGCTCCCGTGCCGCTACTGCCTGGATCAGCGTTTGGCCGCCGCGATGCTGGTATCGGGAGGCCCGGGTTCGGGCAATGCGTGCTGCCAATAGTGCCGGTGGTCCATACGTTCGCAGTGGATGTCTGGCGGCGCATCGCTCTGCCAACGCGCGGCGCCGCAGCCGGGGCTCGCGATAACAGCGCTGCCCTGATCTGCGTAGTGCTGCAGCGACTCCGGCGCCGGGTGTCCGTAGCGGTTGCGGTAGCCGGCTTGCACGATCACCAGGCGCGGTGCTACCGCCTGCAAAAAAACCGCACTTGATGAGTGCCGGCTGCCGTGATGCGGCGCCACCAGAACATCGGCAGCGAGGGGCGCCTTCGCTTTCACCAATGCGGCCTCCTGCTCCGCTTCGATATCGCCTGTGAGGAGTGCGGCGGCGTGGTTTGCTGATTCAACCCGCAGTACGCAGCTGAGTGCGTTGCTGCGGGCGGCGGGTATGTAATCAGCAGCTTGCGGATGCAGGATGGAAAAATGCACGCCGTCCCAGTTCCAGCTTTGGCCCGCGATGCAGCGCTCGACCTTGCGCAGCCGTTGCAGCGGGTTACTGGCTTCAATCGAGCTGCGGAAAGTCGCTTGCGGCTGTGCGGCCAGCACGGCGGCCGCGCCGCCTGCATGGTCGCTGTCGCGGTGGCTCACCACAACCGTGTCAAGCGTTTCGCCAAGCGCCTGCAGCAGCGGCACCAGCACGCGATGGCCTGCATCATCGTCGGCCGAGAAGCGCGGACCGGTGTCGTAAAGCAGGGCATGGTGGGCGGTCCGAATGAGCACGGCTTCGCCTTGGCCGATATCGGCGGCGAGGAGTTCGAACTGTCCCTGTGCCGGACGTGGTTGCTGCCAAAGCAGCAACGGCAGCATCGGTGCGACGCCAAGCAGCCGCAGCGACCACGGCAACCGCATGCACAACAGCACACCCCCGGCCACTGCTGCCACACCCGCCCATACCGGCGCGGCTGGCAAAGCCACCACCGCGTGCGGGACTGCGGCCAGCCATTGCAGGACGCTGGCCAACGCCTGCACCGCCAGCGCCGCCAGATTCCAGACAGGGTGAATCAGCACACCCAGCAGCGCCAGCGGAGTGACCACCAAAGTCGTCCACGGAATGGCCACCAGATTGGCGATGAATCCGACAAGAGAGGCTTGGCCGAACAGCATCAAGGTCAGTGGCGTGAGCGCCAGCGTGACCACAGCCTGCTCCCTGAGAAGCACCCGAATCTTTTGATAAAAAGTGCCTGTAGCGCTTGTTCCATTAGCGCTACCAGCTATTCCATCAATAGCACCAAGCCCGCTGGCGAAGAGAACGCCCACTGCGATAAAACTGAGCCAGAAGCCCGCCTGCAGCAGGGCCCACGGATCGACCAGCACAACCAGTGCGCAGGCCTGCAGCCACACCAAAGGCCACGGCCAGCGCTTTGCGCTGATGCGAAGCCCGCCCACTACCAAGAGCATCAGTATCGTGCGCTGTGCCGGCAGGCCGCCGCCACTGAAGAGTGCATAGGCCGCCGCGCAGACGATACCGCCCCCAAGCGCGGCATGGGGCGCCGGCCAGCGCAGACAGAGCCGCGTTGACCTGCGCCACAAGGTGCCGATCGCAAGCGCGGCGAGCCAGGCGAACATGGTGATGTGCAGCCCCGAGATCGACACCAGGTGCGCTGTGCCCGTCGCCCGGAAGATGTCCCAATCGGAGCGGTCGATGGCGCGCTGGTCGCCCGTCACCAGGGCCGCCACCACGCCGGCTGCGCGTTGTCGCCCACGGTCGCGAGATTCGGTGGCCTCAGAACCACGGACTTGATCGTCGGCGGGCTCATCGACCTTTGGTGCATCCGTATCTGGATCCGCTTTCGCATCCGCACCACTTGGCGCGAGCTGTACCAGGATGGCATCGCGCACAGACTGCCGGGCGCGTTCTATGGGGTGCTGCCAGCTCGCCGCCAGAAGCAGGGGCGGTGTATTCTTTTTGCCATTGCGAACGCTGCCGGTCGCCTGTACGCCATGCTCCCAGGCCCACAGTTCGTAATCGAATCCATAGGGATTACGACTGCCATGCGGCGCTTTGAGCCTTGCGGTGAGTCGCCAGCGGTCACCGGCCCGCACATCCGGCAACTCAGCGTTCGGTCCTGGCGCTGTTGCTCGCGTTGTTGCGGTTGCTTTGCCAGCCGGGCGATCCGCTCGCACGGGGCTCCACCAACCCAGGTCGATCAGCGGGGGCACCGCCACCGCTTGCCCGTCCAGCGTGGCCGAATTCACCGCCACGCGCAGCCGCAAGCCCTGCGCATTGCGCTGCGGCATGGCAGCAATCGTCGCATCGATCTGCAGATCACGCCCTTCCAGTGCCGGTTGCAGAGCGTGGGCGGCATATTGCGCAGCGCGCCATCCCGTCAGCCCGAAAGCAGCGGCAGCAATCGACAAAACCAGCAGCGGCCGGGCAAAGCTGCCGAACGCTGATTGACCCCTGAACGCTATTCTGTTCGTAGCTGATAGCGCAATTAGAAAAAGCGCTGGAGCAATTAAACATGCATATATTTCTTGTCGCCATAGACTGGCTTGCAGCAGTTGGACAGCGCTGCCCGCGATGCTGGCGGCCAGCAGCGATGCAAGCGGGTGACCGCGATGCGGCGCGTCAGAATCGACAGCGCGCCGGGCACTGGCCGGTTCGGCCATTGTGTCGAGGGCAGGCGCTGCGGGCATGGCGGATGCTAATGCGGGCCGCTTTGTTGCAAGCTCGGGCCGGCGGCGCTTCATACTGTCTACCGAAGCGGCCGGGCATATCAGGCGTGGTTTTTGCGTCAGGAGTGCGGCTCCGTATTGCCACCGGTTTATTCGACAGAAACGCCGACAGAAAGAAAGCATTTTTCATCCATGTCCATCCACGCGCTGCTGCACCACGTTACCCACTACCGCTACGACAAGCCGGTGCTGCTCGGCCCGCAGATCGTGCGGTTGCGGCCGGCGCCGCATTGCCGCAGCGAGGTGATCTCGTATTCGTTGCGGGTGGAGCCGGCCGAGCATTTCACTAACTGGCAACAGGACCCGTTCGGCAACTATCTGGCGCGCCTGGTGATTCCTGAGAAGACCACGGATTTCAAGGTCACGGTGGACCTGGTGGTGGACATGTCGGTCTACAACCCGTTCGACTTCTTCCTGGAGCCGTCGGCTGAAAGTTATCCGCTTTATTACGACACGCAGTTGGCGATCGAGCTCTCCCAGTACCTGTGGCTCGAGCCGCCGACACCGCTGCTTGAAGCCTACCTCGCCAAGGTGGATCGCAGCCCGCGCGCGATGCTGGATTTCATCATCGGTATCAACCAGAAGGTGCAGCGCGATGTGCGCTACCTGATCCGCATGGAGCCCGGCGTGCAGACGCCTGATGAAACGCTGGAGCGTGGCTGCGGATCGTGCCGCGATTCAAGCTGGCTCCTGGTGCAGCTGATGCGCCGGCTCGGCATTGCAGCGCGGTTTGTCTCGGGCTATCTGATTCAGCTGACCCCCGATGTGAAGGCACTCGACGGTCCCAGCGGCACCACGGTCGATTTCACCGACCTGCACGCCTGGTGCGAGGTGTATCTGCCGGGTGCGGGATGGGTCGGGCTCGATCCCACCTCGGGCCTGCTGGCAGGCGAAGGCCATATTCCGCTGGCGGCCACGCCGTCGCCCGGCAGCGCGGCGCCGATCGAGGGTGGCCTTTCCGAACATGTCGGTGTGGATTTCAAGCATGAGATGACCATCACGCGGCTGATGGAAACCCCGCGGGTCACGCTCCCGTATACCGACGCGCAGTGGCACGAAGTGCTGTCGCTGGGTTTGGCGGTAGATGCCGAACTCAAGGCCGGCGACGTGCGCCTCACGATGGGCGGCGAGCCCACCTTCGTCGCTGTCGACAACCGCGACGCACCCGAATGGAACACCACCGCCATGGGCCCGACCAAGCGTGCGCATGCCGCCACGCTGGTGGAAAAGCTGCGTGCCGAATATGGCGGCGCGGGCGGCTTCCTGCATGTCGGCCAAGGCAAGTGGTATCCCGGCGAGCCGCTGCCGCGCTGGGCCATGGGCATCTACTGGCGCACCGATGGCGAGGCCTGCTGGAACAATCCGGCGCTGCTGGCAGACGAGCGCTCACCCACCTTTTATACAAGCGACGATGCCGAGCGCTTCACTACGCGATTGGCGCAAGAGCTGGGCGTTTCCGACGCCTTCATCGAACCCGCGTTCGAGGACACGCTGCATTACCTCTGGCGCGAGCGGCGCTTGCCGGTGAACGTGGACGTGTTCGATTCGCGACTGGAAAACGAACATGACCGCGCCCGCCTGCGCACCGTCTTCACCGCAGGGCTGGAGGCTGTCACGGGCTATCTGTTGCCGCTGCAGGCCGGGCCGCGCGCTGGTGCGCCCAAAGCCGAGGTTGGCCAGGCGCCGACGGCGTCAACGCTGGAAGCCACCTGGGCCAGTGGCCCCTGGTTCCTGCGCGACGGCCGATTGCTGCTGGTGCCCGGCGATTCGCCGATGGGCTGGCGCTTGCCGCTCGACTCCATGCCCTGGATCCGGAACGAGGACATTCCCTATCTTGTCGAGCTCGATCCTGCCGCGCCGCGAGCGCCGCTCGGCCAACGTGGCAGCGCGGCGCCTGGCGCACTGGCAGACGACGCCGCCGACTCTGCTGCCGCCCTCGCGCGAACGCCCGGGCGTTTTGAGTCCGCCAGCTGGGCAACCCGCACCGGGCTCTGCGTGCAGGTGCGGGACCCGGCGTTGGCCAATGGTCCGCAAGAACCCGATTCCGACACAGCGAAGAAAAAGGAAGGCGAAACGGATGTGCCGCGCTCCATTGCGCAAGCCACTGCTGGGCACGACCGCGCCGCCGGCATGCTCTACGTGTTTCTTCCGCCATTGGCGCATTTGGAGGATTACCTCGCGCTGTTGGGTGCGGTTGAAAACACAGCCGCAGCACTCGGCGTGCAGGTGGTGCTTGAAGGGTATCCGCCGCCGCGCGACCCGCGCCTGCAGTTGCTGCAGGTGACGCCTGATCCGGGTGTGATCGAAGTCAATATCCAGCCGGTGGCCGACTGGCGCACGCTGGTGCACAACACCGAGTTCCTTTACGACGCGGCCTTTCGCTCGCGCTTGTCGGCGGAAAAGTTCATGACCGACGGCCGGCACATCGGCACCGGCGGCGGCAATCATTTCGTCATGGGTGGCGCCACGCCTGCTGATAGCCCGTTCCTGCGCAAGCCCGAGCTGCTGGCGAGCCTGCTGCGCTACTGGCACAACCATCCATCGCTCAGCTATGTCTTCAGCGGCATGTTCATCGGCCCGACCAGCCAGGCACCGCGGGTTGACGAAGCCCGCAACGACCAGGTTTACGAGCTCGAGATCGCGCTGGATCAGATCGCCCGGGCGCGCGAGGAGCACGGCGAAGCCATGCCGCCGTGGATGGTCGATCGCACGCTGCGCAACATCCTCATCGACATCACCGGCAACACCCATCGGGCAGAGTTCTGCATCGACAAGCTGTTCTCGCCCGATTCCTCCACCGGGCGCCTCGGCCTGCTGGAGCTGCGCGCCTTCGAGATGCCGCCGCATCCGCGCATGAGCATCGTGCAGCAGTTGCTGCTGCGCGCACTGGTGGCGCGTTTCTGGAAAGAGCCCGCCCACGGTCCGCTGGCGCGCTGGGGCACCACGCTGCATGACCGGTTCATGCTGCCGGGTTTTCTGCAGGCTGATTTCGAGGGTGTGATCGCCGAAATGCGTCAGGCCGGTTATCCGTTCGAGGCCGCATGGTTTGCGCCGCACTTCGAGTTCCGCTTTCCGCGCATCGGCTCGATCGAGGCCATGGGCATCACGCTCACGCTTCGCAACGCGCTCGAGCCCTGGCATGTGATGGGCGAAGAAACGGCAGGTGGCGGCACCGTGCGCTTCGTTGATTCATCGATCGAGCGCATCGAGGTTCGGGTGGCGGGGCTCGATGCGCACCGCCATGCGGTGATGGTCAACGGCCGCGTGTTGCCCTTGCAGCCAACCGGTGCCGCAGGCGAATATATTGCCGGCGTTCGCTTCAAGGCCTGGAATCCTTACTCCGCGCTGCACCCGACCATCGATGTGCACGCGCCGCTGACCTTCGACATCGTCGACGTCGGCCTGAAGCGCGCCGTAGCGGGATGCCGCTATCACGTCACGCACCCGGGGGGCCGCAACTACGACACCCTGCCTGTCAACGCCAACGAGGCGGAAAGCCGTCGCCTGGCGCGCTTCTTTTCCACGGGGCATTCGCCCGAAGCACTGGTCATTCCACCAGCCCCGATCGCCGGGGCATGCGCGGCCAGCAGGGAGTTTCCGTTCACGCTCGATTTGCGGCGCTGATCGGAGAGAATGACTGGCCTTTGTCAGGGAATGCGCGGGCTGACATGCCCCGCATCGGGGCGACAATGGGCAGGTGGATTCTTTCTCCGACAGCACTCAACTCTTCGAAGGCGCCAGCGGTGCGTCCGACCTCCCGTCGCAGCGCGCGGCTTTGCTGGCCGCACCAGGATTGGTGGGTCATTTCGATGAACTCCGTGGCCATTCCGCGGGAGGGCAGGGTGCGCTAACACCGCCCTGGGCTCTTTTTTTTGACCATCTAGGCGCTGGCGGTATTGACGATCTGGACCGTCGCATGGCCAGCCTGCGGCGGCAGATCGACGACAACGGCGTTACCTACAACGTTTATGCCGACAACGGCGGCGGCGTACAGCGCGCATGGTCGCTCGATCTTTTTCCGCTGATCCTGGAGCCGGACGACTGGCAGCGCATCGAGCGTGGCGTGCAACAGCGCATCCGCGTGCTCGACCATGTCATGGCCGATGTCTACGGGCCGCAGCGCCTGCTCGCGAGTGGACTGTTGCCGGCCGCGCTGGTGCAGGGCCATCCCGGTTATTTGCGCGAACTGCACGGCCTCAAACCGGTGGGTGGCTGCTTTCTGCATCTGGCCGCTTTCGACCTGGCCCGCGATGCTGACGGTCTGTGGTGGGTGGTATCGCAGCGCACCCAGGCGCCGTCGGGGCTGGGTTATCTGCTGGAGAACCGGCTGGCCATCGCCCGCCAGTTCCCGCAAGCAATGGCCCATCTTCAGGTGCAACGCCTGGCCGCAACCTACAGCGCGCTGGTGGAAGGGCTGAAGCTCCAATGTGCCGGCCTCGTGCGCAATGGTCGTGATCCGCTGATCGCGTTGCTGACGCCTGGCCCGGCCACCGAAACCTATTTCGAACACGCCTACCTGGCACGGTACTTGGGCCTGACATTGGTCGAAGGAAGCGATCTAACGGTGCGCGACAACCGGCTTTACTTGAAGACTCTGCAGGGCTTGCAGCAGGTACATGGCGTCATCAAGCGCGTGGATGACGAGTTTCTCGATCCTCTGGAGTTGCGGGCTGACTCCAGGCTGGGCGTTGCGGGCCTGCTGGAGGCGATCCGCGCCGGCAATGTGCTGGTTGCTAACACGCCGGGTTCTGCGTTTCTGGAGTCTCCGGCGCTGCTGGGTTTCCTGCCGGCGCTGGCACGCCATCTGCTGGGCGAAGAGCTGAGTCTTCCTGCTTTGCCCACGTGGTGGTGTGGCGAGCGCGCGGTGCTGGACGATGCGCTGGCGCAGATCGGTCAATGCATCATCAAGCCGACCTACGCCGGAGCGCCGTGGCGTGCCTCGTTCGAGCCAGCGCTTGGCAGCAGGCTCACACCCATGGAGCGCGACGCCTGGACGGGTCGCATCCTGCGGCGCGGTGACGAATACACCTTGCAGGCGCAGCTGCCGCTGTCTCAGTTGCCGACATGGCGTGACGCCTTCAGCCCTCAACGAGCAGAACTCGCGCGGATCGCGCCGCGTTCGGCGATGCTGCGGGTGTATGCGCTGGCCGATGGTGCCGGCGGCTGGCGCGTGCTGCCGGGCGGTATGGCCCGGCTTGCGGGTGCGGGCGATGCCACGGGTACAGCGGCCATGCAGCGCGGCGGCAGTACTGCCGATGTGTGGGTGCGCACGCCGGGAGCCGTCGACGCCTTCACCATGCTCCCGGTACAACCCGCCTGGCGTGTGGCGGCGGTGCCACAAGCGCCGGTGCAGCGCCCGGTGCACCGCGTGACCAGCCGCGCTGCTGAAAATCTGTTCTGGCTAGGGCGCTACACCGAACGTGCAGAAGGCGCGCTGCGCCTGGCGCGGGTCACTCTTCAGGCCCTGAACAGCGACGATCAGACCTCGGCGCCGCTGCTGCGGTGGCTGGGCGAAATGGCGGTGGACAACGGGCTGGTGCTGGCCGATGTGCCCGGCGCCCAGCAGTCGCGCCGCGTTTTCGAGCGCTCGCTCATCGATGCGCTGGGTCAGGCCGACAGCGGCAGCCTAGGCAGCAGCCTGCATGCAATGCGTCTTGCCGCAGCAGGTGTGCGAGAGCGCTTTTCAACCGAAGTCTGGAGCATGGTGCAGCAAGCTGAAGAAGATTTTTTCCGCCGCGCCCATGCGCATTCGGCAGATGCGGTGCATGCGTCGAGCGACTGCCTGCGCCTGCTCGATGCCACCAGCGTGCAGCTGGCTGCGATCACCGGTGCACAGACCGACCGCATGAGCCATGACGATGGTTGGCGCATGCTCTCCGTCGGGCGGCATGTGGAACGGCTCGCGTTTCTTTCGTCTGCGCTGCTGCTGGCGCTTCAAACCGGTGCAGTGCACGACGACGCCGGCTTCGAAGGGGTGCTTTCAGTATTCGACAGCACGGTTCCGTTTCATGCCCAGTACCAGCAGGCGAGAGATCTGCCAGCGCTGGTGGATCAGCTGGTGCTGGACCACGACAACCCGCGCTCCCTCGCCTGGGTTACGCAACTACTGCGCGGTCGGCTCGCACGCATCGCGGGAAGCGACATCAGTTTGCAAAGCGTGCTCGCAATGGCGGTGCCCGATCCCGCGGCCTGGGATTACGCGACCCTGTGTTTTGCACCGGATGATCTGGCAACGCCTGGCGCCGATGCGGCGCCGCTCACTTTGCTGCTGGAGGAATGCAGCAGCTGCGCATACGCGCTGTCTGACGCAATCGGCGCTCTTTTCTTCAGTCATTCTTCTGCTAGCCGTTCACGTCTGGATGCGTGATGCAGCAACTCTATAGGCGCGGTGTCCCGCAATGGAGGTTCGGCCTGACATGAAGCTGCGCGTTGTTCACGAGACCCGCTACGACTATGAGCCGCCGGTAGAAACCGCCCGGCATATCGTGCATCTGCGTCCGCGCGAGACGCCGTGGCAGCGCCTGATCGAGCACGAGCTGGTCATCGCGCCGGTAGTGGCAGCGCGCAGCGAGCGGCTGGACGTTTGGGGCAACACCCGCATGAGCTTCGCTTTGCAAACCACGCATCGTGAGCTTCGCGTTGTGGCCGATAGTGTGGTGCTCACGCAGGTGCCGCCGCCGGCGTCAGGTGGGCGTGCCTGGGATGCGGTGAGTGAAGGCTTCCGGTACTGCGCCGGCCGCAAATGGCATCCCGCAGCGGAATTTGTCTTTCCGTCGGAGTATGTGCCGCGGCACGATGATTTCCTGGGTTATGCGCGCGACTGCTTCGCCCCTGGCGTTCCGGTGCTCGACGCCAGCATGGCCCTGACGCGACGCATCCACCGCGATTTCACCTATGCCAGCGCCAGCACCGACATCGATACCCCGGCGGTCGAAGCGCTGGCCGCGCGGCGCGGGGTGTGCCAGGATTTCGCCCACGTGATGATCGGCTGCCTGCGCGCGCGCGGGCTCGCCGCGCGGTATGTGAGCGGCTATCTGCTGACCGCCGTGCCCGGTGGCGCTCCTCGCCTGGTCGGCAGCGACGCGTCGCATGCCTGGGTCTCGGTTTTTGCCCCTGATGACGCGTCGCCGGAGGGTGGCCACTGGCACGACTTCGACCCCACCAATGACCGCCAACCGGGCGAGGATTACGTCACCCTGGCCTGGGGCCGCGACTTCGGCGACATCTCTCCGATGCGGGGATTACTGCAGGGCGGCGGCGACCACCTGCTGGACGTGGGTGTCACCGTGGACGCGGTGGACTGACAATCCATTCGGCTGCCGCAACTCTGCGGTGCGGCATGCTTGCAGCGTCGGGCAATGATCAGCCGACCGTCAAATTCGCCCACTTTTGCTATTCTCAGCATAGCTGGTGGTCTAATCTACGCATGCGCTAGAGCACTATTTCATTCAACATTTCTGAGGAATCACCATGAATATCCAGGACCGCCTGAAAAGCCTGAACGTCACCCTGCCCAAGATCTCCACACCGGCTGGCGCCTATGTGCCCTTCGTGCGTACCGGCAATCTGGTGTTCCTCTCCGGCCATCTTGCCCGCGTCGATGGCAAGCCCATCGTCGGCCAGCTCGGTGGCACGATTTCGGTGGAAGAGGGTAAAGCCGCAGCACGCGGCATCGCCATCGAATTGATGGGCACGCTGCTGGCGGCTGTGGGCGATCTGGAGAAGGTGACCCGCATTGTCAAGCTGACAGGCCTAGTCAACTCGACGCCCACGTTCACCGAGCACCATATCGTCATCAATGGCGCGAGCGAGTTGTTGGCCGAAGTCTTTGGAGAGAAAGGCGCACATGCCCGCGCGGCTTTCGGCGTGGCGCAGATTCCGATGGGTGCGTGCGTGGAGATCGAGCTGATCGTCGAGGTGGGCTGATCGGGACACGTCAAACCGCAGACCTTGACCTGGCGGCCAGGCACGTCTTGAGATGCGCGAGCTCAGCTTCGGTGTTGTGTCTAAGGAACTATCAACAGGGGATTGCAAAGGATTCTCATTTTTTGCTGAATGCGCGTAGTTTGCGTAGTGCAAACTCGACCCTCTAGATTCTGGTATATCCCAGGTTCTCGCTTACGACTCTACGGCAATGACGTTAGCCCAACATCTTTTTAAACGCCGTTTATGGGCCGGCCCCAACCGGTTCCCAATGTGGTTTTCTTCGGCGAAAACCTGGTGCGCAGCGCTGCCGCCGATCCTGCTGGCTACCGTGAACGGTCCTGGCGTTTTCATAAACTGTCATGCGCCTCGCTAATTTCATCCGGCAGTACAAGGAATCGATCCTGCAGGAATGGCAGGATTTTGCGCAAACCGTCGTTCCGCCGGCCTGGACGATGGACGTAGCAGAGCTTCGCGACCATGCGGGCTTCATGCTCGACACCATCGCGGAGGACCTGGAGACAGCGCAGAGCAACCGGCAGCAGCTCAAAAAATCAAGGGGCGCCGGGCCGGTCGGAAACGAAGATACCTACGCAGAGATCCATGCCACGACCCGGCTGGAGGCGGGCTTCACCATCAACCAGCTGGTTTCCGAATACCGGGCCTTGCGTGCCAGCGTGCTCAAGTTGTGGGCGCGTAGTCCTGGGGCTGACCTGCTCAGTGATCCGGATGATGTGACCCGCTTCAACGAAGCCATCGATCAATCCCTGGCCGAATCCGTTGCACGCTTTTCGAGCATCGCCAACAAGACCATTGAAAACGACCGCCAGCAGATCGATGCCACGGTCAAGCATCAGACGGTTGCCGAGGCGATGTTGCGCGAGAGCGAAGCGAAATTCCGCACCATCGCCGATGCCATGCCGCAAATGGTCTGGTCTGCCCTGCCGGATGGGTTTCATGACTACTACAACTATCAGTGGTATGACTTCACCGGCATACCAGTTGGCTCTACCGACGGCGAGGGATGGGGTGGAATGTTTCATCCCGAAGACCAGCCGCGAGCCTGGGACCTTTGGCAGCAGAGCCTTGAAACCGGCGCGACCTACGAAATCGAATACCGGCTGCGGCACCGGTCTGGCCAGTACCGCTGGACGCTTGGACGGGCACTGCCGGTCCGGGACGAGGCCGGAAAGATCATTCGCTGGATGGGAACCTGTACCGACGTTCATGAACACAAACTTGCAACGGAAAAGTTGAAGGAAGCAGACCAGCGCAAAGACGAATTTCTCGCGATGCTCGCGCATGAGCTGCGCAATCCACTGGCGCCCATCAGCGCTGCGGCCACCTTGCTCAAGTTAGGCAAGCTGGATAGCGCCGGTCTGCGCAACACCGGCGACATGATCGGCCGGCAAGTAGGGCACATGATCGGCCTGGTTGATGATTTGCTGGATGTATCGCGCGTGACGCAGGGCCTGGTAGAGCTGCGCCTTGTTCCGCTGGAAATTCATGGCGTTATTGACCATGCGGTCGAGCAAGTCAGCCCTCTCGTCGCTTCGCGGCATCAGCGCCTGAGCACCAGCATCGGCAGTGAGCGGTGCATGATCAGCGGCGATGAAAAACGCCTGGTGCAAATTTTCGGCAACTTGCTGAATAATGCGTCCAAATACACCCCGGTTGGCGGCAGCATCGATTTGCGCGCAGAGATACTCGACAACAGTCTGGTCGTTCATGTGGAAGACGACGGCGTCGGCATGTCGTCAGCTCTGGTCGGCCAGGTTTTTGATTTGTTCGTCCAGGCCGAGCGCACGCCCGACCGGGTTTCGGGCGGCTTGGGCCTTGGACTCGCGCTCGTCAAGCGCTTGGTCGAGCTGCACGGCGGCCTGGTAAGCGCAGAAAGCCAGGGGCAGGGCCAAGGCAGCCGATTCACCGTCAGTCTGCCGAGGATGGACAGTAGCGACCCAGCTTCGTCCAGCCCGCTTCCGGTGCCGGACCAGGTCGAGCTGGTTCCGCAGCTGAAGATCATGGTGGTTGACGACAATGTCGACGCCGCGCAGATCCTGGGCATGTACCTCGAAGCCGTTGGTCACGAGGTGATTGTTGAACACTGCTCGATTCGAGCGCTCGAGCGTTCACGGGTCGAAATGCCGGATGTTTGCCTGCTCGATATAGGCCTGCCGGATATGAACGGCTACGAACTGGCCAAGCGTCTGCGCTCGCAGCCGGAAACGAGCGGCACAGTGCTGATTGCCGTCACCGGCTATGGTCGGCCGGAGGACATTCAGAAGTCGTTGGCAGCGGGCTTCAACCATCATTTGGTCAAGCCCCTGGACCCAGCCGAGCTCGAGCAGCTGCTGCTGGAAACCGCCAACGCTGCGGTTGATTAAGTCCTCTTCGCGCCACTGCCCTGTGACTTGGGCCAGTTGAAGCAGTCTCAGCCCGGTCGGGCGGGAATCGGACGCGGCAGCTGTTCTGCTACCGCGCGCCCCAAATCCAGCACCGCCATGGCGTAGTAGCTCGACCAGTTGTAGCGGGTGATAACGTAGAAATTCTCGGTGCCGGCCACATAGCTGGGTGGCTCGGTGCCATTCTGCAATTCGATCAGCGCTAGCGGGCCGACGTGCTGCATCGCTTCGGCTCCCAGATGAGCGCCTTGGGCATTGAAGGCGGCGGCGTCGAAGCTTGGCAGGATGTCGGGCGCAAGCAGCGTGGCGCGCTGTACGTCGGTGGCTTCCAGCTCGACCGGGTAAGTGGCCGGCACGCCGGGCTTCCAGCCATAAGCGCGCAGATAGTTGGCGACCGAGCCGATCGCATCTTCGGCGCTGCCTTGCAGATCGATGCGGCCGTCGCCGTCGAAATCCACGGCGTAGCGGTTCCAGCTCGAGGGCATGAACTGCGGCAGTCCCATGGCGCCGGCATAGCTGCCGCGCAGATCGAATGGGTCGATGCCGGTGCGATCGGACAGCGTTAGCACCTGCTCCAGCTCGCTGCGGAAATACGCGCTGCGCTCGGCGGCACGCGGATGGTTTTCGGGGAAATCGAAAGCCAGCGTAGCGAGCGCATCCATCACGCGGAAGTTGCCGGTTTGCTGGCCGTAGATGGTTTCGACGCCGATGATGCCGACGATCACTTCAGCCGGTACGCCATAAGTGGCTTCGGCGCGCGCCAAGGCTGCCGCATTCTCTTGCCAGAAGCGAACGCCGGCGCGGATGCGGATCGGCTCGACAAAGCGGCTGCGGTAGACGCGCCAGTTTTTTGCTACGCCTGCGGCCGCCGGCTGCATCAGCCGCGCGACGGTTGGCAGCATGCGAGCCTGGCCGATCGCCTGGCGCACCCATTCACGATCGAGGTTGCGGCGTTCGGCCAGGTCGTCGGCAAAGCGCATGGCTTCGGGCCGGTTGGCGTAGAACACAGCAGCGGGAGCCGACCGCGATGCTTGCGGCGCAGTTGTTCGCGCGTGGTGCTTTTGGGCCGCGGCAGGGGTTGCATGAATATGCGAACGTTTTGTGCCCGTAGCGCTTTCTGAATAAGCGCTATCAGCTACTATTGAAGTAGCAAAAAGCAAAAGAACGGAGGCGGCTCGGCTACCACGGCCTGCGGCTTCTGTGTGAGGCTTTGCGGCTAGCGCGAAGCGAGAGGTCTGGCAAGGCATCGGGCAAGTATGGCTTGCCCGGCTTCAGCGCTCAGCTGTTTGCGGCGCGCTTTGCTGGCGCGCAGCTACGGCTTTGGGCCAGCGGAGGGTGCGGTATTCGCGTCGCAGCGCCCGCAATCCGGCAGCGCGCTCAGCCGGGCTGAGCCGGGCATAGCGCTGCGCTTCCATCTTCAACAACCAACCGCCAATGGCATCGTGGCGTCGGCCCAAACAACGTTGCAGAGTCTGGGCAGCGCCTCGGGGCGCCGTATGCGCGGCGACGGGTACGCCGGCGCGCTGTAGTTTGCGATAGGCCTTCTGTAGCAGGCGCACCCACGGATCGCGCGTTCGGCGTTCCAGCACCGCCCACAGTGCGCCGATGGCTGCTGCGGCGACGATCAGCCCAGCCAGCAGGCGCAGCAGATCCTGCCAATCCGGGGCCGAGAAGCCCAAGCGCTTCATCAGGTCGAGTTGGCGGCTCTGGGTGTAGTTGAGCACCCACTGGTTCCAGCGGTTGTTCACGGCTTCCCAGGCGGCGCGCACGCGCTGGCCAAAATTCACCCCGACGACAGAGCCGAAAGCCTCGGAAAAAACGCCGCGCGGCGCTTGCAGCCGCTGCAGGGAACCGATGCGGCCGGGCGAGACTGCAGCGGTCGGGTCCACGCGCGTCCAGCCGCGGTCGGCTTCCCAGACTTCGGCCCAGGCGTGCGCGTCGCTCTGCCGCACTGTCCACAGGCCGTCCACCGAATTGACTTCCCCACCCTGGTAGCCAGTGACGATGCGGGAGGGCACGTCCATCGCCCGCATCAGCACGACGAAAGCCGAGGCGATGTGTTCGCAAAAGCCCTCTTTGGTGTCGAACCAGAACTGGTCGGAGGTGTTGACGCCGTAGATGCCCGGGTCGAGCGTGTAGGTGTAGCCGCCGGTGCGCAACCGCTGCAGCGCGGCGTTTACCAGTACACGCGTGCCGTCTGCCTGCGCCATCAGGTCGGGCCGTAGCGTGCGGGTGAGTTGCTGGGCAAGCTCGCGTGTGCGCGGATCGAAGCCCGTGGGCAGGGCGGTGTAGGTGCGCAATGCCAGCGGCGTGAGCTGTGTGCCGTAGCGGAAATCGGGATAGCTGGTGGCGCGGTAGCGCACGAGTTTGTTGAGTGGCCGCGGGGTCACCCATTGCAGATCGGCGGTCAGGAAGCCTTTTGTCCCTTCTGGTTTGTCGGGCGCTGCATCCAGCACCAGCAGCCAGGGGTGGCCGCTAGGTTCGAGCGTGGCTTCGTACCGAATGGGCGTGCCGGCCACTTCCACCTGCGCACCGCGCTGCGACTGCGGCACATAGTCGCCGACGGCGCCCCAGGCAGCACCAGGTGACCGCCAGTTGCGGCCATCGAACGATGACAGCACGGGACCCCGGAAGTACAGATCCTGCTGCGGTGGCGTCTGACCATCGGGCGTGTCGAGAAACCGGATGCGCATGGCCACGCCGTCGTCCAGCGCCAGTCGCGCTATGGTGCCAACCCGCATATCCGAGGAGAGACCGCTGCGCGTTTGCTCCTCGCCGCCCGGCGTCCCCCACAAAGGCGCAAGTCGGGGAAAAAAGAGAAACAGGGCCGCCATGACCGGCGCGCCGTAGAGCATCAGGCGCAATGCCGTGCCGCCGGCTTCCGCGATGCTCGGCCGCCCGACAGGCATGTGGGCCTGCACCAGCGCCGTCATCAGACCGGCGAGCGCGATCACCATCGCCACGGCCGTGGGCAGCGCCTGCGAAAAAAAGAAGTTGGTCAGCATCACGAAGAAGCCGAGGAAGAACACCACCATCGCATCGCGTCGCGCCCGCAGCTCCAGGGTTTTGAGCACCAGCAGCATCACCACCAGGGTGACACCAGCTTCCCGGCCGGCAACGCTGCGGTAGGTGAGGGCGGTAGCCGCTACGGTGGCCAATGCCAGCAAGGCGCGCCAGGCCCGGCCGGGCAGCGGCGCCGAGCGCCACGCCAAGAGACCCCGCCAGCCCAGCACCAGCACCGACAGGCCGATCGCCCACGGCGGCAAGCGACCCAGCTGCGGCGCGATCACCCAGGCCACCGTGGCCAGCAGAAAGAGCGTGTCGCGGCTCTCCCGTGGCAGTGAGCGCAATGCGGCGGACACGGATCGGACAGCGTTCAGGCTCAGCATCGCGCCAGTGCCTCCAGACATTGACGCTGGTGTGCTGGACCTTGTGCCGGTTCGATCCGCGCACCGCTCAGCCGCAATCCGTAGGTGATTCCCAGCCGCTCGGCCTGCAGCACCCAGGCGCACAGGCGTGACAGTCGCTGCTCCAGCGTGGCTACGCCTGCGGCGGCATCAAGATCGAACCACAGGTCTTGCTGCTGCGCCTGGTGCGTATCGCGGCTCACCAGATCGTCACTGCCGGCTGCAATGGCGCGCGCGGCCTTTTTCCACACCACCAGCCGCAACGGATCGCCGCGCTGGTAGACACGCACACCGTCGATCTCGCCGGGGCCGTGCGCCTGTCGCTGGGCTGCGGCGGTGCCGGCGCGTGCCTCTCCCGGAGGTAGCGGCGGCGCGGGGGATTCAGGCGCCGGATAAATCAGCACCTGCGCTGCCGGCCGCCAAATCGCCCAAACGCGAAAGGTGCCGAGCGGAAAGCGCGTTTGCGCCATCAGAGGCGGTACCTGATGCAGGCCGCGACCAGGCGGCTGAAAAGCGATCTCGATGGTCACCGTGCCGGCAGCGGGAACGTCCGTCCAGGCGGGCTCACCGCTGCCCCGGACCGAGACCTCGATGCCGTGGCGCGCGCGTTTTCTTTCACTGCCGAGCTGTACCTGCAAGCGGGCTGCACTGCCGGCAAATGCGGGTTCGGGCTGTGTCAGATGCAATGCTATGCCGCGCAATGTGGCATGCCCCACATGCATGCCGGCCAGTGCGCTGCCGGCCAGAAGAAAGGTGAGCAGGTAGCCGAGATTGAGCTCGAAGTTGATCGACGCGACCAGCAAGGTCAGCAAGGTGATCGCCAGCATCCATCCCGCCGGCGTCGGCAGGATGTAGACATTGCGTTGCGTCAGCAGCTGCGTATCCGTCACCGGCAACCGGGCCTGGAACCAGGCTTCGATGCGGTGGGTCAGCATGGACGTTCCATAGGTTGGATCAGCACCGAACCGATCCCACCAGAATGCCGTGGGACCGGCTTTGCCGGACCGCTGGCATTGCCCCCGCAAGGGGGTTGGCGAAGCGACACGCAGTGCGCGAAGACTGGGGGTGAGTCAAATGCTGACTGCCTCGATCATCGCTCGCACCTGCTCGACCGAGCCGCGCCCCGCTTGGCCAATCGGCACCAGCCGGTGCGCGATGCATTGCGGCAGCACCATCTGCACATCGTCGGGCGCCACATAGTCGCGGCCGGCCAGCAGCGCCTGCGCCTTGGCGGCACGCACCAGCGCCAATCCGGCGCGCGGCGAGAGGCCCTGCACGAACCAGCGGCCAGAGCGGGTGGCGGCGATCAGCTCCTGAACATAGTCAAGCAGCGGATCGCCCGCATGCACCGCCTGTACTTCGGCCTGCAGGCGCAATAGTTCTTCGGTGGAGAGCATCGGTAGCAGGCCATCGACCAGCTCGCGCCGGTCGGCGCCCGCCAGCAGCACACGCTCGGCCGCTCGGTCCGGGTAACCGAGCGAGATACGCATCAAAAAACGGTCGAGCTGCGATTCGGGCAGCGCGAACGTACCCAACTGATCATGCGGATTCTGCGTGGCGATGACGAAGAAAGGCTGGGGCAGGGCGCGGGTTTCACCTTCTACCGTCACCTGCTTTTCTTCCATCGCCTCAAGCAGCGCGCTTTGAGTTTTCGGGCTGGCGCGGTTAATCTCATCGGCCAGGAGCACTTGCGCAAATACCGGGCCGGGATGGAACACAAAACCTTCGCGGCCACGCTCGTAAATGGATACGCCCACCAGGTCGCCCGGCATCAGGTCAGCCGTGAACTGAACGCGCGAAAACTGCAGCCCGAAGCTGCGGGAAAGCGCATGCGCCAGGGTCGTCTTTCCGACGCCCGGAACATCCTCGATCAACAGGTGACCACCAGCGAGGAGGCAGGCAACACAGTCGCGAACAGCATCCTTTTTGCCCACGATCACCGTGTTAAGCTGATTTAACAATGCCTGTAATTTTTGGGGTGTCTGCATGCTCCGGACATTAGCGTAAAAAAAGAAAACACACGGCGGCGCATGTGCGGGCTGGCGGCAGGTGGCCCGCTCCCGGAACGGCGATCGCGAGGAGACACCCTGTTCGATGAGCACCATCACCGGTTATTTCACCCACCGCGACTGCGGGAAGCATGAGATGGGAGCCGGGCATCCCGAGTGCCCCGAACGGCTCGATGCCATCGAGGATCGTCTGCTCATGACTGGCGTGGGAGACGCTCTCCAGCGACACGACGATGCTCCGCTTGCCGAAGAGTCTGCACTGTTGCGCGCCCACAGTGCAGCCCACATCGCGCATTTGAAGGCGCTCACTGCGCGCCTTGCTGAAGACATTGCAGCGGGCGGGCCCCTGCATGCTGCGATTGATCCCGACACGTCGCTCAATCTGCATACCTGGACAGCTGCACGCCGCGCCGCTGGCGCCGCCATTGCCGCTACAGACGCCGTAATCGGCGGCAAGATGCAGAACGCGTTCTGCGCCGTACGCCCGCCCGGCCACCATGCAGAACGCGACCGCGCCATGGGTTTCTGCTTTGTCAGTAACGTTGCGGTCGCCGCATTGCATGCGCTGGAGCACCACCACCTCAAGCGCGTGGCCATCGTCGATTTCGACGTGCACCACGGCAATGGCACCGAGAACATCCTGGCGGGTGACGAGCGCGCGCTGATGGTCGGCATCTTCCAGCATCCGTTCTACCCGTATAGCGGCACTGACCATCCCGCTGCCAACATGCTGAATGTGCCGGTACCTGCCTATACGCGCGGCATGGATGTGCGCGAACTGATCGAGATGCTCTGGCTACCCTGTCTTGAGGCGTTCAAGCCGGAAATGATCTTCATCAGCGCCGGATTCGACGCCCACCGCGAGGACGATCTGGGCCAGCTCGGCTTGACCGAACAGGACTTTGCCTGGATCACCGAGCGTGTGAAAGATGTAGCTCGCCGGTTTTCCAAAGGCCGGATCGTGTCCTGCCTTGAGGGCGGCTATCACCTCGATGCTCTGGCCCGCA
>JBBSUX010000027.1:0-20117 GCA_038234045.1 Burkholderiales bacterium
CCAGGCGCCAACCCGTCATGTGGAAGTACTTGCTGAAACTGTTAATGCTGACCAGGCCGCCGTCTTCACCATCATCGAGCGCCAGCGCGGTCTGACCGAATGCATTGTCATAGCTCAGGCCCAAATAGATCTCGTCAACGATCGTGATGCCGTCGTGGGCACGCGCAATGTCATGAATCGCCCGAAGCTGATCCTGTGCGATAGAGGTGCCGGTCGGATTCGACGGGGAGGCCAGGAGAACTCCGCGCGTGGCGGGGTTCCAGGCTTGCGCGACCTGCTCCGCACTGAGCTGAAACCGCTGCGCCGAAGTTGTCGGCAACAGAATCGGAGTCCCCTCTGCAGCGGTGACAAAGTGCCGGTTGCAGGGATAACTCGGATCCGGCATCAATACTTCGTCACCGCGATCAATCAGTGCGAGGCAGGCCAGTTGGAGCGCCGCTGATGCTCCGGCGGTGATGACTATACGGCGCGGATTGACTGTGACCCCGAACCGGGTGGCGTACCAACTGCTAATGCGCTCACGCAGCTCGGGCAAACCGGTTGCCGGTGTGTACTGGGTGGCGCCATCACGGATGGCGCGGGCTGCAGCTTCCTGTACCAAGGGCGGAGCCGTAAAGTCTGGCTCACCAATGTTGAGGAAGATCATCGCCGCATCGCCACTGCTCAACCTGCTTGCCTGGAGGGCTGCAGTCTTGGCGACCTCCATGACATGGAACGGCTCGATTTGTGCGGCGCGTCGGGAAATCTTCATGCCCGTGTGTCGTCCTGAAAAATCTTCTTCATGGGTATGGTTTGGGCTGGTTTGCCGTCGCCGCCTTTGCCGAAAACCTGGCTCACCTCTCGTGCTTTTTGGCGGACTCCGCCACGTGCGCAGATCGGCCAGCCGCATCGGATTGAACTTCAGGTCCGCGCAAGGAAGAGGCCAACCCGTTCAACACGGCATTCACATACTTGTGGCCATCCGTGCCGCCAAATTCCTTGGCCAGTTCGACGCATTCGTTGATCACCACGCGCCAGGGAACATCGAGACAATGCTGAAACTCGTACACGCCGATCCACATGACGCCATGCTCAATCGGCGATATCTGGGCAAGCGGACGATCGAGGAGGGGCGTGATTAGCTTATCGAGCGCAGCAGCCTGGGTGATGCATCCATGCAGCAAAGCGTCATAGTGAGCCGAATCCGCTTTGTGAAAGCCTGAAAGATCGCGCGTGAAATGGTCGATCGCCTCGGCGTCGTTGTGGCCGACAAGATGCTGGTAGAGCCCCTGCAGGGCAAATTCGCGAGCGCGGGTCCGGTCCGATTTGCCGGACGCTTTGCGGGCTCCGGTGCTCGTGCGGCCAGACACCCGTTGCGGCTTCGCCTCTGTCTTCGGGGTCGTGGTGTTTTCGGCCGAAGTGGTGGGCGTGGGGGGAGTGTCTGTCATGCGTAATCGTTGAGCAGGTTCGCCATTTCAACCGCGACCTGGGCTGCGTCGCGCCCCTTGTCGATCTGTCGTGCGACCGCCTGCTCGAGGTTTTCTGTGGTGAGGATGGCGTTGGCGATCGGGACGTGATGGTCAAGTGCGACCCGGCTTACGCCGGCAGCAGATTCGTTGGCAACCAACTCGAAATGATAGGTTTCACCCCGGATGATGCACCCGAGCGCAATGAGCGCATCGTGCTGCTTGCGCCCCGCCATCGCCTGGAGTGCCGAGGGAATTTCGAGCGCTCCAGGAACCAGGATGTGCTCGATGCGCGAGGGCGAAACACCCAATGCATTCAGTTCAGCCTTGCAGGCATCGGCAAGCGCGCGGGTGATCGAATCGTTGAAACGGGCCTGCACGATTCCGATGGAAAGACGCCGCCCGTCGAGCCGCTCAGCTTGGCCTTTATCTGCTCCGAACATGTCCGTATTTTCTCTTTGGGTTGACTGGTAATTCAGGTAATTCAGGCAATTCAGGCGTTGGCGGGAAGGTAGCCGACAAGCTCCACTCCGTAACCCGCCATGCTCGGCATGCGGCGCGGAGCGCCCAACAGCGTCATCCGCTTTACGCCGCAAGCCAGCAAAATTTGAGTGCCAATGCCATAGGTGCGCAGGTCCATGCGACCGCGCTCGGGGGCTTGAGACGCACGCGCAGTTCCCTGAAATTGGGCCAGCAACGCATCGGCGCTCTCACCGCAATTGAGCAGCACCACGATGCCACGGTCTTCGGCGGCAATGCGCCGGAGGCTGGCATCCAGGCTCCAAGAATGCATCGGCCGCGCAATCTCAAGCGCATCGAGCATCGACATCGGCTCGTGAACGCGCGCCAAAACATTGTCCTGATCGGTCCATTTGCCGCGGGTAAGTGCCAGATGCAAGCCCTGACCATGCTTGTCCCTGAACGCTCGCGCAACGAAATCGCCCGCGACGGTGGTGATCTCGCGGCTTCCCACATCCTCGATCAGGGATTCGTGGCGACTGCGGTGCTCGATCAGATCGGCAATCGTGCCAATCTTCAAGCCATGTTCTGCCGCAAAGCCGCGGAGGTCGGAAAGCCGGGCCATCGTCCCGTCTTCATTCATGATTTCGCAGATCACGGCAGCAGGGCTGCAGCCAGCCATCACTGCAAGATCGCACCCCGCCTCGGTATGACCTGCACGCATCAACACGCCGCCATCGACCGCCTGAAGCGGAAAGATGTGCCCGGGCTGCACCAGATCCGTCGCCTTTGCGCCGGATGCGACTGCTGCCTGAACGGTGCGCGCACGGTCTGCTGCGGAAATCCCTGTCGTTACGCCTTCAGCAGCTTCGATGGATACGGTAAACGCCGTGGAGTACTTGCCGCCGTTACGCGCGACCATCGGCTGTAATTCCAGCCGCTCGCACATTTCCCGCGACAGCGTGAGACAGATCAATCCGCGCGCATGGCGTGCCATGAAATTGATCGAATCGGCGTTGATGTGATCCGCCGCAATCACGATGTCGCCCTCGTTTTCACGGTCTTCTTCATCGACCAGAATCACCATCTTGCCGGCACGCATGTCGGCGATGATGTCTTCTATGGGCGCAATCGAGGTAAGAGGTCTGGTGCTGGGATCCGCAAGTGCAGATGGCATGGCGAAGGTCTTCGGCAAAAGGTGGATTGTCCCAGATTCCCTTTGCCGGTGAAGGCAGACTCACGCTTCGATCTTGGCACTATCTCAGTACATCGGTCAAAAGGAGTTAGCGGTGGCAAGGCAGTTCGCATCGGTTGCGGATGCAGGCTTGCAGACCCTCGCCCTGCCCGTGTTGGCAACAATTACACGGCGCGTCTGGTTGAGCAGATCCTGACCAGTGAGGTCATTGCGGGCGAGCGACCAGGTCAGATTGCCCGCTGAGCCGTCGGCTTTGGTCGCGTATCCCGAACCATTGAACCGGATGTTGACAGCGCTTCCTCCTTCCGCGGCAGATCCATCACCATTGGCGGAAAAATAGGAAGGAAGCGGTCCTTGTTTCGACACGAAAATATCGCCGGGGGTGTAGGTTTCGCTTCGATCCACATCCACGAACACAATCCAACCGCTTTCCCAAGTGGAGCCGTCGGCGGGCACTACCATCGCCGTCATGTTCCGCTTCATGCCTTCACTTCGCGCCGCATTGATCGACGCAAGCAGCGAATTTGCAGCGCCCGTCAGCTCGGCGCTGCGCTGAAAACTGACGAAACTCGGCGCCGCGATCATCATCAGAATGGCGGCGATAGCGATCGTTACCATCAATTCGATCAGGGTGAACCCGCCTGCGCGGGAAGCGGCGCTTTTCATGGCCAGCAGAGCTTTGAATGACCGTTGGCGTCTGCCGATGTTCCGGTACAGGTCTTGTCGCCGATGCTGTTCACCTTCAGTGTTGCAACTTCCGGGTCGGAAAGAGTCGGTACGGCAGTTACCTGAATGCATTCATTCGCTGCAAGTGCAGTGCCACCTGCATCGGTGCATTTCTCTGCTCGCAACTGATATTTAGGGTTTGTCGGACCATCGCCGGAGTAAGTCTTGAATGGCGCTGTCCCTGCCGTCGCATCTGTAATCTCAAGATAGGTGTTGCGCTGCGTGAGATAGCGTTCCTGCTGCTGGAGCAGATCGGCAAGAGCTGCACGGGCCTCCGCCCTTCGCCCTTTGAGAACCGAATCGCGGTAGGAAGGGTAGGCGATGCTCGCAAGAATCGCCACAATTCCAACGACGATCATCAGCTCGATGAGCGTGAAGCCGCGTGCTCGCCTGGGCTGGCTTGGTTTGAGATGTGATGTCATGGGGCGACGTGCAAGTCGAGGTAGTTGTTGATCTGCCGCCAGCTCAGGCGACCGGTGATGATTTCTTGCGTCAGTGTGGTGGACGATCCCAGGCCGGTCGAACCTTGCTGCACAACCACGCTAGTTACGGTCTTACGCTGACGGCCTGTGTTATCGCTGACTGTGGTGGTGGTAGCTGATGGCACATCCAGCACCAGCGGTTTGCCGAGAATGCCAACGACAGACACTTTGGTCTGCGCAATGCCGGTGTCGATATTGATGTTCCACTCGCGTCCCGAGCCACCTGCGGCAGAACACGCGCTGGCGCTGCCCGTGGTTCCGGGAATCAAGGCGCCCAGCACAAAAGTGTCGCCAAACACCACACCATCGCTCGCCTCCCTTTCGCCGGTACCGGGGAAATCTGCGTACCAGCCGGATCGCCGTGTCGTGTCGCTATCTGACGTAGCACGGCCCCAGCGAAATGGGCTACCCGTGGTCGTTTGCGTAGAGGCGTCGAATGTGCGCACCTGCAATCTGCTGCGTCCGCTCACGATCGCAGTAGTAGAACCGCCATCTGACGCTGTGATTTCCGAGTTGTCGTAAATTGAGTACAGGGAGTTAATGATGGACGTGGTTCTGTCAGAAGTCTCCAGATATTTTCCCGTACCAAAGGTCACATAAGTTGTGTAAGGGCCTTCGCCTCTCGCAAGCAGCGGGCCTATTGTGATCGGCTGATTCAGCCCATTCTTATCGCGGGCAATGTAGAGTGGCTTGGGATTGGACGATGTTCCGTACCCCGTCAGATTTCCCATGCTGAAACCCGCCAGCGTCATGCCGGGATAATCATCTTTAGTGAAGTCGATCTTCCATAATTTTCCGTGAAGATCGCCCGCAAAAATCACCTGAACATCACCAAAAGGTGAAAGCGCAGCCGAAAAGTTGACGAGACCGGTAGCCAGCCCGGTGGCGAGCGGAGTGGCAAGAGTTGAGTCAACCGGCAGAATCAGCTTGAAGTAATTTGTCCCCTTAATCCAGGATTGGCCTGAAGCTTTAGACAGATCAAGAAAGAACAAAGCGGGATTTCCGGTGGTGCTGAAATTGTTCGCTGCATCAGGAACATAGTTGTCCACGCCGCTCGCAACCACTGCGAACCACTTGTAAGTTGCGGGGGCAACGCCGTGAGCGCTGGTCCTAATCTTGAGGATCTGCGGGCGGCCGACGACAAACCCCATGTCAATATCGTCGTTCTGGGTGAATTCCCACAGCACGTTCGAGGCAGTAAAGGTTGTGGGATCGGTCACGTCAAGCGCAAAGACACCACGTCCGCCGCCCCCTGTTCCAGCGACGAGCACTGTTTTCCAGCTCTGGCTAGTTTCAGAACCTAAGTTGGCTTCACGGACTGTTGGGGTTCCGTCGACGTAACTTTGGTGGTTAACCGCATAATCTTTTCGCGTTAGTGCAGCGAGTTTCGGCGCCATCCAGCTCGGAATATAGGCAAAAAGCTCTTTGCCCTTGTCAGCGCCATCCAATGTGGCGTTGAAAGCATGCAGCATCCCGTCGTTAGCGCCTACAAAAACTGCTGGAGTGCGTGTTTTATGCGCAGCGTAAAAACTCGAATACGCGGACGAAAATACGTTGAGGGGGGGCGCCCCTGAATACGCAATACCTGAATTGATAACATCGCCTAGCAGCTTATTGCGTACCCTGAAAACGCTGCTCTCCTTGCTCCGGTCTCCTCGCAGGTACGCAACACGGTCTTGTGCGAGCCCGTCCGGCGTGGCCGTAGGAGTGACACGGTCGAGAGCATCCTTGATAGTGATGTTGGCCGTTGAACTTATTGAGGCCCAAGTGAATGCGGCGGCCGTGGGCGCCGAGTTGCCGCCCGTGCGACCAATGTAAATATTGCGCGTGGTAGCTGGCGCAGTGAGCGCCATCAATTGCTCCGAGGCTGACCAGTAGTTGGTGGCACCAATGGTCACAGCATTGGTGCTGTCAACTTTTAGCGGAACGGCTAGGAGATCACCCGACCAGTCGGTTGCGTCGAAGGCGCCTTGAAAGGTCACGTTATTCAACGCGACCTGAAGGCTGGATGAAGCAGTCGCAGCGCCCGCAATGCTACGAGCAGAACTGGCAGCTCGTCCGAAGATTTCGTCGAACGCGGTCAACACGCCTCTGGCGCTACTTTGCAAATAATAAGTGCTTGCCTCACCCTTATTGTCCGGTTTTTGCCAAATATCGTTGTTGGATTTGAGTGTTACCGTGCCGTCGGAATTAAAAACCTTTTGTATGAAGGGATTGCCATACGTGTTGAACGGCTTTGCTCCTGGATTAGAAGGATCGGACTCAAAGCCACCATACTTTGCAGCGGTAAAAAACTGATTTTGATAAAGTCGTTGTGATGGCTTGCTAGAGTCACCGTATTCATTCACATCAAAGAGGAAGCTCTTGACACGTAATCCCGGCCGTTGCTGATTGGGCGAGTCGGCCCAGTCTGTTCCCCGAATATCGTGTGTATGAGCCCAGTAAGCTGCCCCAATAATTGAGTCTTTTCTAGGACTACCATTGGCTGTGTTTGGATTGCTCGTAATTCGGGAAATTCCGTCACCGTCAAAGTATGCTGTTGTGGTGCTACCTTGCTCAAAGTTATCCACTATGCCGGTCCAGTAATCAAGGTCAGGGATATTCCCAGTAGCGCTCGCTGTCGGACGCGTGGGTCCGTCCCATGTATGAATGTCACCTACCACTACGATGTTGCTTTTCAAGCACGCATAATTTGCTGTGCTAGATCTGCCATCACCATAGGGATCACTCCAGGTTTTAAACACCGGGAATCCGTCATACATGTCGTCCGTGGTGTTTGAAATGGCGGCTGGAGAAGGCGGGAGGCCTTGCAAATATCGAAGTGCCTGATAATAAAGTTCACTGACCGGATCAAATTTCTTGTATCTACCACGTTTCAATGGGTTGCTGTTAGTTCGACCAAATTTATTTAAATAATTGATAACGCCGCTGACTGGAGGATTTTGGTTATTATCTGGATTTTCTAAAAAAACGCCGGTATTTTCATTCCATTCTGCATTTGGATTGCCTCCGGTTGGCGTATTCTCCATACCATAAATATCGAAGGTACGCTGGCCTACGAACTTCATTGGGGCGCGGAGTACGCCGCCGTATCGTCGAGGTGAGGGCGATTGATCAATAAGGTAGCCGAATGCGGCAATACGTAGCTGGTCGCTATATTTTTGAATAGCGCCAGCTGGTTTATAATTTCCCGCCGGGTAGCGGATGCATAACGGGTAATCTCGTGACGGCGGTTCTCCAGCAAGAGAGTCGTTTACGCAGACACTCACGCGTGCAAAGAACCCTTTATCCGGATTTTGTGGATTAATAGATGAAGGACTTAAGGCGTAAGTATTAGAGGTCGTGGTCGAGCAGAAAGAGTCACTTGGCAGGGGTCCAGATTTAAAATAAATTTGGTCAAGCGTATTGGCAATCCAGATATCGGTTCCGGCGGCAGCCGTAATCATTTTCTGGGGTACTGCGCCCCAATAGTCTCCCGAAGCCGAGCCATCTTTCTGGAGTTTTTTGGCTGGGAAATTGCTGGAGTTCCACATGCAGATGGGATCACCGTTCGGTATGATCGCCCGCTGTAAGATCGTAAGGTTTTGCGTGTCTTTGAAGCGATCTCCGCCGGAAAGCGAGAGCCGGAGCATGTCGATTGCCGAGCTTGACGCCCAGTTCAGGAAGTTACCGCTGAATGCATCAACACATTTGCGCGTGGTTTTATATGGAGAAAGCGGGTCTTTAGGGCTGAGCTGTATCGGGTTATTCGCAAAATCACCATCGCTAGGGTTAATTCGATCGAAGCGCTTGTAAGATTCCTTATTCAGGCCAGTAGCTTCTGTCTCTTTGGGTTCGTCGTTATATCGATAACAAGCCTCTGCGTCATAGTAACCAAGATATTCATTCGTGTTGCTATAGTTAGCATCAGTCGGTATATATCTTGTTTCTTTACCTATTATCAAAGGCGTAGTTGTCGTGCCATCCCAGGTATATTGGGCACCAACTGTAGGAAATTCTACGGAAAGCGCAAGCGCTAGCGCCGGTTTGTCGCCAGTTGTCGTCGCATAGAGCGGATCACTCGACAAAACAACTGGTGGAATATTCGGTGCTGTGGGGGCGCTTCGCGCTATAAGCGAGCCCGCGCCGACGGCGATCAGCAATGTTGCGAAGAGCGCAATCCGCATCTTTGAAGTAAAGATTTTCATATTCTGAGTATTATCAGGTGCTGAATTTGACTTGAAATCTTCATAGTGCAATTAGATCTTTGTTTGACTTAATTGCGATAGATCATCTGAACCACCGACTGAATATCGGCCCGGGGTCCGAATCCCATCGCCGTCACGCGGTAAACATATTGGATAACGGGTGAAGAGCGATCACGGCCAATCGGGTCCTGCAAGGCTTCCACAACATATCGGGGTGCTTTCGCGGGCTGTGCACCTGTCCCGCCTGACGCAAAGGTTCGTCCGGTAAATGTGCCAAGGGCGACGGATTTAGCTGCAGCATTTGCGGCGGTGAAATCTACCGAAAGCCACGCGGGTTTTGCGGTGGGATCTGTCAGAAGGGCGTTGCAGAGCCCTTGTTTGCTGCCCGGGCCGCCGCAATCAGTGACAAAAAGATTGGGGTCGGCCTGACCTCCCGGGCCCATGCCGAAAGTTGTGACTGAACGCGCAGGAGTAGTAGCTGTTCCGCGGATATCGAATTCAGCATCGACCAAAGCGGCTTCCGCCGACTGCCAGGCAAGCTGGGTATCGCGGTCATTCCGGGCGCCGCGCTCGCCCATGAGCGCAATCTGAGAGGCGCTTACCCCCAGCAGGGAGACAATCACCAGGATCATCATGACGATGACTAAAGAAATTCCCGCTTGCCCGCGACGAGCACGCAACGGGCTCCTTGACAAAATTGATAACATGCGGCGGTTCATAAAGCGATATCCTGATAATTGCGCAGATGGATCGTGAAAGTGACCGTCTGGCGCAAGCGGCCATCACTCCCGGCGCTATAGGTGGTCCCTGCATCCCCTGCACTAGCGAATGCGCTGCCGGCGGCACCGCCTGATGAACTGGTGGCATCGCCGAAGGGGAGCACCGTAACGTTTTTGGCCTCTTGAACGGAATTGGGCGCTCCGCGCAACACTAGTCCTATGCGCAAGGAGCGAACGCGTCGCCAGTTGTTGTTGGTTGCTACGTCATCACCCGCGACCACCATTTGGTCTGCCCGCAAATACCGGTCAGTTTTATTGGGCGGAGCCGCTGTTGTTGGTGTTACGGCGTTTGGAGTGACGCCGTCCACACCATACAGGACCTGAAAGCTTTCAACACCGGCGACAATAGGTTGCGCGCTTCCTGAACTGGGGGCAATCGTATCGTCGTCGGATGACCTGCACATTAACGTCGGTTCGCCATTGCTTGTCGCAACATAAAATATGCTGACAATACGCTCATCCCGGTTTGCGGGATATGGATTGGTGCTTGGTACTGTCGCCGGTTTTGGCGATGTACCCAGGCAAGTAATCATGCTGCCGTCTGGTTTACCGGATCCTGGATATGTTTCTGCTCCTTGATAACGCAGGACGATGATGTCGCTACCATGGCCTATCGAGTTCTTCCCCCAAGCTCCACCTACTGAGTTGTAGGGGTCGCTCGGCGAGATCTTTGACGCATTGAAACCCGTTATGTTAGGCGCGGGATTCGTAAGAAGCGTCGCATCATTTTTCCGGGGGGTTGTTGAATAAGCAACATCCTCAAAACCTGTCTGCAACACGATCCGTGTAATCAGAGCCGTGGCATAGCGGGCGTTATCGCGCAGCTGGGATGAGGCATCAACCGTGGTGAATCCGCGTTGCGCAACGGTGAGCACGCCGACGGTGGCCGCGACCACCAACAGGCCAACCGCCATGGCGACCAGGAGCTCAACCAGCGTCATTCCGTGAGACTGCCTCGGTGAGGTTCGAGCTAAGCTTTTCACGGATGCAGGAGAACTGCGGTGCCGAGCGGATCGTTGGGTTTGCGCGTTCGTCATGGCGTCCGATGGATAGATCAGGTAGGACTCGACGGATTGACCGGGATGATCACCGCCGGGACCCCTGTGCTGTCGGTAGCTCGGTCCACTTTTCGCGATGCGCTGTTGGTAGATGCGCGCGTCCATCCGATCTTGATCATGATGGTGCCGCCGGGACTCGAATCGGTGCATCCCCATTGAGGAGTGCCAGCGGCATCAAAGGGGGCCGAGTCGTAGCAGACGCGCACTTTCGCGCCCGGAAGCTCGGCGGACACGCGTGCCAGCCAGTCGGTGAGTTGCGCGTTGGCAATGGCGGCGGTGGTCGCACAGTTGTTGCCTACCGCCAGACAGTAGGAAGTGGCGGCAGGTGCCATTGCAGCGCCAGATACATCCACCAGATAGGGATTGGTTGCCGTCGGCTTGCCGGCCTCGACGACGTTGCCCCGCATGAGTTCGGCCAGTTCCTTGGCAAATGTGGTTCCGACCGACTGAAGCCGAGCCTCGCGGTTCGACTTGATAGATGCCGCCTGCAAGCCGACCATGCCGAGCAAGCCGAAAGACAGCACGACGATCGAAATCAATATCTCCACCAGCGAAAATCCACGCTGAGGTGGGCGACGGGTCTGGAGTGACGGTGAAAGGTTTTGGCGCATCGTGCAAGAGTAGAGTCTGAATGTTTCAGCCGCAAGTGTCGCCCGAGCAACGGCAGACGGGCGCCGATGAGCGGTAAATGCTTTGCGCAGGCTGCGCAAACCTGCTCCAAGAGCCGAGCGCCGGCTGGTCTGGGGCGCGGATACCGGATTTGTCTGGTTACAGTTGCCGGCCCACTAGCACGCTCTGCTACCCCATGACTCGCCTCTGAGCCGAATTCGCCCGGCGCGGCTACGCGTAAAGTTTTTCTCTATTCGGATTGATTCGATGTTGCAAACCCTGAATTTCGAAACCGGCCCAGCAGCGGCTGCCTCCATCATCGTCATGCATGGCCTTGGCGCCAGCGCCAATGATTTCGTGCCGTTCGTCGAGCAGCTCGACCTGCGTGCTATCGGTGCGGTGCGCTTTGTGTTTCCCCAGGCGCCGGATATTCCAGTGACCATCAATGGTGGCTACCGCATGCCGGCCTGGTATGACATCAGCCTTGCGGACTTGACCCGGCGCGAAGACGAGGCAGGTCTGCGCGCTTCCCAGGCGGCGGTCAATTTGCTTATTGAAAGGGAGATCGCGAGCGGTGTGTCGGCGCACCGGATCGTCGTGGCGGGTTTTTCGCAGGGATGCGCGATGGCGCTGATGACGGGCTTGCGTTACCCGCAGCGGCTGGCAGGCATCGTAGGGATGGCGGGGTATATGCCGCTGGCCGCTCTTGCTGGCGCCGAGAGACACAGCGCAAATGCGGACTTGCCGGTGTTTCTCGCCCATGGCACCCGCGACGGTGTGGTTCCGCCAAGCCGGGCCGAGGCGGCGCGCGATCAACTCACGGGGCTAGGCCATCCGGTGGAATGGCATAGTTACCCGATGGAGCATTCCGTGTGCCCGCAGGAAATTGCCGATCTCAATCGTTGGTTGTTGAAGATCCTGGCCTAGCCCGCAGATATTCGTCGTGCAAGGGATGTTCTTGCTGGTACGAGCGGTCATTGCGCCCACGTGATAACTTCCGCAGCCCGAAAAGAATCAAAATCGACGGAACCACATGAGCAGTTTGCAACAGCGCCTTGCAGCGTTGACCCCCGAGCGGCTGCGCGGCATGGGGCGCGGCGTTGAGAAGGAGAGCCTGCGAACCACCCCTGACGGGCTGCTTGCGCTTACGCCGCATCCGGCGGCGCTTGGCTCGGCATTGACGCATCCGCACATCACCACTGATTTCAGTGAATCACAGGTTGAGTTAATTACGGGAGTGCATCCGGATGCTGAGGCGTGCCTGAACGAGCTTGCCGCCGTGCATCAGTTCACCTATCGGGTAATGGCAGAGCAGGGTAATGAAACGCTGTGGGTGTCCAGCATGCCCTGCGGTTTACCGACCGATGAAACCATTCCGATCGGCCGCTACGGCAGTTCCAACGTGGGACGTGCCAAGAGCATTTACAGAATGGGCTTGGCGCATCGCTATGGGCGCCGCATGCAGACGATTTCGGGCATTCACTACAACTGGTCGTTGCCGGGGGTGAGCACCGAGGAGTATTTCAGCTTGATCCGCAATTTTCGGCGGCAGTCGTTCCTTCTGCTGACGCTGTTTGGCGCTTCTCCGGCGGTGTGCTCCACTTTTGTCGCCGGCCGGGATCATGGCTTGCAGTCGCTTGGGCAGGGCAGCATGTACCTGCCGCACGCGACCTCGCTGCGGATGGGCCGGCTCGGCTATCAGAGCGATGCGCAGGCCAGTCTTGCGGTGAGTTACAACGATATTGAGGGCTACGGCGCTTCGCTGCAGGATGCGTTGACCATCGCCTATCCCGCGTATGAGCAACTCGGTATCCGCAATCCGGGTGGCGACTACAACCAGTTGGCAACCTCGCTGCTGCAGATCGAAAACGAGTTCTACGGCACCATCCGCCCCAAGCGCACGATCCGACCCGGGGAAAGACCGCTGCATGCTTTGCGTGACCGTGGCGTCGAATACATCGAGGTGCGCTGCATGGATCTCGATCCATTCGAGCCGTTCGGAATCAACGCGCAGACGATGCGTTTCATCGATGTGTTTCTGCTGCATTGCCTGCTGTCCGACAGCCCGCGTGATAGTCCAGAAGAGATCGCCGACCTGAAGCACAACCAGCACCTTGCGGCAGCGCGTGGGCGTGAGCCCGGATTAATGATTCAGCGGTCGGGGCGCGCCGTGACACTGATGGATTGGGGCCGCGAAATTCTGGGCGAATGTGCGCAGATCGCCGAAGCGCTCGATCGTCTTCAGGCGCCTTCTGCTGTGCCGCTCCACGCGCAAGCAGTGGCAGAGGCTGCGTCTTACCTTGATCATCCCGATACGCTTCCTTCTGCCCGGGTTCTGAGCTCGATGGCCGAGGAACACGACAATTCATTCGTACGCTTCGTGCGCCACCAATCGGCCGAAACCAGGGCGAGTGTCCTGGCACGTGTATTTCCGCCGGCGCAGCGGGAGGCATTTGAAGCAGAAAGCCGCGATTCCCTGGCCGCACAGCGTCGTATCGAAGCCGCGGACACGATGTCGTTCGAGGAGTACCGCGTTCACTATGTGTCGCCCGAGCAGTTGGTGCCGCAGATGCATCCCGCAGTAGCGGCAGTCGCGTGATTTTCGTCGGACTAATCGCATGCCGGCGGAACGGCGAATTCACTCGACACGCCGATAGCGCAGTTCGTCAGGCAGCATCAACATTATGAGTATTCAGTGGTTTCCGGGGCATATGCACCTCACCCGCAAAGCGATTGCTGCGCGAATGCGGGAAACCGATGTGGTGATCGAGCTGCTCGATGCGCGCTTGCCAGGCTCCAGCGCCAACCCGTTGATTGCCGAACTGACGGCCAACAAGCCTGCACTTAAGGTACTCAACAAGCAGGATATTGCTGACCCTGAGCGAACCTCTCGCTGGCTGGCCCACTACAACGCACTTGCCTCTACCGCTGCGATCGGGCTCGACGCTGGTGAGCCAGCACCGGCAAGGCGCTTGATCGATGCGTGTCGCACGCTGACTCCTGGGCGGCGCGGAATGGCACGGCCGATGCGTGTGCTGGTGTGCGGTGTACCCAACGTGGGCAAATCAACTCTCATCAATACGTTGGTGGGCGTCAAAAAAGCCAAGACCGGCGACGAAGCCGGCATCACCCGGGCCGAGCAGCGCATTGTGCTGGCAGATGACTTCTATTTGTGGGATACGCCCGGAATGCTGTGGCCCCGCATCACGATGCCGCGCGCCGGCTTTCATCTGGCGGCGGCCGGATCGATTGGACGCAACGCCTATGACGAGCCAGAGGTAGCCGTCGAACTGCTGCGTGCCCTTAAGCAACCGTATGAGGAATTGCTGCGGACGCGCTTCCGGTTACCTGCCGAAATCGATGGCCGCCCCGTTGCCGAGACGGAGGATGAGGTTCTGCTGGAGGCCATCGGCAAACTGCGCGGTGCCGTTCAGTCGCGCGGCCGCGTCGATACGCAAAAGGCTGCCGAGATCGTGCTCAATGACTTTCGCAGCGCGGTGCTCGGGCGCATCACGCTGGAGACGCCGGAGGAGTTCGCACTCTGGCAAACCGAAGCTGACGCCGCCGAGCAGGAACGTCGGGTCAAAAAGCTTTCGCGCACTGCCAAGGGTCGCGCCGAACTCGCCGAAGAATCGGCAAACGAGCCGCAAGCGGATTCCGGTTCCTGATTGGCCGCTGCTTGGACAAGCTTGCAGTGGACCTCGCACTGATGCGCGGTCAAGCGCATCTGGATAATCACAAGTAATAGGTGCTTAAAGCGATTATCCGTCGGGCGCTATTAGCTATCTAAAAAATAGCGATCTAGCATTCCGGATAGCCGACATCTCTTGCTTGCCGTCAGGTCCCTGCAAGGCTTTTCAGGGTTCCCCCCTAGAGGGTATGGGCAGCGGAAAACTAAGCTTGCGCGGCAGACCGATACCGGTGTTCGCAAGAACCTTGTCGGGTGCTTACAGCAACAATTTTGGAGATCCCAACCTCATGAAGATGCATTTCAAACTCCTCGCCATTGCCGGCGCCGTCGCGTTCTCGGCTGGCGCTTTTGCCGCCGACACAATCAAGATCGGCGTGGACGGGCCCTATACGGGTGGCTCATCCTCGATGGGTGTGAGCATGCGCGACGGTGTGCGTCTGGCTGCCGACGAAATCAACAAGGCGGGCGGCGTGCTGGGCCGTAAGCTTGAACTGATCGAGCGTGACGATGAAGCGAAGAATGAGCGCGGCGTGCAGATTGCCCAGGAACTGATCAACCGCGAAAAGGTTGTTGCGGTTGTTGGCTACATCAACACCGGTGTGTCGTTGGCCTCGCAGCGTTTCTTCCAGGATGCGAAGATTCCGGTCATCAACAACGTGTCGACCGGCTCGGTGATCACGCACCAGTTCGACAAGCAACCTGATAACTACGTCTTTCGCACTTCGGCAGCCGACAACATCCAAGCGCCGATGATCGTGGCACAAGCCATCACGCGCCAGGGTTTCAAAAAGGTCGCCATCCTGGCGGATTCGACCAACTACGGGCAGCTGGGCAAGACCGACCTCGAGGCAGCACTTAAGGCCAAGGGCATCACGCCGGTCGCCGTCGAGAAGTTCAACATCAAGGACGTCGACATGACGGCGCAGCTGTTGAAAGCCAAGGAAGCGGGTGCTGAAGCGATTCTGACCTACGGCATTGGCCCAGAGCTTGCCCAGATCGCCAACGGCATGACCAAGCTTGGCTGGAAAGTCCCGCTCATCGGTAGCTGGACGCTGTCGATGGCCAACTATATCGACACCGCAGGCCCGGCTGGTGAAGGCGCGATGATGCCCCAAACCTTCATTCAGGAGCCGACGACACCCAAGCGCAAGCAGTTCATCGACGACTACCTGAAGACCTTCAAGCCGAAGGACAACCGCATGGATTCGCCGGTTTCTGCAGCGCAGGGTTATGACTCCATTTACCTGCTTGCTGCAGCGATCAAGCAGGCCGGCAGCACTGATGGTCCAAAGATCAAGGATGCATTGGAGAATCTGAAGGATCCTGTCGAAGGCGTTGTTACCACCTACATCAAGCCTTTTAGCAAGACCGACCATGAGGCAATCACCGCCAACATGCCGGTCTTCGGTCTGGTCAAGGGCGGCAAGGTTGTCTACGCAAATGCTGAGGACGAAAAAGCAGCATCGAAGGTCCAGATGAAGGATCCAAGCGCTAACGAAGCCATCATGAAGAAGTAAGCAGCCCAGCCTGCGAGCGCCGTGCGGAGCCTTCCGCACGGCGCATTTTTTTGCCAAACCGTATTTGCGGATTCGCCATGAATATCCTTACCCAACTCATCTTCAGCGGCATTTCGCTGGGCATGATCTATGCCGTTATTGCCTTCGGCTATCAGCTCACCTTTGCCACATCCGACACCCTGAACTTCGGTCAGGGCGAGGCGTTGATGCTTGGTGCGCTCGTGGGGCTGACGCTTGTCGGTCTGGGCATCAACTACTGGCTGATGATTCCGCTGGTGTGCCTGTTTGGCGCCTTGCAGGGTGCGGTGGTGGAGCGCATCGCCGTGCGCCCGGCTATCAAGATCAAGTCCGAGTTCGGGTGGATCATGTCCACCATCGCGCTCGGCATCATTTTCAAGAACGTCGCGGAAAACGTCTGGGGTCGTGATGACCTGCGTTTTCCCTCTCCACTGCCGGAAGCCCCGCTGCATTTTCTTGGTGCCAACGTGCTGCCGATGGAAATTCTGGTGGTGGTTGGTGCGCTGCTGATGATGGTGGCCGTCGAAATTTTCAACCGCCGCTCCATTTACGGCAAGGCCGTCGTCGCAACGTTCAATGACCGTGATGCGGCCAAGCTGATGGGTATCAATACCGGGCTGGTCATCACGTTCTCGTATGCGCTCTCGTCGCTGACGGCTGCTTTTGCCGGTGTGCTGATTGCGCCGCTCACGCTCACCGGCGCCACGATGGGCGCGGTGCTCGGTCTGAAGGCTTTTGCCGTTGCGATCATCGGTGGTCTTACGAGCGGGATGGGGATTGTTGTCGGCGGAATCATCCTCGGCGTCGCTGAAACCACGACCGGCTTCTACATCAGCACCGGCTACAAGGACGTTCCCGGCCTCGTGTTGCTGCTGATCGTGCTGGCTGTGCGTCCCGCAGGCCTGTTCGGCAAAACTGCTATCAAGAAGGTGTGAGCCCAAGGGCCGCGCTCATATCCAACATGAAATCAAGTCGTATTCTTCTGGCTGTTGTCGGCCTGGCAGCGCTCATGCTGTTTCCGGTCTTTCTCGACAATCCGTATTACATCCACCTGCTGGAAACCATCCTGATCTACGCGATCCTGCTGTTCGGGCTGGATATCGTTGTCGGTTATACCGGTCAGGTGTCGCTCGGCCACGCGGGCTTGTTCGGCATCGGCGCCTATGCTGCCGGCGTTCTCGTCTTCAAGCTGGCTGCGCCCATCTACATCACCTTGCCGGTGGCGATCCTGGTGACAGCGGGCTTCGGTGCCATCCTCGCGTTGCCGGCGCTGCGGGTGACGGGACCTTATCTGGCCATGGTGACGCTGGCGTTCGGAACCATCATCCAGATCCTGATCAACGAGATGACCTTCCTCACCGATGGTCCGATGGGCATCAAGCTGAACAAGCCCACAGTTTTTGGCCATGAGTTCGACGACCGGCAGTACTTCTGGCTGGTGGCGGTGCTGGCGGTGCTTTCGCTGATCGTGGTGCACCGAATCCTGCGATCGCACCTCGGGCGGGCGTTCGAGGCCTTGCGCGGCAGCCCGGTGGCTTCTGACTGCATGGGTGTTTCGGTATATCGGTACAAGGTCTACGCGTTCGTGATCAGCGCAGGTTTCGCAGGTCTTTCGGGCGGTCTCTACGCGTATTCCGAGCAGTACATCTCGCCCAATACCTACAACTTCGAGCTGACGGTGCTGTTCCTGCTGGCCGTCATCATGGGTGGCCGCAAGAGTCGCGTGGGTACCGTGCTGGGTGCCGCCATCATCGTGCTGCTGCCCAAGCTGCTGGACGATGTTGTGTTGTTCCGCTATGTGTCGGTCGGCCTGGCAATTCTGGTGATGATCGTCGCGGCAGTGGCCGTGAAGCGAGGTCGTCGTACGCCGCTCGAAATGGCGATCCCGGTGGTGGGCACGATTGCGCTGGCAGCTGTTTCGTTCTACCTGAAGACGATGATCGACTGGCGTCTGTCTATCTTCGGTGTCATCACGCTCTTCGTCGTTTATTACCTGCAGGACGGCATCGTCGGATTCGTGCGTAGTGCGCTCAATATCCGCGGAAGTCATTCAGACACCGATATGCAGCTGATCGACAAGAGCAACCATGTTGATGCGGTTTCCGAAGCAGCGCGCGCCGGCAAGCGGGGCGAACAGATGCTCAAGGCATCGAACGTGCTCATGCAGTTCGGTGGCCTGAAGGCGCTCAATGATGTCGATCTGGTGATCCAACGGGGCACCATTCACGGGTTGATCGGTCCGAACGGTTCGGGCAAGAGCACGATGATGAATGTGCTGACCGGCATCTATGTGCCGACTGCAGGCACTATCGTGTTCGGTGACAAATCAGTCGTGGGCCGGACGTCTTCAGAAATCGCCTTGTCGGGCATCGCGCGGACTTTCCAGAACGTGCAGTTGTTCGGCGAGATGACAGCGCTGCAGAACGTTCAGGTCGGTCTGCACCACACCTTCAAGAGCAATCTTCTCGATGTGGCATTCCATTCAAGCCGCTACAAGCGCGAATCCGCCGCGGTGGCGCAGCGTGCATTCGGCTTGCTGCAGTTCGTCGGCCTTGAAGATCTCGTAACCGAAGAGGCGCGCAATCTTCCTTACGGCAAACAGCGCCTGCTGGAGATCGCACGCGCTCTGGCGCTCGATCCGCAGTTGCTGCTGCTTGACGAACCCGCTGCCGGCCTGACGGCGCCGGACATCAAGGAGCTGATCGCCATCATCCGCAAGATCCGCGACCACGGCGTGACCGTGGTCCTGATCGAGCACCACATGGATGTGGTGATGGGGCTGTGCGACACCGTATCGGTGCTGGACTTCGGTCAGAAGATCGCTGAAGGCGAGCCAGCGGCTGTGCAGGCCGACGAGAAAGTCATCGAAGCCTACCTGGGCGGTGACGCCACCGCGCACGTCGCCTGAGGAGCCTGAAACACCATGTTGACCATTCACAATCTCTCAGCCGCTTACGGCAAGGTGCAGGTACTGCACGGCATCTCCCTGGAAGTTCCCAAGGGCAAGGTCGTTACCCTGATCGGCTCCAACGGCGCGGGCAAAACCACCACCATGCGGGCCGTGTCCGGAATGATCGCGCCGACCGGGGGAACCATTACCCTCAACGGCAAGCGTATCGACGGGTTGGAGTCCTATGACATCGCCAAACTCGGCCTGGCGCATTCGCCGGAAGGCCGACGTGTCTTCGCCACCATGACGGTGACGGACAACCTCACGCTCGGCGCCTTTGCGCGGCTGACCGGTAGCCGTCCGCGCGGTGATGTCCCAGCCGACCTGGAGCGCGCCCTGGAGCTTTTTCCGCGTCTGAAAGAGCGGCGTATGCAACTCGCAGGCACCTTATCGGGCGGCGAGCAGCAGATGTTGGCGATGGCGCGCGCAGTCATGCTGAACCCCGATGTAGTGCTGCTCGACGAGCCATCAATGGGTCTGGCGCCTATCCTGGTGGCCGAGGTGTTCAAGATCATCTCGCGACTCAAGAGCGAAGGCGTCACGATGCTGCTGGTAGAGCAGTTTGCTGCCGCAGCGCTCGGCGTGGCTGATTACGGCTATGTGCTGGAAAACGGTCGCATATCGCTGCACGGACCTGCAGCGCAATTGCGCGACGATCCTGCTGTGAAGGCTGCGTATCTGGGCGGCGGTCACTGAAATCAGGGATTTGCGCCTGGTCTCTGATGCCGCGCCTGGTGGCTTTTGTTGCTCACCGCAGCGGCTTGACGATCACGCCGGAACAAGCCCGGCCGGACGTCAAATATATGGTGCCCGCTACAAAGCAGGCACCCGTTTGATCATCCTCTGAAATCTATCGATCCTTGACGATCTTGCCGCGCGGAATTACCGCCGTCATCGGCGCTGTTGGGCGATCGGAGGGCGTGCCCACCGTTTTAGTCAAGCCTGAAGAAGTGTCCTTCTTGGGCTTTTTCACCATC
The DNA here is from genome assembly GCA_038234045.1 of Burkholderiales bacterium. Lineage (GTDB taxonomy): Bacteria > Pseudomonadota > Gammaproteobacteria > Burkholderiales > Burkholderiaceae_C > JBBSUX01. The sequence goes on from JBBSUX010000027.1 coordinate 20,094, forward strand.
TTCTGGGTTTGCTGACCTTTGGCC
>JBBSUX010000028.1:0-20060 GCA_038234045.1 Burkholderiales bacterium
ACCACGTCCATCTTGTGCTCTACCAGCAGGATGATTTTGGTTTTGTCCTTTTTCAGCTCGCGGATCAGGTTCAGGATCACCGGCGCCTCGTCGTGGCTCATGCCGGCTGTCGGCTCGTCGAACATGTAGACCAGCGGATCGAGCGCCATCAACAATGCCACTTCGAGCTTGCGCTGGTCGCCGTGCGGCAGGCTCGCCACCGGTGCGTCGGCGCGCTCACGCAGCGCCACGCTGGCCAGGATGGCGTCGGCACGGGCTATCAGATCCGTGTGGTCGCTCCAGATACTCCACAGGTTCAGGCCGCGCCGATGCTTGCCGTCCCGCATGGCCTGAACCGCCAGGCGCACGTTCTCCTGCACGGTGAGGTGCGAAAACAGGTTCGTCAGCTGGAACGCCCGGCCGATTCCCGCGCGGGCGCGCTCAGGCACCGAAAGACCCGAGAGCAAGCGCCCTCCCAGCAGCACCTGTCCGGCCGTGGCCTTGAGCTGGCCCGAGATCAGGTTGAAGTAGGTCGTCTTGCCTGCGCCATTGGGGCCGACGATCGCGGTCAGCGTGCCAGGCGCGAAAGCGCAGCTCACAGCATTGACAGCGACGTGTCCGCCGAAGCGGATCGTCAGATCGCGGGTTTCGAGCATGGCTTGGAAAATGAGAACGAAATATGGCTCTAGCGCATGTATTACATGCGCTATCAGCTATTAATAGTGAGGTGTCGCGACGTGGCTTGCCGATGCCATGACGGGCGCGCGTTCGGGCCAGGTGACCCCCGCGCGCGGCAACTGTCAGCGCTGGTTGCGGATCGGGATACTCATCTCTTCCGGCGTGATCTCGTGCACCAGCTCCGGCACGCCCCAGGCAAAAGCGGGGTCGTTCTTGATCCTGAAGTGGTACATGCTCTGCATCGCCTGATGGTCTTCCTTGCGGAATGTCATCTTGCCCTTGGGCGTATCAAAGCTCATGCCTTCCATGGTCTTGATGAGCTTGTTGGTGTTGGTGTCGCCATGGGTCTTTTTCAGCGCGGTCACCAGTGCCATTGCGGCCGAGAAACCACCCGCCGTAAAGAAATCAGGCGGCGTTTTGAATTCCTTGTAATGCGCAGCAACAAGAGCGTCGTTCACCGGGTTCTTCGGGATGCCGAAGTAGTAGTAGGTGGCGCCTTCCATGCCGGGGAAGTTTTTGTATGCAGCCATGGCCGGCAGGATGTTGCCGCCGGTGAACACTTCGATGCCGTAGCGCTTCTTCAGGTCTTGTGCGGCCAGCGCGTTGAAAGGGGGCGTGCCACCGGCCCAGATCACTTCGATCGCCTTGCGGCCAGGATTGTCTTTCAATGCATCGATCACGCGCTGGATGCCAGCAGTGAAGTCGGTCGTGTTCTGCGGCAGGTATTCCTCATGTGCGATCTTCGCGTGCTTCAGGTTGGCTTTGAATGCCTTCACGCCGTCACGGCCAAAGGCGTAATCCTGAGCAAGCGTGGCCACCGTCACGCCGTCCTTGTCCATGGCAACCGCGTTGCTGATGGCGTCCTGGCTCGAGTTGCGGCCGGTGCGGAAGATGTATTTGTTCCACTTGTCGCCGGTAATCGAATCGGCCACGGCCGGCTCGACCAGCAGGATCTTCTTGTATTCCTCGGCCACCGGCAGCATCGCCAATGCCACACCGGACGAGGTCGGCCCTACCGCGATGTCGGCCTTGTCATCGGCATAGGCGGCGGCCAGCAGGCTCTTGCCCAGGTCGGGCTTGCCCTGCGTGTCTCTCTCCATCACCACGATCTTTTTGCCGTCAATCATCATGGTGCCGCCAGTGGCGTATTGCAGGCCCATCAGCAAACCGGTTTGCGTTTGCTTGCCGTAGGCCTCCAGCGGCCCGGTCATGCTGTGAATGTGCGCTATGCGAATCTCGCCGGCGGCAAAAGCGGAGGCAGAAATCGTGGCCGCGAACGCGGCAAGGGCAACCAGGGTGCGACGGTGCATGGAAATGTCTCCTTGTAATAGTGACCGACATCCGTGCACATAGCATGCCACGCGGCAAGTGCTTGTCACCATTGACTTTGCCGTTTCCAGCCCGACTGATCGCCTAAAATTCAGACAACATTATTGCCTGATATTTGGTCAGTTGTCCAAACCTTTGTCAGGGTTTTCCAGACGCGCATACAAGGTCGCACGCGAAATGCGGAGCCGCCGAGCGGCTGCCAGCTTGTTGTCGCCACTGGCGCGCAGGGCTGCAGCGATGGCGCGCTGCTCGACTTCGGCGACCTGCTCGGCAAGCGGGCGCAGCAAGCCGGCGGCTTCTGCGTCACCCCGCTCCCGTGGCGTATCGGCCAGAGGCGCAGCAGGCTCTACGCCCGCCTCGAGCAGGATCTGCCGGAGCTGAGCGGCATCGATACTGGCTGTGTCACTGCGCATGGCGGCTTGCTCGAGCACGTTGCGCAGCTCGCGGATGTTGCCGCGCCAGGGCTGCCCCATCAGCAGCGCCAGCGCGTCGGGCCGCAACTCGGGCGGCGGTGTGCCGTTGCGCATCGCCATGTCCTCGCCGATCAGTTCCACCAAAGCCGGAATGTCGCTGCGCCGCTCGCGCAGCGGCGGCACGCGCAGCGGCAGCACATGCAGTCGGTAAAACAGGTCTTCGCGAAACCCGCCGCTCTGCACCAGCGCACCCAAGTCACGCGAGGTAGCAGCCACCACCCGCACATCGAAAGGCACGAGCTGGTTGGAGCCGAGCGGTTCGATCTCGCCTTCCTGCAAGGCGCGTAACAGCTTGGCCTGCAGGCTCTGCGGCATGTCGCCGATCTCGTCGAGGAACAAGGTGCCGCCATCGGCGAGCTTGAACTTGCCGTCACGCCCCCTGCGATCGGCGCCGGTATAGGCCCCAGGGGCGACGCCGAAGAATTCCGCCTCCAGCAAGGTATCGGGCACTGCCGCGATGTTGACGCTGACGAAAGGCCCGGCAGAGCGCGCCGAGGCCGCATGAATGGCGTGCGCCAGCAGTTCCTTGCCGGTGCCGGTTTCGCCGAGTAGCAGCACCGGACTAGTCGATTGCGCCGCGCGCCGCGCCTGGCGCTTGATCTCGGCAGCAGCGGGGCTTGACCCGACAAAGCTGACAAACGTGTGCTTGGCGCGCCGCATGCCGTCACCAGCGCTGCCGCCGCGCAGCTGCCGTCCGCGCTGCTCGGCCAGTTCGCGCCGCGCATCGTCCAGATCGCGCTGCAGCAACGCAAATTTGCTGATCAGCGGCTTGAGCGTGGTCTCGGGATGATCGAACAGCACGATGCCGATAGCGCCGATGACGCGGCCGGCATCGTCACGCAGCGGAATCCGGCTCACGACGAAGGTGCCCGCGCGATTGGTGAGCAGATCGATCAGCACCGCCTCGCCGGTTTCCAGCACGCGCCGCATCTGGGTGTTGGGAATGACGTCCTCCACCAGCCTGCCGACGAACTGGTCGACCGACGTCAGGCCTAGCGCCGGCAGAAAGCGCTGATAGCCCTCGTTGACCCAGACGATGCGACCGCGCAGATCGACCAGAAACATGCCCTGGCTGACGCTGGAAAACAGATGAAACATCGAGCGCGCCGCCAGCGCCAAGATGCCTTCGGCATCGAGCGGCAGGGCCGGCGTTTCATGGGTCGTGGCGACGGGGTTGGGCGGGTCCATTGCCACGATGGTACCGACGGCCGGCGCAGCTTAGGTGAATGCCAAGGCCCGGCAGACGCTCAGCGAAGTTGCGCCAGCCAGCGACTCAGCGCCGGGCCGGCGATCAGCACCACCATGAACCGCGTCAATTGCATCGCCATCACAAAGCTGGTTTCCACTGCGCTGGTCGTCGCAATGACGGCAATCGCATCGACCCCACCCGGCGATGTCGCGAGGTAGGCGCTGAGCGGATCAAGGCCGATGGTCACCATGAGCAAAGCCCCGCAGGCCACACCGACACCGATCAGCAAGGCGATAGATGCCAACACCTTTGGCAGCGCGCGCAGGGCGTGCAGCAGCACATCACGGGCAAAACGCAGGCCCACGCTCCAGCCGATCGCGGCATATGCCAGCACCAGCAGCGCGGGCGGCAAGGCGGGAGAGAGCCCCCACACAAACTGCACCACCAGGCCCGCCACCAGGGGAATCAGAATGGCGCCGCCCGCGATGGCAAAACGCCGCGCCACCCAGCCACCGCCCAGCACCAGCAGTGCCGTCAACAATAAACCGCTTGGTGCGCCCACCTCCAGCAAGTTCAAGCTGGAGCTGGTGGTCGGAATGTGAGCCCCAGCAACACGCGCGACCACCGCCGCCACCACAGTGACGATGACAACCCGGGTGTACTGCATGAAAGCGACCAGGCGCACATCAGCGCCAAACTCCTCGGCCATCGCCACCATGGCAGAAGCACCGCCGGGTGCCATGCCCCAGATGGCCGTCGTGCCGGGCATCACCTGGCGCCGCATCATGGCCCAACCCAAGGCGCTGCTGGCTGCGATCAGAACCAGCGTGATGCCGAGGAACGCCGGCCAGTGGGCGGCAAGTGGGCCGATTTGGTCAGGATGCAGACTGCGTGCGATGAGGCAGCCGAGCAGGCCTTGGCCCCACCCGAAAAATCGCTTCGGCACGGACAGCTTGAGCCCACGCAGGGCGAACACGAGCCCGCTCACCATGCATGCCATCAATACGGCGGCTGGCATGTGCAGCGCCAGCAGGGCCGCCGACAAAAGCGCGCTGACAACCGCCAGCGCCGGCCAGCGCAGCCACGCCATGGCTCAGACCATCGCCGGTTTTCTTTGTGCCCATCGCCGGTACACGGGTGGCCCCACCAACATGGCCAATACGCCCATCCACAAACCGATGGAAATGGGGCTGCCCCAGAGAATGGACAGCTCACCGTTGGTGATGGACAGCGCGCGGCGCAGGTTCTGCTCCATCAGATCGCCCAGCACAAAGCCCAGGATCAGCGGCGCCATCGGCAAGCCTGCCTTGCGCAGCCCGAAGCCGATGATGCCCAGCACGCCCATCAGCAGCAGGTCGAACGTGGTGGCGTGAATCGCATACACCCCCACCGCGCTGATCGCCAGAATGCCTGGCACGAGCAGCCAGTTGGGTACCAGCAGCAAGCGCGTGAACACGCCCACCAGCGGAATGTTGATGATCAGCAGCAGGAAGTTGGAGACGAACATGGAGGCGATCAGCCCCCAGACCAGCTCGGGCTGCTGGGTAAACAGCGCCGGGCCGGGCGTGATGTTGTAGAGCGACAGCGCGCCCACCATCACGGCGGTAGTGCCGGAGCCCGGCACACCCAGCGTGAGCATCGGAATGAAGGAACCGTTGGCCGATGCGTTGTTGGCGGCTTCAGGCGCGCTCACGCCGCGAATGTCGCCTTTGCCGAAGGTGCCTTCCTTGTCGTTCAGCTTCTTTTCCACCGTATAGGCCATGGCACTGGCGATCGTCGCGCCCGCCCCTGGCAGCACGCCCACTACAAAGCCAATGATCGACGAACGGATGATGGTCCAGCCCGTCATCGCGAGCTCTTTGGTGTTGAACATTACCCGGCCTACCGTGCGGATCAGGCCGCTGGTGCTGGCCTGGTGCTCCAGCATGACCAGGATTTCGCTGACCGAGAACAAGCCGATCACCACCACGATGAACTGAATGCCATCGGACAGATGCACGTTGTCACCGGTGAAGCGGTAGATACCCGAGTTGCTGTCGAGCCCCACGGTGGAAAGCGCCAGCCCGAGCGCGGCAGCGACCACTGCCTTGAGCGGCTCGCTGCCCATCAGGCCGGTGATGCAGGCAAAAGCGAAGCACATCAGCGCAAAGTATTCGGCCGGCCCGAAAGCCAGTGCCCAGCGCGCCAGCAGCGGCGCAAACAGCACGATGCCGGCCGTGGCGATGGTGGAGCCCACGAACGAAGCCCACGCCGATATCGACAGCGCCACGCCGCCGCGCCCGGATCGCGCCATCGGATTGCCATCGATCGCCGTCATGATGGCGCCGGCGTCCCCCGGTACGTTCAGCAGGATCGATGAAATACGGCCGCCAAACTCGCAGCCGATATAAACCGCGGTGAGCAAAATCAGCGCGGTGTGCGCTGGCAGCTTGAGCGCGAACGCCAGCGGTATCAGCAGCGCAACGCCGTTGATCGGACCGAGCCCAGGGAGCATGCCGACGATGGTGCCAATCAGCGCACCGATGGCAGCCACCATCAGGTTGGTGGGCGTCAGCGCAACGCCGAAGCCCTGCATCAGGTATTGAAGCGTGTCCATCTCAGCGGCCTCCCAGGATGAACGACAGAACGCCAGTGGGCAGGATCACATCCAGCAATTTGTCGAACAGGATGTAGAAGCCGATGCCCATGACCAGCCCGCCTATGAGGCACTTCTTCCAGTCGCCGCCGAAGGCCTTGCCGACCGGTACCGCCATCAAGGTGGTGGCCAGCACAAACCCCAGCGACTGAAACACTGCGGCATAGACCAGCACCGCGCCGGCGCACAGCGCCACCGCCGCGAGGTTGCCGCGTGGCGGAGCGGCTTGAACCGCTGTCGCTGCTTCTGCAGCGCCGATGGCGGGAACCTCCACATCCACATCCACATCCATCTTCCCTAGCAGCGCGGTGCGCGGGCTGCCTTTGACGGCCATCCAGGCGCCGATCAGCACGAGGATGCCTGCCAGTAACAGCGGAAAGGCGCGCGGCCCGACCGGTTCATACGAAATCTCGGCGGCGTAACCCCATGCAGACCAGGCCATGGCTGCGCCGAGAATGACGCACAGGGCGCCCAGAATGCGATCTGCCATGATTTACTTTATTGATAGCTAGTACCGCTCGCCCGTGCTGCGTTACAAGCCAAAATGATCACTAACTGACGGGCCCGCGTTGCGAGCCCGTTTGCGGGCGATACCGCCCCTTTATCGCAATGCCTCGAGCAAGGCTTACTTGGCAACCTTCAGATTGAAGTCAGCCGCAAGCTTGCGGTACGCCGCCATGCGCTCGGTGATAAAAGCGTCCAGTTCCGGGCCGGTGAGCGCGAACTTGAACAGGCTGCGCTCGGCGCGCAACTTGTTGTATTCCGGCGTCGCCATCATCTTTGCGAAGGTGTCCTGCCAGACCTTGAAGTCGGCATCGCTCACCTTGGGGCCCATGTAGAAGCCGCGGATGATGGGCCACTCGATGTCGTAACCCAGCTCCTTCATGGTGGGCGTATTGGCCATCGCACCTTCCAGGCGCTTGTCGGCCATCACTGCCAGCACGCGGATCTTGGCGCCGGCCTTGATCTGCTCTTCCGCTTCAGATGCGTCGCCGGAATACACCTGCACATGGCCGCCTTGCAGTGCGGTGATGGCTTCACCGCCGCCCTCGAACGCCACGAAGCGCATGGTCTTCGGGTCCAGGCCCGCAGCGCGTGCAGTGAGCGCGGCCTTCATCCAGTCCTGGCTGCCCACGCTGCCGCCGGCACCGAACACCACTTTGCCCGGATCGGCCTTGATGGCGGCGACCAGATCGGCGATGGTTTTGAGCGGCGAGTTCTCGGCCACGACGACAGCACCGTAATCAGTGCCGATGGCGGCCAGCCAGCGCACGTCTTTTTCGTTGTAGCGGCCGAACTTGCCCTGCGCCAGGTTCAGGAGCGAGCCGCCCGAGAACGCGATGATGGTGTTGTTCTCATCAGGCCGCTGCGCCACGATGGCGTTGTAGGCGACTGCGCCGATGCCGCCGGGCATGTAGCTCACGCGCATCGGGTCGCTAATGTATTTGCCGTTCAGCAATGCGCTTTGCGCCAGCTTGCAGGTCAGGTCAAAACCGCCGCCGGGCTTGGCCGGGGCGATGCATTCGGTCTTGTCGAGCGGGCCGGCCTGGGCCGAGAAAGCCAGGGCGAGTGCTGCGGCGGCAGCGAGAAATCGGGAATGAAAGCGCACGATGGGTCTCCTTCTGTGAAGTGGGCGAGTCGGGGCCTTGCCTTCGCAAGCCCTCTGCCACCGCGCCAATGTAGGGAGTCGCGCCTTTCGACATGCTTTCATCCCGCGCACTAAAAATCGAGGGTTATCCCGGCACCTCGTGCTGCGGCAAGGTCAACCGGTTCGGCGCGAGCGCAGGCCAGCGCAAGCGCGCGAGCAAACCGGGCGGCGTGGCAGCGGGCGCGGCGTCTTCCAGCGTAAGACTGCCGCCATGGCGCGCCGCAATGGCGGCGGCTATGGCCAGGCCCAGACCACTTCCCTGCGTTTCAACGGGGTGGCCGCTCTTGCCGGTTGGGCAAGCCGGGTTCAAGTCCGGTGGTGCCTGCACACGCAGAAAGCGTTCACCCACGCGGGCGCGGTCCAGCGCGTGCATGCCGGGGCCGTCATCGCGAACATTCAACTCCGCCCAGCCGTCTACGAGCCGGGCCTGCACCGTGACCTGGCCGCCCGCCGGCGTATGCAGCAAGGCGTTGTGCAGCAGGTTGGAAAGCGCTTCTGCCAGCAAGCCTTCGTGGCCCTCCACGCGCCGCTCTGGTAGATCGGCGCCGGGGTGTTGCGGCCCTGCGCAATCCAGCCCCAGATCAACCCCGCGTTCGCGGGCCAAAGGCCAGTGCCGTTTGGTCGTGGCTTCGGCCAGTGCATAAAGATCGAGCGGTTCGGGCTCAAGATCGACTGCGTCAGCGCGGGCCAACGCGAGCATCTGGTTGGTCTGGCGAATCGTGTCCGCGAGCTGCCGGGCCATGGCCTGAAGCGCCGCATCCTTCTGAGCCGGATCCCGCTCGCGCAGGGCAAAACCCAATTGGGTGGATAGCGTTGTCAGTGGCGTGCGTAGCTGGTGCGAAGCGTCATCGACAAATCGACGGCGCTGCTCGACCACGTCGCGGTAGCGCCGGGCGTGTTCGTTGAGTGCGTCGACCAGGGGCTCCACGTCGGCGGGAATCTGGTCCGAGCGCACGGGCGCGAGATCGTCCGCGCGGCGCGCGACAACTTCCATGCGCAAGCGTTGCAAGGGCCGCAGCGCGCCCTGCACGGCCAGCACCACCAAGGCGAGGGCCGCCATCATCAACAACGCATCGCGAGCGAACGCGTCAAGCACCAGTTGTCGGGTGAAATCCTGCCGGCTCTCCAGCGTTTCGGCCACCTGCACCAGCACGCGGTTCGATTGCGAGCCCTGCGATAGCGGTCGGTCCAGCAGCCGTGCATAGGCGCCCACGCGAACCGGGGTGCCAAAGTAGCTGGCGTCATAGAACTGCGGCGCGCCATCGACGAGCGGCACGGGCGGCGAGGGCAGCTCGGCATTTCCAATCTGCACCAGGCCATCGCCGCTGTGCACGCTGTAGAACACCTGCCCGCTGGCAGTGAGCTCGAAAAATTCCAGCATGCGGTAAGGCAGCTCGACCGACAGGCCACCGCTGGCGGTGGAGATGTTGGCGTCCATGGCCTTGACGGCGCCAAGGAGGGAGCGGTCAAAAGCGGCGTTTGTGGCAGCGACTGCAGTACGCCAGCTGACGATGATCTCCAGCCCCATCACACATAGCAGTCCCGGGATCAGGACCGTCAGCAATGTGCGGCGCAGGCTCCAGTGCGACCAATGCGACCAGCGAGATGGACAGGGCATTTCAGTCCCGGCCAGAAGCGGCAGGCGGCTTGGCGATCGCAGGGATTGGAGAGATCACAGCCGCTTCGCGGGATGCTTCTTCGGACAAGTCGGGTTCCAGCACATAGCCCAGTCCGCGCAGGGTCTGAACCCGTACGCCGCTACCCGCGAGACGCTTGCGCAGACGGTGCACCAGCACTTCCATGGCTTCGGGAGCCACATCGGCCTCGTCGGCGAACACACGTTCCAGCAGCTCTCGTTTGGACATGGGTTCGCCGCTGTGCTGCACCAGGGCGCAGAGCGCTGCGTGTTCGCGCGGCGTGAGTTTCAGCGGCTGGTGGCGCAGCATCAACTTCTGGCCCACGGGGTCATAGGTGAGCGGGCCGCAGGCAAAGCGCGGATGTTCGCTGCCGCGCGCTCGCCGGATCAGGGCCAGAAGCCGGGCTTCCAGCTCGGGCAGCGCAAACGGTTTGGCGAGAAAGTCGTCGGCGCCCGCCTGCAAAGTGCCTACCCGTTCCATCAGCGAATCACGCGCGGTCAGCACCAGCACCGGCAGGCGCAGATCGGCTTCGCGCAAGCCCTCGAGCACATCGCGGCCATCGCGCCCCGGCAGGCCCAAGTCCAGCACGAGAGCGTCATAACGTGTGGCATGCAAACTGCGGGCCACCAGCCGACCGTCGTTGACCCAATCCACCTGAAAACCGGATTGGCCGAGCGCCTGCACCAGCCAGGTCGCCAGTGCCGGCTCGTCCTCCGCCAGAAGAATTCGCACGTAAAGCTCGTTGCTGAGGATTACGGCATGCGCGCAATCACCTCGGCTACCGCGGCGGTCAGCTTGCGGGCATACGGCACGTGGAGAAATTCATTTGGACCGTGTGCGTTGCTTTTCGGGCCGAGCACGCCGCAAACCATCATTTGCGCCATGGGGAAACCCTGACTCAGCAGGTTCATCAGCGGAATGGTGCCGCCCTGCCCGATGTGGCCGCAGGGCGCGCCGTAGTGGGCGAGCGACGCGGCATTCAGCGCCTCTTCAAACCAAGTTTCGGATTCCGGCGCGTTCCAGCCGGTGGCGCCGCCGCCGCCTTCGAACGTCACGCGGGCGTTATACGGCGCGTTGTCTTCCAATAACTTCTTCAGTTCCTGCACCGCGCCGGCGGCTTCCACTAGCGGCGGCAGGCGCAGGCTGAGCTTGAACGCGGTGTAGGGGCGCAGCACGGCGCCGGCATCCTTCATGGCGGGGAAGCCATCCACACCGGTGACGCTGAGCGTCGGCCGCCAGGTGCGCGCCAGCAAGGCCTCTAGAGGATCGGTGGTGGTGGGCAGCGCAAACTGCGTGGCGCCGCCGCAGTCGTAGTGCGCCCACGGGAAGCGCTTGTAGAGCTCATCGCCGAGGATGTCGGCCGTCGCGCGGGCCTGCTCCATGCGCGCAACCGGCACCTCGCAATGGAAGCTCGCAGGCAGCAGGCGCCCGGTGGCGCTGTCTTCCAGCCGATCAAGCACATGGCGCAGGATGCGGAACGACGACGGCACCAGGCCCGATGCATCGCCCGAATGCACGCCCTCGGTGAGGATTTCCACCTTCAGCACACCGCCGGCCATGCCGCGCAGGCTGGTGGTGAGCCAGAGCTGATCGTAGTTGCCGGCGCCCGAATCCAGGCACACCACCAGGCCCACATCGCCGAGCCGAGGCCGGAGTGCTTCCACATACGGCAGCAGATCGTAGGAGCCCGATTCTTCACAGGTTTCGATCAGCCCGACGATGCGCGGATGCGCCGCGCCCTGGCGCTTCAGCGCCTGCACTGCAGCCACCGACGCATAGACCGCATAGCCATCGTCCGCACCGCCGCGGCCGTACAGCAGGCCGTCGATGTACTTGGGCGTCCATGGGCCAAGATCGCTGCGCCAACCAGTGAATTCGGGCTGCTTGTCCAAGTGGCCGTACATCAGCACCGTTTGCGTGCCGGTTCGCGGCGTGCCCGCGTCGCCGGTGGACGCAGCCACCTCGAAGAAGATGACGGGAGTGCGGCCCGGTAGTCGCATCACCTCGAGCGTGAGGCCTTCGACCTTCTGCGCCTCGATCCACTGCGCGGCGTTGCGCACCACCGTCTCGATATGGCCGAGCGCCGCCCAGTCTTTCTCGAAGCCAGGCGACTTGGCGGGAATGGCGATGTAGTCGGTGATTTGACGGACGATGTCGCCGTCCCACTGGGCATCGATATCGGTGGCAAGGCGCTGCGAATCGAGCGTCGGCGCGGGCTGGAGTTGCTCGGCGGAAACGGGTGCGTTCATGGTGAAAATTCCTCGGCGATGTGGCCGCCTGCGGTGCGCGCGATGAACACGGCTACAGGCGACAGAAGAAGCAAGCGGCGTAAACGGTTGCATCAACTGTACGCGGCGACCGATACGCGCGCTAGAGTGAGGCCGATGGCACGCTCTTCAGTCGCCCCGAAAAAATCCTCATCGTCATCCCCCTCGTCAGCGCAGCACGAAGGCGTGATTCGCGTCGGCATCGGCGGCTGGACGTACGAACCCTGGCGCGGCGGCAATTTCTTTCCGGCCGATCTGCCGCATGCGCGAGAGTTGGAATACGCAAGCCGGCAGCTCACTGCGATCGAGGTCAACGGCACGTACTATGGCACGCAGAAACCCGCCACGTTCGCCCGCTGGCGCGACGAGACGCCGTCAGGCTTCATGTTCACGCTCAAGGCATCGCGCTACTGCACGAATCGGCGCGTTCTGGCCGATGCGGGCGAGTCGGTCGAGCGGTTCATCAACAGTGGTATCGCTGAACTGGGCGAAAAGCTGGGGCCGGTGCTGTGGCAGTTCATGCCGACCAAGGTTTTCGATGCAGACGATTTCGGGGCATTCTTGGCGCTGCTGCCAAAGCAGGTAGATGGCGTAGCGCTGCGCCATGCAGTCGAGGTGCGTCACCCCAGCTTCTTCGAAGAGCCGGCGTTTTTTGCGCTCATGCGCAAACACGGCGTTACCACAGTGTTCGCGGATTCGGACGAGCATCCGTCGTTCGCCGACATCACCGGCAACTTCATCTATGCGCGGCTGATGGGGACGAACGCTCGCTACAAAGCCGGCTACGCGCCGAAAGCGCTCGACGTTTGGGCCGATACGGCGCGCATTTGGGCGTCCGGTGGCGACCCCGGCAACCTGCCTCATGCAGAGGTCGCGCTGGAACAGAAGCGCGCCACCACGCGCGGCGTGAGCGCGGCCGAAGCACGCGAGGTGAGGCAGCGCGAGGTGTTTGCGTTCTTCATTGCAGGCGCCAAGGAACGCGCACCGGCGGCCGCGCTGGCCTTGCAAAAACGCCTGGGCATTAACCCCCGTGGCGATCCAGCCAGTGCGGCGCCTTGAACACGTCGGGCACAGCGTCTACGTCTGCACGGCTATCCGGGCCGAAAAAGAAAACGCCCGCTGGCAGCCGGGCAGACAGCGGGCGCGAGAGCTGAACTACGCTGCGCTTCAGCTGTCGTGGGACGAAGAGCTTGAATCCACGCCGTTGCTCCCGCTGGTGCCGGCCGGCGCATGTGCACCCGAAACGTGAATTTCTCCGCTGAGCTGACCGCCCTCTTCGACCACCAGCTTGCCGTAGCGGATCTTGCCGGTCACGCGGCCGGTGGCGTAGATCACCAGTTTTTCCCGCGCGGTGAGGTTGCCGTCGAAAACACCCCGAATCTCGGCGATGTCGATCTCGGCCGAACCCTTGAACTCGCCCTGCTCAGCGATCTGGATGACGCGCGAATCCATGGTCGCCTCGACCATTCCTTCGACCACCAGCGTGTCGCAATCGGTGATCTCGACGCCCTTCAACTTGATGTTGGGACCGACCGTGAGCCGGCTGGCGCTTTCGCCGGATCCTGCCGTTGCCGCATCCAACGCAGGTGCGCTTGTCGTGCTGCTGCTGGTGACTCCACCTGGCGTCACCCGCCCCGCACCAAGACCCGAGCTGCTGCCCGAAGCGCCTGTACCGCTGGTGCTGGTGGCCGCGCCCGACAAGCTGCCGCTGCCTGATGAAAGGCTGCTGCTGCCGCTGCCCACACCGCTGCTCCCCGGTGTAGCGGGCCGGTTGGCCGGGTTCAACGATTCCGCATCGCGCTTGCCGAAGAAATTGGATTGCAAAGCCATCTCGTAGTTACTCCCGAAAAAACACCCATGCTAGATGCGAGATCGCGGTAAATCCGGGAAGTGCTACGCAAATTACGTAACGCTCTGCCAGCCCTTAACCCGCGAAAAGGACCGCTTCGACCGGGTTTTGCTTCTTATTCAATAGCATATGGCGCATATAGGTAAAGCGCTGTAGGCATAGTCAGTTCGATATTTCTTGAAGTCTCGCTCAAGTAACTCATCTCCGGCTGAAGCATCCGTTTACGACCACGCGTGTCAACGCTTCACTTGACCGAGATCAGGCAGGCACCCACGCTCAGTCGACAAACATCTACTCGCGATCCATGCCGCGGTAGCGCGTGGTCAAAGACGGGGCCGGTTCGGTGGGCAACATTTCACTCATGGGCTCACCCTTGTTTGACTACCTGCGCATGGCATCGAGTCCTGCTGCAGCTTCCCGCTAACCCGCACGCTCAAAGTGAAACACGGCGGTCCCCGCCCGCGCGTTTGGCAGCCAGCGCACCACTTCGCCATCCTGCAGCCCGAACGCGTCGAGGATGCGCAATTGGTTCTTGAGCGCCAGCACCTCGAAATCCTTGAAAGTGCCGACACGGATATTCGGCGTGTCGTACCACTGATAAGGAAGGCGGCGGGTAACGGGCATGCGGCCGCGCAAGACGGAGAGGCGGTTGGGCCAGTGTGCGAAATTGGGGAAGGCGACGACGCCGGCGCGGCCTACGCGCGCTGTTTCGCGCAGCATGATTTCGGCGTTGCGCAGGTGCGGCAACGTGTCGATCTGCAGCACCACATCAAACGAGTTGTCCTCGAAGATGGCCAGCCCTTCGTCGAGGTTGAGCTGCACCACGTTCACCCCGCGGCGCACGCAGGCGAGCACGTTGTCGTCGGCAATCTCCACCCCGTAGCCGCTGCAATTACGCGTGCGCTGCAGATGATCGAGCAGGGCGCCGTCACCGCAGCCGAGATCGAGCACGCGCGATCCATGTGGCACCAGCGCGGCGAGTGCCTCCATGGTGGCTTTCTCGGTCATGGCGCCTCCTGCGCGATGCGAGCGAAGTATTCCCGCACGACGCCTAGATAGCGTTGGTCTTCGAGCAGGAACGCGTCGTGTCCGTGCGGGGCGTCGATTTCGGCGTAGCTGACGTCGCGGCGATTCTCCAGCAAGGCCTTGACGATCTCGCGTGAACGCGCGGGTGCGAAGCGCCAGTCGGTGGTGAAACTCACCAGCAGGAATTTCGCTGTAGCACGCGCCAGCGCCCGTGTGAGATTGCCGCCAAACGCGCTCGCCGGGTCGAAGTAGTCGAGCGCACGGGTGATCAGCAGATAAGTGTTGGCGTCGAAATATTCGCTGAACTTGTCGCCCTGGTAGCGCAGGTAGCTCTCAATCTGAAACTCGACGTCCTGCGTGCTGTAGCGGTAGGCACGTTGTGCAGCAGCGGCGTCAGCAATGGGCACTTCGGGATCTGGCGTTTTGACGCCGGCTGCCAGAACATTCGCTGCGGCGGCCAGCGCATCGGGCTGCAGTGCGCGGCCGAACTTCGCGTTCATCACGTCGTCGCTGAGGTAGGTGATGTGGCCGATCATCCGCGCGATGCGCAGACCCCGGCGCGGCAACGTGCTGTCAGCGAGGAAGTGGCCGCCGTGAAAGTCGGGGTCGGTCACGATGGCCCGGCGCGCCACCTCATTGAAGGCGATGTTCTCGGCCGTGAGGTTGGGCGCGCTGGCCACCACCACCGCATGGCGCACGCGCTCGGGATATTGCAATGTCCAGGACAAGGCCTGCATGCCACCCAGGCTGCCACCCATGACGGCGGCAAGCGTTTCGATGCCGAGCACGTCGAGCAGCCGCGCCTGGGCATCGACCCAATCCTCCACTGTCATCACCGGAAAGTCCGCTCCCCAGGCAGCGCCAGTAGCGGGGTTGATGTCTGCCGGGCCGCTCGAGCCGAAGCAGGAGCCAAGGTTGTTCACACCAATCACGAAGAAGCGGTCGGTATCCACGGGTTTTCCGGGGCCCACCATGGTGTGCCACCAGCCTTCGGAGCGCGCCTGTCCGGCATATTCGCCGGCCACGTGGTGCGAGGCATTGAGCGCGTGACACACCAGCACCGCGTTGCTGCGCGCATTGTCGAGCGTGCCGTAGGTTTCATAAGCCAGCTGGTAGGCTGGCAGCACCGCGCCACTCTGCAGGTGCAGCGGCGAGCTGAACGACATCGTCCGGGGGGTTGCGATCAGGAGCGGCGACGGCGGCATGGACGGCGTTTGCAGGAAGGACAACGGCAACAAAAAGAAAAAATAAAACCCGGCATCGCTTCAAGAACGAGGCCGGGCTGCCGTGGTTTGCTGCGCGTCGGTCTGTCTTTAGCTGAACTTGTTAAGCGCCCGCAAGCTGGAGCAAATCGGCGCGTTTCGGTCAGTATAGTAACGCCTTCGGTGACGACACAGCGCTTGGTGTAGCGCCAGAGCGGCGCAAAAAGCCGCCCCGAAAAGGGTGGAACTGCCCGAGAATTTTCAGCTGTGTAACGCCCACCCGGATTCGTTTCGGGAAGTCCCGGGCCTAGTTTGTCACAAGAAACTCATTGACATTGTGAGAAATCGAGCATAATTACTGCGCGAATGCATATTTCGATGCGTCGCACTTTGCGGTGTATGGTCAGTTTCGCGTCTTTGAAGTCGCCATTGGTTAGCTGATTGCGTGGCCCAGACTCCATCGCGTTTTGTTTTTCTTGAGGAGTCCCATTCATGGGCAACAAACTTTACGTGGGCAACCTGCCCTATTCTTTCCGCGACGAAGATCTGCAGCAGACGTTCAGCCAGTACGGCTCGGTCTCCAGCGCCAAGGTCATGATGGAGCGTGACACCGGTCGCTCGAAGGGCTTCGGCTTTGTCGAGATGGGCAGCGATGCCGAAGCGCTTAGCGCAATCGAAGGCACCAACGGTATGGCATTCGGTGGCCGTAACCTGGTTGTCAACGAAGCCCGTCCAATGGAAGCGCGTCCCCCGCGCACCGGCGGCTACGGTGGTGGCGGTAGCGGCGGCGGCGGTGGTGGTTATGGCGGCGGCGGTGGCGGTGGCGGCTACGGTGGCGGCGGCGGCGGTGGTCGCAGCGGCGGCGGTGGCTACGGTGGTGGCGGCAGCAGCGGCGGTGGCTACGGCGGCGGCGGCGGTGGTCGCGGCGGTTACTGATCTTTCTGGCTTGCGCGACGTCATGTACGTTTAGCGCTGCCAGCACAAAAAAGGGCCTTTGGGCCCTTTTTCATGGGCGCTTCGTCTTGTTAAACACCTTCGCGAAACGAGAAGGACGTTTGGTACCGGCGCGCAATACCGCCTCACTGCGCGCTGATGAACCCCTCTCTTAGTGGGCTTCACCCCTGCGACGCTTGCGGGCCCGGCCTTGCAGAAGGCGATCAAAGACCGCGTCAGGCAGTGCCCGCAAAATCTTGCCGATGACCCCCATCTGCCACGGAATTACCCGGTAGCTAACCCCGGCTTCGATGGCGACAAAGGTCTTTTGAGCAAAGTCTTCAGCCGACATGAGAAACGGCATCCGGTACCGGTTCCCCTGAGTAAGCGGCGTGTCGATATATCCGGGGGCGATCGTCGTCACCCGTACGCCGCTGCCGCGCAGTTCGCCTCGCAGGCTTTCGCAATAGGCGATCACGGCCGCCTTGCTTGCGCTATATCCGCCATGCCCGGGCAGGCCGCGGATACCGGCGACGCTCGCCATGCCCACCAGGCTCCCGCTGCCACGCGTTGCCATCGCGGCAACAAATGGGTGAAAAGTGGCTGCCATGCCGACGGTATTGATGGCAAAAAGACGCGCCATCTCGTCCAGATCATCGCGATCGGCGGTGTCGACTCCAACGCTTAAACCGGCGCTTGCGATCACCACGTCGGGCACGCCTTGGCGTTCGATGCAGGCCTTGCCGGCAGCAACAATGCTATCGATATCGGCGACATCCGCGCCATATATTTCATAGCTTGAGGCGCTTATTCCCAAAGCGCTAGCCCACGATTTCATCTCTGAAACCCGACGTGCACACAGGGCGAGCCGCCAGCCCTCGCGCTGGTAGCGCGCTGCCAGCGCCTGCCCGATGCCGCTTGAAGCGCCGGTAATGAACACCAGTGGACCCGGCGCGACGTCGCGAGCAGGTCGGTGCGGTGAACCGGATGGGAGATCGTTGGAGTTCATGGCTTTCGTCTGGGTGCTGCCTTGCTGGATGTAGCCGGAGCAGGCAACTGCGTGCTGTCTGCGACTTGCGGGAACATCTGGCCGCGCACCCGGCCACGAAGATTGGCCACCTGCGTCAGGTTGTCGTAGTCCATCGCATCGGCAGTGAAGCGATCTTTTCCGCGGGTGAGGATCACCGGGCGGTTGGAACTCACGCGTTCGGTGTTGGTGAAGACGTCCAGAAAATCGCCCCGGAACTGCAGTTGGGGCGTGATCTTGCCGGCGCTCGAGCGCTCAGCCGCCCGGGTAACGACCGCGTTGTCGAAAAGCTGAACCTCGGAGCCATCGCCATTGCTCAGCGCCCGCTCGGCCGTGGCAACGACTTCGCTGTGGGTGTCGCTGAACGCGCGAATGCGGGGCTTTTCGATCTCCAGCGTGTCGGTGTCGGGATAGTGCCGGCCTTCGACCCCGGAGAGTTCTCGTCGCAAAGTGCCGTCAGGGTCAAACGTACGAACAGTGAAATTGCGCATGAAATAGTCGGGCTCATGCCGCAGTGGAGCGACTGTCTTTGTGCCGGATGAAACGGGTGGCGCGCTGCGCACCAGCCAATAGGTGCCGAGTGCCAGCAAAGCCATCAACAGCACCGGCAGATAAGTGCCGATACGGTCGGTTGCGTCGCGAACAGCCGCTACGCCGGTACGAAACCGCCCGCCCGAGCTGCGACGTGTGGGCGCGGCTGCGGACACGACGTTCATTGCGCAAACTCCTGCAGCAAGGTGCGATAGCGGCCGCTCGCCACCAGCAACAGATCGCAGCACTCGCGGACCGCGCCATGCCCAGCCCGTGCATGCGTTATGTGATGCGCTATTGCGCGAACCTCGCCATGAGCGTCTGGCGGCGCACACGCAAAAACCGCCCTGCGCATCACCGGAAGGTCGGGCCAGTCGTCGCCCATAGCGCCTGCCTGCTCCCAGCCAAAGCCGAGCTGGGCGAGCGTAGCTTCGGCAGCGGGCCGCTTATCTTCCGTACCGAAATGAGCATGTTCGATGCCGAGCGCCGAGAGCCGAGCGCGCAGCGGTCTCGAATCGCGCCCGGTTATCACCACCGGATGAATGCCCGCACGGCGCAAGAGCTTGAGGCCGTGTCCGTCCAGGGTATTGAAGCGCTTGATGAGTTCGCCGCCCATGCGCGGATCGGGCTCTGGATACTCCGCGAAATAAAGGCCGCCGTCAGTCATGACGCCGTCCACATCAAAAAAAGCGACGCGCACGTCTTGAGCCCGTAACAGCAGCTCCGGCGGCCAGATGAGCGTTGGCACAAGAGCATTCAGCGGCGCGCTCGCTTCACGATCAGAAGACGCAGCTGAAGCCACCGCAAGCTCCTTCGACGGCCCCTGCCTATCATCGCCCCGCGTCATATCACCTTGGCCCGCAGCAGGTCGCCCACATGAACGATGCCCTCGAGGTGGCCTTCTGCGTCGGCCACCAGCACGCTGGTGATGCGGTGCTCTTCCATCAGTTCGGCGGCATCGACCGCGAGGGCTGTGGCCGCAATGGTACGTGGCCCGGCATGCATCACGTCGCGCGCATGCAGGGAGCGCAGATCGGCGCCGGTTTCGACCAGGCGACGCAGATCACCATCGGTAAATACGCCCAGCACGCGCCCGTCCGCATCATCCACCACGGCTGCCGCGCCAACGCCCTTGGCACTGACTTCGCGCATGAGCGCTGCCAGGGGGGTATCAGGGGCGACGCGCGGCACGGCATCGCCCGTGCGCATCACATCAGCCACATGGGTCAGGAGTTTGCGGCCCAGCGCGCCACCGGGATGAGAGCGGGCGAAATCCTCGGCGCCAAAACCGCGCGCCTCCAGCAAGGCCACCGCAAGTGCGTCGCCCAGCGCCATTTGCGCTGTGGTGCTGGCGGTGGGCGCAAGATTGAGCGGGCAGGCCTCCTTCTCGACGCCGCTGTCGATCAGCATGTCGGCATGACGGGCCAAGGACGAAGACGCGTCGCCCGTCATGGCGATCAATGGCGCGCCCAATCGCCGAACGAAGGGCAGGATGGCCGTCAGTTCTGCTGCCTCACCGCTATTGGAGATGGCCAGCACCACGTCGCCCGGGGTGATCATGCCGAGATCGCCATGGCTGGCTTCGGCGGGGTGAACGAAGAGCGACGGCGTGCCCGTCGATGCCAAAGTAGCAGCGATCTTGCGCGCGACATGGCCG
>JBBSUX010000029.1:0-19810 GCA_038234045.1 Burkholderiales bacterium
CAGCATGAACGTCATGATCACGGGCGAAACGATGCTCCACAACCCCACGGCGCCGGCGGCAGCAAGCGCCACCAGAAACAGTCCCCACCAGGTACATACCTCACCAAAATAGTTGGGATGACGGGAGTAGCGCCAGAGCCCGTTGTCCAGAACTTGGCCCTTGTGAGCCGGGTCGTTGACGAAGCGCGTCAATTGCCAATCGGCGACGGCTTCGCACACGATTCCAAAAGCGGCGAGAGCCAGCCCCACGAAATCAAGCCAGCCCAGCGTTGCCGATCCAACGGCAGCCGCATACAGCGGCGCGGACACCACCCAGGCCAGCACCGCCTGCAGGGCAAACACCAGGTACAGGCTTTTCATGCTGAAGTTCGGCTGGTTGCGCTCGCGGATTTCCTTGTAGCGCCGGTCCTCGCCATGTCCCCAGTTGCGCACCGTGACATGCACTGCCAGACGCACCGCCCAAGCCAGGGCCAGTATCAGTACGGCGGCTACACGGACTGGCACCGGGGTGGGCAGCAGCTCAGCGTAGACAACTGCAGGCAAGGCAATCATCGGGCCCCAAGTGCGATCAACCAGGCTCACATCGTGCTGGCGCACGCTTGCAAGCCAGGTGCAAAAAGCCAGCGCGGCGGATACGGCCAGCCCCAGAAATGCAACGGTGACGGTTGAGATCATGATGCGAAGCCAATCGAGAGACGGTGCCGCGACAAGGCGGCTAAAGAGGCAGGATGGCCGAGATGAAGCAACGATGTTCCGGTCAATGCGCTGGCAGCCCTGTGACAGACGGTGAAGCATCCAGCGCCATGGTGATGCGTACCATTAGCGGCACCAGCAAGGCCCAGCCCAGCCCCAGCAAGACAAGCGCGAGAACCGGATTGGGAAACTGGGCCGCGCCGAGCCTGGCGCCAGCCCAGAAAGAAAGGGGGCCGCCGATGCCGCCGAACAGCACCGCTGCCAGCCAGCGCCCATGCAGCCAGCGCATCGACACATTCAGAGTGGTCGCGAAGAGCGCCCACAAGCCGACGATCCAGTAGGGTGCCAAAAACACACTCCATTGACCGTTGGGATAAATGATGACGCCGTTGGCCGCGAGCAGGCTGTCCCACACTGCCCCCACCGCCATCACCGCAAGCACCACCAGCAGTTCGGTACGGCGCGTGCGGCACAACGCGATATGCGCAGCAACGCCAGCAGTCGCTACTGCACCTGCGAGCACCGGCATGCCGCGAGCCGCGGCAAGGACCACCCCGAACCAGCCCGCCTGCGAGTTGGCGATGTTGAGAAGGATCGTGGCCCGCCGGTTCACCGCGCGCGTTTTTCGAACAGGTAATGCGATACCCACCATTGCTGGCCCTTGTCGTAGCCAAACAGTTCAGCCACCGACATGAAGAAGATGCGCCAGCGCTGGCGCCAGAGATCAGCTTGCGCGGCACCATAGGCCTGCTCCAGCACCGGCTGCACCGCAGGCCACTGCCGGTCCATGTTGGCAAGCCAGGCGTTGGATGTGCGCTCGTAATGCGTGCCGTCCCAGCGCCATCGACGCAGCAAGCGCATGTCATCCTGAAAGTGCAGCGCCAGATCGTCCGACGGCATCATTCCGCCCGAAAAGAAGAAGCGGCTCATCCAGTCACTGGCATCGCGCTCTTCAAACGCGTAAGGCGCGCCGCGCGTGGCGAATACGTGCATGAAGAAACGCCCGCCCGGCTGCAGCCACCCCGCCACGCGCGAGAACAGCAATTCCCAGTTGCGCATGTGCTCGAGCATTTCGACCGAAACCACACGGTCGAAGCGGTCGGGGCCTGCATCGAAGGCGTTCATGTCGCAGGTGATCACCCCCACGTTGGAAAGTCCGCGGCGCACCGCTTCCTGTTCGATGAAGGCGCGCTGCGACGCGGAGTTGGAGACCGCCGTGATGCGGCTCGCCGGAAAATGCGCAGCCATCCAGAGTGTGAGCGAGCCCCAGCCGCAGCCAAGTTCGAGGATCGCCTGCCCATTGGCAAGCCCCGCCCGCTCGCACGTTACCGCCAGTGCCTGGGCTTCGGCCTGCTCCAGACCGCTAACCCCGGCGGGCCAGTGACAGCCGCTGTACTTGCGATGCGGCCCGAGCACCAGATCGTAAAAAGCCGCCGGCACTTCGTAATGCTGTTCGTTGGCTTTTTCGGGCACCAGCGCAACTGGCGATGTCCGCATCTGCGCGATGAAGGCTGCGGCCAGCTCGTCGGCGGCTGCCGCATCGGTACTGCGCATTTCTTCAAGTCGCTGGCGCAGCAGATGACGAATGCCTGCGCGCACTGCGGGATCGGGCAAACGGCCCTGTTCCACCCACTCGACTGCCTTGTTCACGACCATGTTCATGCGTGCCCGTCTTTCTTCAACTCGTTGATTGCAACAACGTACGCGAGCCGCGCTTATGTGGATGCACCGGCAGTAGGCGCACGCGTCCCGTCTGCGCGCTGTCTCCGGGTGGCAGGGGGCCGGATCTCGGTCGTGTCCTTCACGGGCTTGTCCCCGGCAGAACCACCGCCGGGCAATGCCAGATGTCCCGCGCGTATTCAGCGATGGTGCGGTCCGAAGAGAAGATTCCCATCGCCGCGACGTTGCGGATTGCCATGCGCGCCCAGGCGTCGCTATCGCGGTACAGCGCATCTACGCGATGCTGCGCAGCGACATAGTCGGCGTAGTCGGCCAGCAGGAGGTAGTGGTCGCCCCACTCCACCAGCGTGTCGTAGATCTGCTGGTAGCGGCCGAGCTCACCCGACGAGAACACACCATCGCGAATCGCGTCCAGCGCAGCGCGCAATTGAGGAATTGACTCATAAACCGATCGCGGCTGGTAGCCGGCTGCCCGGATCGCTTCCACCTCTGCAGCGGTCTTGCCGAAGATGAAGATGTTGTCTTCGCCCACCTGTTCACGGATCTCGACATTCGCTCCGTCGAGCGTGCCGATGGTGAGGGCCCCTGACATGGCGAGCTTCATGTTGCCTGTGCCCGATGCTTCCGTGCCGGCGGTGGATATCTGCTCTGAAAGATCGGCGGCTGGAATGATCACCTCGGCCAGACTCACGCTGTAATTCGGCAGAAACACGACCTGCAGGCGCCCCTGCATGCGTAGATCGTTATTGACCACTTCGGCCACATCGTTGATGAGTCGGATGATGAGCTTGGCCATCGCATAGGCCGAAGCCGCCTTGCCGGCAAAGAACACCACCCGGGGGACATGATCGCCTTCGGGCTCGGCGAGGATTGCCTGGTAGCGCGCCACCACATGCAATACGTTGAGTAGTTGTCTCTTGTACTCGTGGATGCGCTTGACCTGCACGTCGAACAGCGCCGCTACATTGATCTGCAGCCCCATGTGTTGCAGCACCCAGTCGGCCAGGCGCTGCTTGTTCTCCTGCTTCGCGTGACGAAAAGCCGCGACGAATTTCGGATCGTTCTGCAGCGGCGCAATGGCTGCCAGCTGCGTGAGCTCACGGCGCCACGTGCGGCCTATCCGTGCGTCGAGCAGGCCCGCAAGGGGCCGGTTGGCCTGGGCCAGCCAGCGCCGCTGCGTCACGCCATTGGTCTTGTTGTTGAACCGTTCGGGGTAGATGCGGGCAAAGTCGGCAAAGATCGACTGGCGCATCAGATCCGAATGCAGCGCAGAGACGCCGTTGACAGAATGGCTGGCGATGACCGCCAGGTAGGCCATGCGCACGCGGCGATCGCCCGCTTCATCGACCACCGAAACGCGGCGCAACAGCTCCGCATCGCGACCATGGCGGGCTGTGATCTCGGCCAGAAAATGCGCGTTGATCTCGAAGATGATCTGCAGATGCCGTGGCAACACACGGCCGATCATCTCCAGCGGCCAGGTTTCGAGCGCCTCGAGCATGAGAGTGTGATTGGTGTAGCTGAAGATGCGCGCGGTATGGCACCACGCGGTTTCCCAATCCATGCCGTGCTCATCCAGCAGCAGGCGCATCAGCTCGGGAATCGCCAGCACCGGGTGCGTGTCGTTCAGGTGGATGCTGACCTTGTCGGCAAGGTCAGAAAGATCCTTGTGCGTGAGAAGGTGGCGATGCACCAAATCCTGAACACTTGCCGAACAGAAGAAATACTCCTGTTGCAAACGCAACTCACGGCCGGATTCGGTTGAATCATCCGGGTACAGCACGCGCGTGACGTTTTCCGACTGATTCTTGTGTTCCACCGCTTCCCGGTAGCTGCCGCGATTGAAGGCTTCAAGATCGAAATCCTCGGTAGCCCCGGCCGACCACAGGCGCAAGGTGTTGGTGGCTTCGGTGCCGTAGCCGGGAATGATGCTGTCATAGGCCATTGCCAGCACATCGCGGGTATCGACCCACGAAGCGCTGCCGCGCGCAATGTGGTTCTCAACCCGGCCTCCGAAGCGCACGCGGTAGACCACTTCAGGCCTCTGGAACTCCCACGGATAGCCGTGCGTTAGCCAGTAATCAGGCACTTCGACCTGCTGGCCGTTGACGATCGTCTGACGGAACATGCCGTAGTCGTAGCGGATGCCGTAGCCGAAGCCGGGAATACCCAGCGTTGCCATCGAATCAAGAAAACAGGCGGCGAGACGACCCAGACCACCGTTGCCGAGCGCCGCATCAGGCGCGCGTTCGACCAGATCCTCGAGCGACATACCGAAATCGGCCAACGCCTCGCGCAGGGGTTCTTCAATCTCCAGCGCCAACAACGCGTTGGTGATGGTGCGGCCGATCAAAAACTCCATCGACAGGTAATACACCCGCTTCACGTCCTGCTCGTACTGCGCCCGGGTGGTGGCCATCCAGCGCTCGACCAGCTGATCGCGTATCGCTAGCTGCGCAGCCTTTAGCCAGTCTTCCGGCTGCGCGGTCTCCGGATCCTTGCCGACCGAATACATCAGCTTGTTGGCCAGAGCGCGCTTGAGCGCTGCGACGTCGTGATCGGGATGGTCGAATTCGAAGTGGCGGGGGCCGTAATTTGTCAGGGGCATGGCACGAAACATTCGCTTCTCGGTGAACAACGGCTGAGTTTGCACCACTTGGTTGCGGGGCGTCCGCGAGACCGAAATTGCGCGGCCGAGCGCAAAAACGCTTCTGCACCAAGCTGAACGGATGGGTCGAATACGCGAAATATTAATGGTCAGATTCAGGTTTTGCGCAATTCCCGAATGCGGTACCAGCTATTTTCTTGGTAGCGCTACGCGCTTATGAGCGTGGGCGATGCTGCAGGCAGCAAGCGCGCTTGTTCCGTACGCACCACCTCCCGCAGAAATTCCCAGACTGCCTGCATCCGCGCCAGGTGCTTCAGCTCGCCGGGAATCGACACCCAGAACGTTCGCTGAACGGAAGCCTGTCCGGGCAGCACCTGCCGCAGTTCCGGATGCGCATCTGCCAGAAAAGCCGGCAGCACCGCCAATCCAGCGCCCGCCACCGTAGCCTGCACTTGCGCCAGCACGCTCGTGCTTCGCAGGCTGAAGCGTTCGGGGCGATGCAGTTCCGTCAGATAGCGCAGCTCCTTGCTGAAGACCAGATCGTCCACATAGCTCACGAAAGCGTGGCCACGCAGATCGTCCGGTTCGACTAGGGGTTTTTCCTGCCGGGCAAGGTAGGCGGCAGAAGCATAGAGGCGCAGCGTGTAGTCGGTCAGGCGCGCCGCAACGACGCTTCCGCGCGCGGGCCGCTCAAGCGCAACGACGATGTCAGCCTCCCGCCGCGAAAGATGCACCAGTCCGGGGCAAGGGCAGGAGGTCGACACCGAGGCCGGGATGGCGTTCCACAAAGCCCGCGAGATGCGGCGCAAGGATCGCAACACCGAATCCCTCGGTGCTACCGATGCGCACCAGCCCAGTAAGGGTTCCGTCGCGCGGCACGCCGGCCTCCGGTGTAGATCGCTCGATCGCCAGCCACGCCGCCTCCATTTGCTCTACCTGTGGCAACAGTGCCCTGCCCGCCTCATTCAAGACATAACCAGCGCCCTCCGGCGCAAAGAGCGACGCACCCAATTGCTTCTCCAGCGCCTGAATGCGGCGAGCTACCGTGGTGTGGTCCACGCCCATGCGGCGGGCGGCGCCCACCAGCTTGCCGGCGCGTGCCAGCTCGAGGAAATATCGCAAATGATCCCAGTCCATGCGTAGATTTTGAGCTGGTGTTGTGCGTTTTTGCAAACCGGTGGTGCATTTCTGGGTCTTGCCCCAACAAATTTGCACGCTTAGGATCGGTGATCCCTCCACCAGCCAAGCCGGTCGCACCAGCTCAGGTGAGGACGCTCTCGAACAAACAACCTACCGGAGACACGCCATGGATACGCCCGTCAAGAACCAGCCCAGCGCCAACGCAAAAGCCCCATCCGCATCGTCGGCAGGCGTTCCCACCGTCAAGCTCATCATCGGCGGCAAATTGGTCGAATCGAAGACCAGCGAGTGGCGCGATGTGGTGAACCCCGCCACGCAGGAAGTGCTGGCCCGCGTTCCTTTCGCCACGCCGGATGAGGTGGAAGCGGCCATCGCTTCGGCGCGTGAAGCCTTCAAGACCTGGCGCAAGGTGCCGGTCAGTACGCGTGCGCGTGTCTTTTTGAAGTACCAGCAACTGATCCGCGAGAACATGCAGTCGCTCGCCGCCATCCTCACCGCCGAACAGGGCAAGACCCTGCCCGACGCTGAAGGCGATGTGTTCCGTGGCCTCGAGGTGGTGGAACACGCAGCCGGCATCGGCAACCTGCAATTGGGCGAGCTGGCTAACAATGTGGCCAACGGGGTCGATACCTATTCGCTGCTGCAGCAGCTGGGCGTGTGCGCGGGCATCACCCCATTCAACTTCCCGGCGATGATTCCCCTGTGGATGTTTCCGATGGCAATCGCCTGCGGCAACACCTTTGTGTTGAAGCCTTCCGAGCAGGACCCGATGGTCACCATGCGGCTGTGCGAGCTGGCGATGGATGCAGGCGTGCCGCCCGGTGTGCTGAATGTGGTGCATGGCGGCGAAGCCGTGGTGAACGCGCTGTGCGATCACGCCGATATCAAGGCCATCAGCTTTGTCGGCTCGACCCGCGTTGGCACCCATGTGCACCAGCGCGCCAGCGCCGCCGGCAAGCGGGTGCAATGCATGATGGGCGCTAAGAACCACGCCATCGTCATGCCGGACGCCAACAAGCAGCACGCCCTCAACGCACTGGCAGGCGCGGCCTTCGGCGCTGCGGGTCAGCGCTGCATGGCAGTGTCGGTTGCGGTACTGGTGGGTGAAGCCCGCAAATGGATTCCCGACATCGTCGCAAAAGCCAAGACGCTAAAGATCGGTGTTGGCACCGAAGATGGCGTGGACGTGGGCCCGCTGGTGAGCTGCGCTGCGCACGAGCGCGTCAATTCGCTGATTGAGCGCGGCTCCGCTGACGGCGCCAAGCTGGAGCTCGATGGTCGCAAACCTACCGTGGCCGGTTTTGAGAAAGGCAACTTCGTCGGCCCGACCGTGTTCTCAGGCGTCAAACCCCGCATGACCATTTATGAGCAGGAAATCTTCGGCCCGGTGCTGTGTCTGGCCGAAGCCGCCACGCTCGATGAAGCCATCGAACTGATCAATGCCAACCCGAATGGCAACGGCACGGCCATCTTCACGCAATCGGGCGCGGCAGCGCGCAAGTTCCAGGAAGAGGTCGATGTCGGTCAGGTCGGCATCAACGTGCCAATCCCGGTACCGGTTCCGATGTTCTCCTTCACAGGATCACGCGCTTCCAAGCTCGGCGACCTGGGCCCTTACGGCAAACAGGTCGTGCTGTTCTATACGCAGACCAAGACCGTGACGGCGCGCTGGTTCGACGACGACAGCACAGCCGGCCACAGCGTGAACACCACCATCAGCCTGAAATGAACGGCAACGCCGGAGTATCTCCCACGTGAATTTCGACCTCACCGAAGAGCAACTCGCGTTTGCGCAGACCGCGCGCGATTTTGCTGAAGCCGAATTCGCGCCCCATGCCGCGCGCTGGGATGCGGAATCCGAATTCCCACGTGAAGCCATTGCCCATGCGGGCACGCTCGGCTTTTGCGGGCTGTACGCGCCCGAATCGATCGGCGGCCTGGCGCTGCCGCGGCTGGATGCGACGTTGGTCTTCGAGGAACTTGCCGCCGTTGACCCATCAACCACCGCCTTTTTGACCATCCACAACATGGCGGCCTGGATGCTGGGGACGTGGGGAACCGAGGCGGTGAAAGCGCGCTGGGGAGAAGCGCTTACCAGCGGCGAGAAGCTGGCCTCTTACTGCCTGACCGAACCGGGTGCCGGATCGGACGCCGCATCGCTGAAGACCAAGGCAGAGCGAACGGCCAGCGGTTGGCGCATCGACGGCGGCAAGGCCTTTATTTCAGGCGCGGGCGCCACCGATTTGCTGATCGTCATGGCGCGCAGCGGCAGTGCGGGCGCCGGCGGCGTCTCGGCCTTTGCCGTGCCGGCAGATACGGCCGGCATCTCCTACGGCAAGAAGGAGCGCAAGATGGGCTGGAACAGTCAGCCGACGCGCGCCATTGCGTTCGATGGTGTGGACATTCCGGCCGACCATTTGCTGGGCGAAGAAGGCCAGGGTTTTCGCATCGCCATGAAAGGCCTGGACGGCGGGCGCATCAATATCGCCACCTGCTCCGTCGGTGCGGCGCAGGGAGCCTTCGGCCATGCACAGCGCTATCTGCAGGAGCGCAAGCAATTCGGCAAAGCGCTGGCGGAATTTCAGGCGTTGCAGTTTCGTCTTGCCGACATGGCGACGCAGCTGGTCGCCGCGCGGCAGATGGTTCGGCTGGCTGCCTCCCGCCTTGACGCTGGCGCGCCCGACGCAAGCGTCTATTGCGCGATGGCCAAACGCTTTGCGACCGACGCCGGTTTCGACATCTGCAATGACGCGCTCCAATTGCACGGCGGCTATGGCTACCTGAGCGATTTCCCGCTGGAGCGCTTGCTGCGCGATACGCGAGTGCATCAGATTCTGGAAGGCACGAACGAAATCATGCGAGTGATCATCGCGCGGCGGCTGCTGCAGGGCGATGCACCGGAAGCGATCCGCTAGGGTCACGGTTACCGCGTTACCGCGTTACCGCGTTACCGCGTTACTGCGTTACTGCGTTACTGCGTTACTGCGTTACTGCGTTTACGCAAAATACTTCTTTTTAATAGCTAGGAGCGCTTGTTCCATAAGCGCTAGAGGCATATTTCATCCACATAATTCCATCTACGGGAGACACACCTTATGCAGATCGCTTTTCTCGGACTCGGCAATATGGGCGCGCCGATGGCCGTCAATCTTCACAAGGCGGGCCATGAGGTGCGTGCGTTCGATCTTTCGCACGCGGCGCTCAAGAAGGCGGCGGATGCGGGCATCGCCACCGCCACCTCGGCGGAAGCCGCTGTCGATGGCGCCGAGGCGGTCATCAGCATGCTGCCCGCCAGCGCGCATGTGGAAGCGCTTTACTTCGGCAAAGGCGAAGGCGATGCCGGTTTGCTGGCGACGCTGCCGGCCGGAACGCTGGTAATCGACTGCAGCACCATTTCGGCGGCGAGCGCCAAGAAGGTCGCGGCGGGTGCGGCTGAGCGTGGCATCGCTTGTATCGACGCGCCCGTCTCGGGCGGCACGGGCGGCGCCATTGCCGGCACGCTGACCTTCATGGTTGGCGGCGAGGCAGATGCACTGGAGCGCGCCCGGCCGCTGCTGGAAAAGATGGGTGCCAACATCTTCCACGCCGGAGCCGCAGGCGCAGGCCAGACCGCCAAGATCTGCAACAACATGCTGCTCGGCATTTTAATGATTGGAACTTCGGAGGCCATCGCTTTGGGTGTGGCCAACGGGCTCGATCCCAAGGTGCTGTCGGAAATCATGCGTCGCAGTTCGGGCGGCAACTGGGCGCTGGAAAAGTACAACCCGCTGCCCGGCGTGATGGAAGCAGCACCTGCATCCAAAGGCTACGCAGGTGGTTTCGGAACCGACCTGATGCTGAAGGACCTTGGGCTGGCGCTGGAAAATGCCACCGCTGTGCGCGCATCAACCCCGCTGGGTGGAATGGCCCGCAGCGTCTATGCAGCCCACAGCTTGGCGGGACATGGCGCGCTGGATTTCTCCAGCGTCATCCAGTTGTTTCAGAGAAAGCCGAAGGTTTCCTAAGGCACCGTGACGATGATCTTGCCCTGCGTGTGCTCGTTCTCCATCGCGCGCTGGGCATCGGGAAGCTGGTCGAAACTGAATCGCCCTTGCACCTTCAGCTTGACCTTGCCGCTCGCCATGAGTTCGGCCACCTTGGCAAGCTGCGCTCCGCTGGGTTTGGCCATGTAATGCGCGGTTTTCACGTTGCCTGGATCGGCTTCACCGGCAGCGGCCGCATCGGGCTCCTGCAGGGTCGACACGAAGCGGCCACCGGATTTCAGCACCTTCCACGCAT
The DNA here is from genome assembly GCA_038234045.1 of Burkholderiales bacterium. Lineage (GTDB taxonomy): Bacteria > Pseudomonadota > Gammaproteobacteria > Burkholderiales > Burkholderiaceae_C > JBBSUX01. The sequence goes on from JBBSUX010000029.1 coordinate 10,400, forward strand.
CGGCCTGTGCTTTCGGCCCAATCAGGTCGTAGACCAGATCGACCGGCGCGCCAATTACGTCCAGCGTCTCGCTCTCGGTATCGATAAAACGCTCCACGCCCAGACCTTTCACAAACTGCCGGTCTTGTGCCCGGCCGGTGGCAAAAACCGTGGCGCCATCCGCGATGGCAAATTGAACCGCCAAATGTCCAACCCCGCCCGGGGCGCCCAGCACCAGCACCCGTTCGCCTGATTTCAAATTTCCTTCGTCATACAGGCCTTGCCAGGCTGTGAGTGCTGCCAGCGGCACGCCGCCCGCTGTTTGCAGATCGACGGAATCAGGCAAGCGGCTGATCTCATCTTTCTTCAGCACGATGTATTGGACATAGGTGCCGCGCTCGAAAGCCGGCATGGCGTACACGCGCTCGCCCGCCTTGAACCCGCAGGCGTCTGACTCGACCGTTCCGGCGACGTCACGGCCGAGGATGAACGGCAAATCTTTTTCCTTCACGACAAAAAAACTACCGTCGCGAGTCTTGTAGTCGACCGGGTTGATGCTGGTCGCCGCGACGCGTACCAGCACTTCGCCATCGCCCGCGCGAGGCTGATCGATGTCGTCGAGCGACATGGCTTCGGGGCCGCCGAAATGGTGAATTCTCCAGGCTTTCATGGGTTGTTCCTTTCAAGGTTGGTGATTGGCGCAGGCCGCCGCCGGCGAAACTCCCTAACGTTGGCTGTGCAGGCCGCCGCGCGCTGGCAGGACGACGCAACAAATCCCTGTCGGAAGGAACGCGGGCCGTGTCAGCCCGGCGCGGATAATTGGCGCCCATGAATCCCCTGCTCGCGCATTTGCAGCCCTACCCTTTCGAACGGCTGCGCCAGCTTTTCTCCGGCGTGAGTCCGGCAGCTGGTTTTCCCCCCATCAGCCTCGGCATCGGCGAACCGCGCCATGCCACGCCGCCCTTCATCCAGCAGGCTTTGGCAGATGCGGCTTTCCAGCCGGAAGGCGGCCTCTCTGGCTACCCAGCGACCGCCGGCAGCCTCGCATTGCGCACGGCTTGCGCGCAATGGGCGGGCCGCCGCTACGGCCTGACCTTGGACCCGGCCACGCAGGTGCTGCCGGTCAACGGCTCGCGCGAGGCGCTGTTTGCTTTTGCGCAGACGGTGGTTGACGGCAACGACCGGCAAGGCGGCGACCGCGACGGCGCGAGCAGTGCAGGCAAAGAGCCGGCAGGCAATGCCTCCGGGCCGGTAGTCGTCTGCCCCAACCCGTTCTATCAAATCTATGAAGGGGCGGCCTTGCTCGCGGGCGCAACGCCTTATTTCGCACCGAGCGTGCCGGCGCGCAACTTTGCGGTCGATTGGGACAGCGTGCCGGAGCACATCTGGGCGCGCACGCAGCTGGTCTTCGTGTGTTCACCCGGCAACCCCACCGGCGCTGTCATGCCGCTGGCCGAATGGGAAAAGCTCTTTGCGCTGTCTGACCGGCACGGTTTCGTCATCGCCTCGGACGAGTGCTATAGCGAGATCTATTTCCGTGACGAACCGCCGATCGGCGGCCTTCAGGCAGCCGAACAACTCGGTCGGACCGACTTTCGCAATCTGGTTGCGTTCACCAGTCTCTCCAAGCGCAGCAACGTGCCCGGGCTTCGCAGCGGCTTCGTGGCGGGCGACGCCGCCCTCATGAAGAGTTTCTTGCTGTATCGCACCTACCATGGCGGCGCAATGAGTCCGGCGGTTCAGACCGCCAGCATCACCGCCTGGAATGACGAGGTCCATGTGCAGGCCAATCGCGCGCTCTACCGCACCAAGTTCGCCGAGGTGACGCCGATCCTCGCCGAAGTGCTGGAGGTGGCATTACCCGATGCCGGCTTTTATCTGTGGGCGGGTATCGGAAACACCTGTGGCGGTGACGACGAACGCTTCGCCCGCGAGCTACTGGCTCAATACAATGTGACCGTACTTCCGGGCAGCTATCTGGCGCGCACGCAGGATGGCGCCAATCCCGGCCGGGGCCGCATCCGGATGGCACTGGTGGCAGGCACGAACGAATGCGCCGAAGCCGCGCAACGGATTGCGGCTTTCGTGAAGAAGGATCAGGCCGAAGCTGCGAGCCAGCCACCAGCGGCCATGGCATGAAGACGACACCCGACCCCGCAACACTCGCAACGATAACGACAACGCAAGACATGACACAGCAACTGCAAACACTGATCGACACCGCATGGGAGAACCGTGCACAGCTCTCGCCTTCGGCCGCGCCCAAGGAAACCGTCGTGGCGGTCGATCACGTGATCGGCGAGCTCAACAACGGCCACCTGCGCGTTGCAACGCGGGAGAGCGTCGGCAAGTGGACCGTTCACCAGTGGATCAAGAAGGCGGTGCTGCTTTCTTTCCGCCTGAAGGACAACGCGGTGATGCGTTCGGGCGACCTTGCCTTCTTCGATAAGGTGCAGACGAAGTTCGCGCACCTGAGCGACGAAGAACTCAAGGCCACCGGTATTCGCGTGGTGCCGCCCGCCGTAGCGCGCCACGGCAGCTACATCGCCAAAGGCGCGATCCTGATGCCGAGCTACGTCAACATCGGCGCCTATGTGGACGAGGGCACGATGGTCGATACCTGGGCGACAGTCGGTTCCTGCGCCCAGGTCGGCAAGAACGTGCACCTCTCCGGCGGAGTTGGTCTGGGCGGCGTACTGGAGCCATTGCAGGCCAACCCCACCATCATCGAAGACAACTGTTTCATCGGCGCCCGCTCCGAAGTGGTCGAAGGCGTGATCGTCGAGGAGAACTCCGTCATCTCGATGGGCGTCTACCTCGGCCAGAGCACACCTATCTACGACCGCGAAGCTGACACCGTGACCTATGGTCGTGTACCGGCAGGTTCGGTAGTGATCAGCGGCAGCCTTCCCAAGGCAGGCGGCAAGTACAACCTGTACGCGGCGATCATTGTGAAAAAGGTGGATGCCAAGACCCGGGCCACCACCAGCCTGAACGACCTGCTGCGCGACTGAGAAAAGCGGGGAAAAGGTCAAGCTGCCGCCTTACGCAGGCAGCCGCCCGGCCCCAGGACATTGCAGCTCCTGCGCGCCCACATCACCCACCGGAAAGGAAATCGCAGATGGCTACGATGGAACGCATCCTGAGGCTGATGGCCGAAAAGCAGGCCTCCGATCTCTACCTCTCCTCCAATGCTCCAGCCATGCTGCGCATTGACGGGGAGTGTTCGCCGATCAACGCGCAGATCCTGCCGCACGACGCGCCGCGCAACTTGCTGGCTGAAGTAGTACCGGCCGACCGCATGGAAGAGCTCGAGGAAAGCGGCGAGCTCAACATGGCCATCGGGATTCACGACGTGGGGCGATTCCGCATCAGCGCCATGCGCCAGCGCGGCTCGTACGCACTGGTCGTGCGCTACATCATCAGCGAAGTACCGACACTTGCCAGCCTGAATCTGCCGCCGATGCTGTCCAGCCTCATCATGGAACGGCGTGGACTGATACTGGTTGTGGGTGCCACCGGATCGGGCAAAAGCACCACGCTTGCGTCAATGATCGACTACCGCAATGAGCGGTCGCCCGGGCATATCCTGACGGTGGAGGAACCCATCGAATTCCTGTTTCGCAACAAGAAATCGATCATCAACCAGCGCGAGATCGGAGGCGATACGCAGTCGCTGCAGACAGCGCTGAAGAACGCACTGCGGCAGGCTCCGGATGTGATCTTGATTGGTGAAATTCGCGATCGCGACACCATGAGTGCGGCCATCGCCTACGCCCAGGCGGGCCATCTGTGTCTGGCCACCATGCACGCCAGCAATAGCTACCATTCCCTCAACCGCATCCTGAGCTTCTATCCCCCCGAGGTGCGCCCGACTCTGCTGGGCGATCTGGCCAGCGCTTTGCGCGGCGTTGTCTCGCAGCGGCTGCTGCGCGCCACCAAGGGCCGGCGTCTTCCGGCTACCGAAGTCATGCTCAACACCCGGCTGGTGTCCGACATGATCGAGCGCGGCCAGTTCTCGGACATCCAGGAAGCCATGGTGAAATCCATGGCAGAGGGCTCGCAGACATTTGAGGAAGACATCGCGCGGCTCATCACCGGCGGACTGGTCGACCGCAAGGAAGGGGTTTCGCATGCCGACTCTCCGACCAACCTGATCTGGCGTTTGCAGAATGATTTTGCGCAGGCCGCGAAGGCTACTGCCGCGGCTGCCGCTGCAGCCGCCGCAACGCCGGCGCAAGAACCGCCATCGTTCACCGAAATCGTGCTGGACGTGCGCGGTTAGGAATGTCGCACTCCACGCTCCGACTTGCCGAAGAACTGATCAGCAGGCCGTCCGTCACGCCGCAGGACGCGGGATGCCTCGAAATCATCGAGAGACGACTGATTCCGCTGGGTTTCATCTGCGAACGCATGGATGCGGGACCAGAGAACGCTCGCGTTTCTAATTTATGGGCAAAAAGGGCTCCAGCGGTTTCTGCACAGGCGCCGTCAGCTATTAAGTCCGTAGCAAATCAAGCACTGGGAACAGGGCTTGCCGCCGCCAAGGCACCCACCCTGGTTTTCGCTGGTCACACCGATGTCGTTCCGACCGGGCCGCTGGAACGCTGGACATCGTCGCCCTTCGTGCCGGCGCATCGCAACGGCTTGTTCTTTGGCCGTGGCTCGTCGGACATGAAGACGTCGATCGCTGCATTTATCGTCGCGCTGGAGGAATTCCTCGCAGCCGAGCCCGAAACCGCGCTCGGCCTCGCACTATTGCTGACCAGCGACGAGGAAGGACCCGCGGTAGACGGCACGGTCCGGGTTTGCGAAGCGCTGAAAGCACGAGGTGAACGCCTGGACTGGTGCATCGTCGGCGAACCCACCGCAGTCGTGCGGACCGGCGACATGGTGAAAAACGGCCGCCGTGGAACCATGGGCGGTCGGCTCACGGTGCGCGGCATCCAGGGGCACATTGCCTATCCGCAACTCGCGCGCAACCCCATCCATCAGGCCTTGCCGGCGCTGGCCGAACTGGCCGACACCCGCTGGGACGAGGGCAATGCCTGGTTTCCGCCCACCAGCTGGCAGATCAGCAATATCCACGGAGGAACCGGCGCCAGCAACGTGATTCCGGGTGACGTGGTGATCGACTTCAATTTCCGATTCTCGACCGAGTCCACTTCAGAAGGCTTGAAGCAGCGGGTGAATGAAATCGTGCGCCGGCACGGTCTCGAATTCGACCTGCACTGGACTGTGGGCGGGCAACCTTTTCTCACGCCGCCTGGCGATCTGCTCGATGCCGTGCAAGCTGCCATTCTGGACGAGACCGGCATCGAGACGCAACTCTCCACCACCGGCGGCACCAGCGATGGCCGCTTCATTGCGCGCATTTGCGCGCAGGTCGTCGAATGCGGTCCGCCGAACGCGATGATCCACAAGATCGACGAGAACATTCCGGTTGCCGAGGTCGAGCCGCTGAAGAACATCTATCGCCGCACCCTCGAGCATCTCCAGGCACAGGTTTGCCGACGGAATCTCCCGGCTGGCGAGGCGGCGACATGAAAGCTGGGCCAAAAAACGACGGAAACGGTGGCCCCCCTCAAGCGACGGCGACGGTAATGGCCGTGATCGAGCAAGCAGAACACCAGCTCATCGCCGCAGAAGTTTCTTTCGGACACGGCACCAACAACGCTTTCGACGAGGCTGCATGGCTGGTTTTATGGCGCCTTGGCTTCCCGCTGGATGATCTCGAATCGGTGGCTGAAAAGATCCTGACGCAGGAGCAGCTTGCGCTTGTAGCTACAGTTATCGACGAGCGTATCGCCAGCCGCAAGCCAGCTGCTTACCTCACGCAGGAGGCCTGGCTTCAGGGCGTGCCCTTCTTCGTGGATGAACGCTCCATCGTTCCGCGCAGCCTGATCGCTGAACTGCTGGCCGATGGCAGCATCGATGCGTGGCTGACGCAGGAGCCCGCCAGGGTGCTGGATCTCTGCACCGGTAACGGCAGTCTTGCGGTATTGGCGGCAATGGTCTGGGCGGATGCCGTGGTCGACGCGGCCGATATTTCGGCCGAGGCGCTCGAGGTAGCGCAAATCAACCTGCGCCGGTATGCGCTCGAGGAACGCATCACCACTATCGTCTCCGACGGATTGCGCGACCTCACCGCTGTCTACGACTTGATTCTGTGCAATCCGCCGTATGTGAACAGCGCCAGCATGCTGGCGCTTCCCGCTGAATATCGGGCCGAACCTTCGCTTGCACTTGCGGGCGGGGATGATGGCATGGACTTCGTTCGTGTCCTGCTGGCTGATGCGGCAAAAAGACTCGCTCCCGGCGGCGTGCTAGTGCTGGAGATCGGAAACGAGCGGGCGCATTTCGAAGCCGCATTTGCCGGGCTCACAGCGGTCTGGATGGAAACCTCGGCCGGAGAAGATCAGGTACTACTCTTGGAACGTGCGGCCTTGGCAAGTAGCCGCCGGGGAAACTGATGGTTTTAGAGGCAAACTCCGGGGAACCCATCGTCGCCCACCACGCGATTGCGCCCTTCTTCCTTTGCCTGATACAGGCGCTCATCGGCCAACTCAAGCAGTTCCTCGGCGGACATGCCTTGGCGAGCTACCGCAGTGGCAACACCCATGCTGATCGTGACCACTGGCGCCGCGCTTGAAGCGCCGTGCTCCAGACCAAGCGCTTGCACTTTGGCGCGTAGCGAATGCGCGAGCTTCATCGCATCCTCCTCCCCGGCGCCGGTGATGAGCAACGCGAATTCCTCTCCTCCGTAGCGGGCCGCCAGATCGCCCGGCCGACGCAAGGCACCGTGCAGCGTTTCGGCGACTGCGCGCAACGCGGTGTCACCCACAGCATGACCATGTCGGTCGTTGTAGGGCTTGAAATGGTCGATGTCGATCATCACCACCGACACCTCGGCACCGTCTCGTTGCGCGCGTCGCCATTCAGCCGAGAGCGTCCGGTCGAATTGCCTGCGGTTGGCAATTCCGGTGAGCCCATCGAGATTGGCAATGCGCTTCAGCTTTACTCGCTGGCGTGCCCAACGCAGCTGCAAGGCCACCCGCGCCAGCAACACTGCTGCATCACACGGCTGACGGATGAAATCTGCTGCACCCAACCATAGCGCTTTCACCTCCACCGTTGTGCTGGCAGAAGCACTCTCGGCAGTGAGGATGACTGGAATCTCGGCGGTAACGGCATCGTTTTTCAGCTGTCGGAAAAACCCCTGCACATCGACAGAGGACGATGTGACGTCCAACAGGATGATGTCAGATCGCTCCCGCGACGCCCGATCAAGACCCTCTGCGGTACTGCAAGCGCCTACAACATTGTGGTGGGATGCCAGCACCCGGGAAACGGCTGCACGCGTCTCGTCCGCCGGGTCGATGAGCAGCACCCGTAGCGCCTGCTCCGCAAGCGGATCAACGCCGGAGCCCGAAAAATACGGATCGCCATTGGACCCACTGGAATGGACCGAAGCCTCTAACGAACCTGGCGTCGTCATAAAGGAAATTCCGCAGCAGTCGGCTGACAGATGTGTTGGCTGCACAGTGTTGCGGACGACCAAGCAGCGCCAAAACCGCGTCGAGACAAATCGGAGCGTCCAACCGGAAACTTGGTAAGAGCTTCATCCACGCAAAAGCGCAACACGGTTGTAACCGTCCTGGGTGGCGCTGGCGTGGCGGTTGGCGTCATACGCGTCTTGATGAAGCATTCGAAGCTCTATTTTGCTTCATATGCAACAGTTTGCGACAAACTAGAAACCCTGAGACCGGATAGGTGATGGAGCCGCGATCAACCACCTGCGAACATGCTGCCTATCTACATCGCGGCACTGCCCAGCTCCGAAGTGCTAGGGAAGAGAAAGCCTTTGCCGAAGCCGACCAGGTTCTGCCGCTGGATCGGCGAGCTTTGCAGCCTCTCGCCGCTAGACCGCAGCGCCTCCAACGACGCGGTTGCGGCCATAGGCCTTTGCTTGGTAAAGCCGTTGGTCAGCAAGCTCCACCAGGTTCTGTGGCGCCAGGCCACTTCCGACAACAACGCTGCCAACGCCGATGCTCACCGTCAACAGGGGGCCCCCTGGTGAAGCCTCGTGCGCAATGCCGAGCGCGCGCACCTTTGCGCAGAATTCCCCGGCGAACATGATGGCGTCGTTGGATTCGGATTCGCTTATCACAAGCCCAAACTCTTCACCGCCATAACGCGCTGCCAGGTCCCCCGGACGGCGCATACCGCCGTGCAGAACCTGTGCCACTGCACAAAGCGCCGTGTCACCCATGGCGTGCCCATAGTGATCGTTGTATTGCTTGAAGTAATCTACATCCACCATCGCCACAGATACCGTGTGCCCCGCGCGCCGCGCCCGGCGCCACTCAGCTGCCAAAGTCCGGTCGAACTGCCTGCGGTTGGCAATGCCGGTGAGCCCATCGAGATTGGCAATGCGCTGCAGCTGTCGATGATGACTTGCCAGCCGAAGATGAAGTGAGACGCGGGCGCTCACCACCTCGGGGTTGAAAGGCTTGCTGATGAAATCCGATCCGCCGCGCAGCAGGCTGCGTGCCTCATCCTCCGGCCGATCCAGCCCGGTTATGAAAATGACCGAAATAGACGCCGTGCGTGGCTCCGCTTTCAAGTGGTCAAGCACTTCGTAGCCGTTCATGCCTGGCATGACTACATCGAGAAGAATCAGATCCGGCTGAAGTTTCCGCGCCAGCGAAAGGCCTTCCTCTCCGGCTGACGCCACGATCACCTCATGCTGCGAACCCAGCAGCTCCGCCAACAGCGAACGATTGGAATCCACATCGTCAATGATCAATATGCGTTGCCGCGGCTCGGCGGTAACAGACGAATCCAGCGCAAGAGTGGCCGGAAGAGGCTCGGAATCCCAGGAATGTCTGTCGGTTTCGTGCGAGTCAATAGGCGCTGCCGGGGAGACCATACGCAAGGTTCGGTCGCCCATACGGCGCATCTGGGGGGCGCCCACATCCCGCCGCTCGACATGCGAAAAATTCATCGGGTGACCCTAGCAGAGCGCCCACTGTGCGGTGTAGGACGGCTCCTCCAAGAGAGGTGCGCTAAGAAAGGCCAGCTTTTCACAAGGTGAAACGCGCTTCCAGAAGACCGTGTGAAACGATAGTGCCTGCGGTGCTGAGGCTCACGCGCAAACCAAAAAGGAGGGGCTCCGCGCTACATCGCAGACTGCTCTGCGTCAGATGCGCGAAAATGTACCTTCGCAGAGGGTGTCGACTTACGCGTCCCACGCTCTCACTGCACCACGTTGTCCGTCCCACGCCGGGAACGTGAATCGCAGTACGCCATCCTTCGTCAGGCTGGCGTCTGCCTGACTCCGGCGCATCCCAAAAAATGGCGCCTCTTTTTTCGTCTCCGGCTTTGCTTCCATGATTACCCTCAAGAATGTCGTCCTGCGCCGCAGCGCCA
>JBBSUX010000030.1:0-19495 GCA_038234045.1 Burkholderiales bacterium
AGCTCCGCCAGGCGCTTGCTGATGGCAGACGCGGCGATGAACTCACGCTCTGCCGCACGACCAATACTGCCCGACTCGCACACAGCCACGAACAGCTGGAGCGATGTCAGGTCGATGCGGCGGGCAAAACTGCGTTCGGAGTTCTTCATCGGGGCAAAAGTCTTCTCGAAAAGAGAAGCTGACCGATATTTTGCTACCGAAGGGATTAATCAGCCATCGCGAACCGCGTTGGCTCGCGGGCTGATCGGTGAAGTCGCACCTGAAAACTACTACCTTTTCTGGAAGAAACTTTGAATCAAATAGCAATTCAACGCATACGAAGCGGACGCTATTAGCTTTCGTTTCAATAGCAAAAGAGCTTGTCAGGACGTGAATAGGTTTTTCAACCGATCCGTCCAGCTATCGCTCGAAGGGGAATGCTTGCCGCCGCCCTTTTGCAGGGATTCTTCCAGTTCGCGCAGCAGTTTGCGCTGGTGTTCGGTGAGCTTGACCGGCGTCTCTACTGCAATGTGGCAATACAGGTCGCCCGGATAGCTCGCGCGTACACCCTTGATGCCCTTGCCGCGCAGGCGAAACTGCTTGCCAGCTTGCGTGCCCTCGGGAATGTCGATGGCAGCCTTGCCAGCCAAGGTCGGTACGTCGATCTCGCCGCCCAGCGCTGCGGTAATAAAGCTCACCGGCACTTGGCAGTGCAGATCGTCGCCATCACGCTCGAAGATGTCGTGTTTTTTGACGCGCAGTTCGATGTACAGGTCACCGGCTGGCCCGCCGTTGGTACCGGGCTCGCCGTTACCCACGCTGCGAATGCGCATGCCGTCGTCCACGCCAGACGGAATCTTCACTTCCAGCGTTTTCTGCTTCTTGATCTGGCCCTTGCCCTGGCACGCACTGCAAGGCTCCGGAATGATGCGGCCAGTACCGCGGCAGGTTGGGCAGGTTTGCTGCACGCTGAAGAAGCCTTGGCGCATCTGCACGCTGCCCTGACCGGCACAGGTTGGACAGGTTTTTGCGCTGGTGCCGACCTTGGCACCGCTGCCGTGACAAATATCGCAGTTCTCCCAACTCGGGATGCGGATCTGGGCTTCCTTGCCGTGGGCCGCTTCATCGAGCGTGATTTCCATCGCATAGCTGAGATCGCCGCCGCGGAAAACCTGGCGTCCGCCCGCGGCGCCCCCGGCACGTCCGCGCTGCTGGCCAAACATATCGCCGAAGATGTCGCCAAACGCTTCGGCAAAGCCGCCGCCAGCAAAACCTTCTGCACCCGGTCCGCGCATGTTCGGATCGACGCCTGCGTGACCATATTGGTCGTAGGCCGCCCGCTTTTGCGGGTCGGAAAGCATCTCGTAGGCTTCCTTGGCCTCCTTGAACCGCACCTCGGCGTCCTTGCTTGCGTCGCCCTGGTTACGGTCGGGGTGATGCTTCATTGCCATCTTGCGATAGGACTTCTTGATGTCCTCATCGCTGGCATTCTTGGCAACGCCAAGAGTTTCGTAGTAGTCGCGTTTGGTCGCCATCAGCGTTCCGTTTGATCGTTATCAGCGCCGGTGCCTGCGGCCCGGCCAGAAAAGCAGTCCGGCCGACATGGATCGCTCCATGCCGGCCGGACGGCCGTGCGTCGTCAGAAACGTCGCATCAGCCCTTCTTCACTTCTTTCACTTCGGCATCGACGACGTTGTCGTCGGCCGGGCCGGTGGAGGTGCGGGTTTGCTGCTCGCCTGCATCACCACCTTCAGCCCCACCGCCCATACCCGCTCCAGCGGCCCCGGCAGCGGCTTGCTCTGCCGCATACATCTTCTCGCCGAGCTTCTGGCTGGCGGTCATGAGGGCAGTCGTCTTTTCGTCGATCGATGCCTTGTCTTCGCCCTTGAGTGCTTCTTCCAGCGATGCCATGGCGGTCTCGATCGCCTCCTTCTCAGCAGCATCGAGCTTGTCGCCATGCTCGCCCATATTCTTCTTCGTGCTGTGCACCGCAGCTTCACCCTGATTGCGAGCCTTCACGATGTCGAGCTTCTTCTTGTCGTCAGCGGCATTGAGTTCGGCATCCTTCACCATCTTCTGGATCTCGTCCTCGGACAAGCCCGAGTTGGCCTTGATGGTGATCTTGTTTTCCTTGCCAGTGCCCTTGTCCTTGGCGCCCACGTGCAGGATGCCGTTGGCGTCAATGTCGAAGCTCACTTCGATCTGCGGCGTGCCACGGGCCGACGGCGGGATGCCTTCGAGGTTGAATTCGCCCAGCAGCTTGTTGGCGGTCGCCAACTCGCGCTCACCCTGGAACACCTTGATTGTCACCGCGGGCTGATTGTCGTCAGCGGTGGAGAAGGTCTGCGCGAACTTCGTCGGAATCGTCGTGTTCTTGGTGATCATCTTCGTCATCACGCCGCCGAGCGTTTCGATGCCAAGCGACAGCGGTGTCACGTCAAGCAGCAGAACGTCCTTGCGGTCACCGGAAAGCACCTGACCCTGGATGGCGGCGCCGACAGCAACGGCTTCATCGGGGTTCACGTCCTTGCGTGGCTCCTTGCCGAAGAATTCCTTGACCTTTTCCTGCACCTTGGGCATCCGGCTCATACCGCCGACCAGGATTACGTCGCTGATGTCGCTCACGCTGATGCCGGCATCCTTGATGGCGGTGCGGCACGGCGCGATCGTGCGTTCGACCAGCTCGTCGACCAGGCTTTCCAGCTTGGCGCGCGTGAGCTTGATGTTCAGGTGCTTTGGGCCGGAAGCATCTGCCGTGATGTACGGAAGGTTGATGTCGGTCTGCGCGCTGCTCGACAGTTCAATCTTGGCTTTTTCGGCGGCTTCTTTCAGGCGCTGCAAAGCCAGCACGTCCTTGCCCAGATCGACGCCTTGGTCCTTCTTGAACTCGGAAATGATGTAGTCGATGATGCGTTGGTCGAAGTCTTCACCGCCCAGGAACGTATCGCCGTTGGTAGAGAGCACTTCAAACTGCTTCTCGCCATCGACATCAGCAATTTCGATGATCGAGACGTCAAAAGTGCCGCCGCCCAGGTCGTAGACAGCGATCTTGCGGTCGCCCTTTTCCTTCTTGTCGAGGCCGAAAGCCAGTGCGGCGGCGGTCGGCTCGTTGATGATGCGTTTGACATCCAGTCCAGCGATGCGGCCGGCATCCTTGGTCGCCTGGCGCTGAGCATCGTTGAAATACGCAGGCACGGTGATGACTGCTTCGGTCACAGGCTCGCCCAAGTAATCCTCGGCCGTCTTCTTCATCTTGCGCAGGATGTCCGCGCTGACCTCTTGGGGCGACTTCTTCGCGCCGCGCACCTCTACCCACGCATCGCCGTTTTCGGCTTTGGCGATCGTGAAAGGCATCAGGTCGATGTCTTTTTGCACCTCCTTCTCGTCGAACTTGCGGCCGATCAAACGCTTGATGGCGTAGAGCGTGTTCTTCGGATTGGTCACCGCTTGGCGTTTGGCCGAAGCGCCGACGAGGATGTCGCCGCCATCCTGATAGGCAATGATCGATGGCGTGGTGCGTGCGCCTTCAGAGTTTTCAATCACCTTGGTGGTGTTGCCCTCCATGATCGCCACGCAGGAATTGGTGGTGCCGAGGTCGATGCCGATGATTCTTCCCATGTTCTTTCTCCTGAGATCTAAAAATTTGAAATTTGGTTGAGATTGCTAGTGACTTGCGGATAACTTCGCTTGATTCAAGAGCCGATTTGCAGCCGATGGGCTTAGGATCCGGTCACGAGCAATCATTTCGGGGCTGTGACGGTTACCAGAGCGGGTCGCAGAACACGGTCGCTGATTAAGTAGCCTTTTTGCAGAACAGTGACCACCGTATTGGCTTCCTGATCGGCGGGCACCATGCTGATGGCCTGATGCTGATGGGGATCGAACGACGCACCCGCTGCGGGATCGATCGCGATCACCTTGTTGCGCTCAAGGGCTGCCAGTAACTGGCGGCGGGTGGCTTCGACGCCTTCGCGCAGCTGCGCAGGGGTTGCTTCTTTCACAGCGAGCGCGGCATCAAGACTGTCGGTAACTGGGAGCAGGCTTTCAGCAAAACTCTCGATTCCAAACTTTCGGGCTTTGGAAATATCCTCTTCCGCACGGCGGCGGGCATTCTCGGCTTCGGCCTTCGCTCGAAGAAACTGATCGGCAAGATCAGCGCTCTTGGCCTGCAGAGCAACAAGTTCGCCTTGAGCTTGCGCCAATGCATCGCCGGCATGGGCGTGCATAGCCGCTTCGATTTCTTCAGGCCGGGCATCGCCGGGCATGGGGGGGAAAGCGGAAGAGTGCTGATCGGACATGCGTTGAGATGAGGTTGAACGTTAATGGTGGAAAGGAAAGCGACGCGCGTCAACTGAGGCGCAATTTCCGCATTTCAAGACCCTTGTGTTGGCTGACCAGATGGAGCGCCTGAAAAGCGCTCCGCAAGTGACAGCCTTACTATTCCTATATGGAATCCCCCGAGAGAATTGCAAGCGTCCCAATCGCCGACGGCTGGCATCGGGCGACTCCCTCAGTAGATCAGCACGTCTGACTGACGCCGCTCCACATGACCTCACCAGGCTTAAGCGAGCTATAATCGCCGGCTTTGCCTTGTCGCACCGCTATTAGACGCAGCGGGCGACTGTCACCACGCCGCAGGTGCTGTTTTCACCACCTCACGGCTTATCCACAAGGAGAGTCCATGCGTCACTATGAAATTATCTTGCTGATCCACCCGGATCAGAGCGAGCAGGTTCCTGCAATGCTCGAGCGCTACAAAGGCATGATCACCGCTGGCGGCGGCAAGATCCATCGGGTGGAAGACTGGGGTCGCCGTCAATTGGCTTACCTGATCAACAAGCTCGCCAAGGCGCATTACATCTGCATCAATATCGAGGCTGATCAGCCTGTGATGGCCGAACTCGAACATGCGTTCAAGTTCAACGATGCTGTCCTGCGTCATCTGACGGTGCTGCGCACCAAGGCCGATACCGGCCCATCTTCGATGATGAAGACGGTCGAGCGCGAAGAAGCGCGCAAGGTGCAGCAAGCTGAATTCGCTGCATCCGGCGAACGCGGTGAGCGTGGCGATCGTGGAGATCGCGGCGGTGACCGTGGCGATCGGGGTGGCGACCGTGCCCCCCGTTGATGCTGCGGTTTGCTTGATGTGATAGCTGCCAAGGAGTGACCAGAAACCGCGTTGAATTGAGCGCTGTTATCGCCGAAGTGAAGTCCCTGCGCTTTACGCCTGCCGGTCTACCGGCTCTGGATCTGCTGCTCGATCACGAGTCGTCCGTTCAGGAAGCGGGGATTGAGCGGAATGTGAAAGCTGCCGTGAAAGCGGTGGCTTTTGGTGCGATGGCAGAGCGGCTTGCACGCCAGCCCTTGGGTAGCACGTGGGTTTTTAGCGGTTTTCTTGGTGCGGCCCGCAATGCCAAGGGCGTTGCTCTTCACATTCAGGCATTCGAGGCGATTCACCCCGAACCGAATCCGTCAAATTAATTTTTCAAATATTCCGGAAGCCTTTCATCCATGCCAGCCTTCAAGAAATTTAACAAGGACAAGCGTCCTAAGCGCAACACGCAGTCACTGCTGTTCAAGCGCAAGCGCTTCTGCCGCTTTACCGTCGCCGGTGTCGAGGAGATCGACTACAAAGATGTCGATACCTTGCGCGACTTCATCGGTGAAACCGGCAAGATCGTCCCAGCCCGGCTGACTGGCACCCGTGCCATCTATCAGCGTCAGCTCAACACCGCCATCAAGCGCGCGCGCTTCCTGGCCCTGGTCCCGTACAGCGACCAGCACAAGTCCAATTAAGGAGCCCCTGTCATGCAAATCATTCTGCTAGACAAGGTCGTGAACCTTGGAAATCTCGGCGAAATCGTCAGGGTCAAGGACGGATTCGCCCGCAACTTTCTGATTCCGCAAGGCCGCGCCCGTCGTGCCACCGCTTCGGCCAAGGCCGAGTTCGAAGCCAAGCGCGCCGAACTCGAAAAGGCGGCTGCTGCCAAGCTGGCATCTTCACAAGCCGAAGGCGAAAAACTGGCGGGTTCAACCGTCAAGCTGACGCAAAAGGCGGGCGTCGACGGCCGTCTGTTCGGCTCCGTGACCAACCAGGACGTAACCGATGAGCTGAACAAGCTCGGCTACAAGTTGGTCAAGTCGCAAGTCAAGTTGCCCAACGGCCCGATCAAGGTCGTGAGCGACACCACCGCGAGCGTGCAATTGCACACCGATGTGACGGTTGAAATCACCGTTCAGGTGTTCGGCGAAACTGCCTGATCCGCTTCCCAGCGTTTCCGTGTTTCTTGCAAGGCCGCCTTCGGGCGGCTTTTGTTTTTTCTGACTTGCCGGAATTCTTTTCCGGGAGCAATCCCCACTCTATCCACCGAAGATCAACCGGTTTTCCACAGACTTGTGCGTGGTGATCTGATGGTGGCGGCGTAGCATCGACCTTTGCCTTTCTACTGTTTCGGATCTGCCTGTCCGGAAAACTCCCTTTCTTGTTCATGTCCGCTGTCCCCAGTTCCAGTTCCAGTTCCAGCTTCGATCCCCGTTCCGACCGCGAAGTCGCGCAACTGCGCGTGCCGCCGCATTCCATCGAGGCGGAATCCAGCGTGTTGGGCGGCCTGCTGCTCGACAACAACGCCTGGGATCGCGTCGGCGATCTGCTCAAGGATGCCGATTTCTATCGCTATGAACACAAACTGATCTACGGCGCCATCGGAACGCTGGTAAACGGCTCCAAACCGGCGGACGTCATCACCGTATTCGAGCATCTTCAGAGCCTGGGCAAGGCCGACGATGTGGGCGGGCTGGTGTATCTGAATCAGCTGGCGCAATACGTGCCGAGCGCGGGAAATATCCGGCGCTATGCGGAGATCGTGCGGGAGCGGTCCATCCTGCGCAAACTCGTGAGCGCCAGCGACGAGATCGCCACCAATGCCTTCAATCCGCAGGGCAAACCGGTCGCCAAGATTCTGGATGAGGCGGAGCAGAAGATCTTCAACATCGGCGAGGAAGGCTCGCGGATGAAGCAGGGTTTTCAGGGCATGGATTCCCTGGTGGTCGAACTGCTCGACCGTGTTCAGGAAATGGCCGACAACCCGAACGACATCACTGGTGTACCGACCGGCTTTATCGATCTGGACCGCATGACATCGGGCCTTCAGGCTGGCGACATGGTGGTTCTTGCGGCACGGCCCTCGATGGGCAAGACCGCGCTGGCAGTCAACATTGCCGAGCATGTAGCGTTGAACGAAGGCCTGCCGGTGGCAGTGTTCTCGATGGAAATGGGCGCAGCGCAGTTGGCGGTGCGGATCGTCGGCTCGATCGGCCGCATCGATCAGGGCCACCTGCGAACCGGCAAGCTCACAGACGACGAATGGCCGCGGCTCACCGAAGCTATCGAGCGCCTGCGCAATATCTCACTGCATATCGACGAGACACCCGGGCTCACCACCAGCGAGCTGCGCGCCAACGCCCGGCGCCTGGCGCGTCAGTGCGGCAAGCTCGGGCTGATCGTGGTCGATTACCTGCAGCTGATGAGCGGGTCGAGTGCCGACGGAGAGAACCGCGCGACCGAGCTCGGCGAGATTTCGCGCGGTTTGAAGATGCTTGCCAAGGAGTTGCAATGCCCGGTGATTGCGCTTTCCCAGCTCAATCGCAGCGTCGAAACGCGGACCGACAAGCGCCCGATGATGAGCGACCTGCGTGAGTCCGGCGCCATTGAGCAGGACGCGGACATCATCATGTTCATCTACCGCGACGACTACTACAACAAAGACAGCAAGGAGCCGGGGGTGGCTGAGGTCATCATTGGCAAGCAGCGTAACGGCCCGACCGGCACGGTGAAGCTCGCATTCCTGAAACCGCTGACCCGCTTCGAGAGCCTGGCGCATGGCTCGGGCGACTATTGATTCACGGAAAACTTTGATTCAAAAAGGCACCTAAGCAAGTGTGGACTGGCGCAATCAGCTCTTTAATAAATAGCTAAGAAGCGTTGGCAGCAGCTGAATATTGAACGCTCAGACGTGCTGCGCCACGCGAACGACCAACATCAGCACCGCGACGATGAGCACCAGGCAGACGCTGCCAAGTAAACGCTGCCGGCGCCGCATCGCATCGACCACCCGCACGATTTCGGCGTTCTGTTCGGCAAGCGATGCGATCAGCTCCGCAGAGGCGTGCTGCTCGTCCTCCAGCTTGCTGACGCGATCCTGCAGCGCGACGAGGCGCGTGGCGAGCGACGCGGGATCGTGGGCTAGCTGCTGTGCCGCTCCCGCAATGTCCGGCGTGTTTTTTCCCTCATCGGGCTTCTTTCGCGTTGTCGACGTGAATAGCGTGCGCGCACCTTTCACGATTTTCGGCGTTGCCTCGATCACATCCGACCAGGGCACGAGTTTCAGTGCCGTCATCCACAGTGCCATCGTGCCTCGCTCTTTTGTCAGTTCAGGATGCGGGAATGATGGCACATGAAGGCGCTTGGTCAAGAGCTTGCCTTCGGAGCGTGGTCAGTCTGAAGCTCGCCCGCAGCGATGCGGCTTTTCGGCACGCACGGCGCGCAGAAGGTCGGCGAGCGTTTTGCCCGGTTCATCGGCGAAGCGCTCGGCCGAAAGACATTGCAGTGAATCGATCCGGTCGATCCGAAAACCCCGGAAATCTTCGCGTAGCTCGCACCAGGCCGACAACGTCCAGACCTTGCCCCAGAAGAAGCAGCCCAACGGCCGGACCGTTCGCGCGCTTTCAGCTTCTATGGTGTCGCGGTAGGTCAGGCGTAGCTTGTGGCGACGCTGGATCGCTTCGCGAATGGCTTGCAGACGCTGCAGCGTGGCGACGTCTGCTTGAGGGGAGGGCGCATACAAGGCGACAGCTTCGGCGGAGGCGCGCGCGCCAGGCGAGAGCACCGACAGGATCTTGCCGAGCGCGCTTTGCACATCGAGCGCCATTGCCGGATCGACCCAGCTTTGCGCGAGCCGCGCCGCCGCCACCATAGCGCGTGCCTCGTCCTGCGTGAACATGAGCGGTGGCAACTCAAAGCCCGCACCGAGGCGGTAGCCGACGCCGGCCTCACCCTCGATCGGCACGCCCTGGCGCTGGAGATCGGCCACGTCACGGTAGACCGTTCGCTCTGATACTTCGAGCCGGGCTGCGAGCTGGCCCGCAGTCATCAGGCGTCGCCCGCGAATGAGCTGGACGATCTGGAACAGGCGGTCGGCGCGGCGCATGAATCAGGAGCGAGCTGTCAGTCGAAGCGCTCGGACAGGTAACGCCTCACGTCGGCAGCGTCGCCGAAAGTTTCATTCCACACCGATGCAAATCACAGCGCTGACCGGGCTGGTGTAAGCCTCGAAGTCGCTTACGTAGCGTCTGCGTATCTCCGGGTGCGCTTCGAAGTACTGCCAGACCTTCGTCCAGGCTTGAACCACGGCGTGTGGCATCGGGCCACCGGCGTCGAACACCATATAGTCGCCTGCATCGATCTGAACGGTGGCGCCCTCGGTCACGGCCACGCCGGCGGTCACGTCGAAAGCACCTTGTGCGTCCGATTCATAGCCCGAGTAGACGCCGAAGTTGCGCAAGTCGGCCATGTCGCGGTGCGGTGTCTGGCCCATCACGTTCTCGCCAAAGAACTTCGCCCAAACGCCGGGAATGCGACCGGTTGCCGGATCGGCTTCCTGGCGGTTGCTGGTGCGCACCGAAGGCCCGGCGACGGCGAAGGCATCCTGATGCTGGCGAATGGGTTTCATGTTTAGTCCTCTAGTCGGTGGTTGGCAAGGCCCAGGACATCGGCGTCGGCTTGCATGGTCTTGGCAATCAGCTGCATATCGTGATCGTTGATCTCGAACAGTCCAAAACGGAATTTTGCGCCCCAGTACTTCGGGTCATCGACGAAGTCGAAGGTTGGAATCAACGGCGCAAT
The DNA here is from genome assembly GCA_038234045.1 of Burkholderiales bacterium. Classification (GTDB taxonomy): domain Bacteria; phylum Pseudomonadota; class Gammaproteobacteria; order Burkholderiales; family Burkholderiaceae_C; genus JBBSUX01. The sequence continues at coordinate 9,881 of JBBSUX010000030.1, forward strand.
CGGAGCCTCACGGCTTGGCAGATAGCGCACGCTGCGACGCCAGGGTACGAAGCCGTTGCCCATGTCGAACTCAAAAAGCGCGCCCGGCTGCACGATGCCGATGGAGATGAAGCTCTGCAAACGGTCGTTGCCGCCTAGCACGGTCGCCGGGGCGTAATACGCGACCCGATCCCCCAGGCTAATGCAGGCAAGGGGCGCTTTCTTGCCGTGACCTAGCTGCATGAATCCCGTCGGGCCGTGGTCGCGGCCTCGGCGCGCATGTTCGGCGCTGGCGATGGCGATCCAGTTATGTACCCCCGTAGTCATCCGAGCGCGTGCAGGCCGACGATATTGCCTTCGGTGTCACGCATATGGGCGATGAATCCCATACCAGGTGGTAGAGCCGACTTCGTCTCGCTGATGCTTCCGCCCGCACTTTCGATACGCGCGAGCGCGGCGTCGATCGGCGCGTCGCATTCGAGGTAGATCCGGATGCCACTCCCTGGCGCGGCGGGCGTGTTTTCGCCGGCCTGTAGACAGCCGCCGGTCGCGGGTTCATCGTAGGGAAACACGGCCAGCACGCCCCCGCCAAAATCCTCGCGACGGAGCTTGCGGGCGAGCACGGTTTCATAAAACGTCTGGGCACGGTCCATGTCCTTGACCGGAATTTCGAACCAGGTGATGGCTTGTTGCATGGCTGCTGTCTTGGTGAAGTGATGGAGCATTGATGCTGCTCCATCACTCCTGACAACGTGGTGTCAGCAACTCAAATTCTTAAGGAAATAATGACTGAAAGCTATATTCAGCGGACGCTACTAGCTCCTCTAAGAGTAGCGATTCACCGACTCGGTGCAGATACGAAGACCTAAAGCACGTCGCTGGCGAAATCCGCCAGCCGCGAACGCTCGCCGCGCGCCAGGGTGATGTGCCCGCCATGCGGCCAGCCCTTGAACTTGTCCACCGAATAGGTGAGGCCCGACGAGCCCTCGGTGAGGTAGGGCGTGTCGATCTGCGCCAGGTTGCCCATGCAGACGATCTTGGTGCCGGGGCCGGCGCGGGTTACCAGAGTTTTCATCTGCTTGGGCGTGAGGTTCTGCGCCTCGTCGATGATCACGTACTTGTTCAGGAAAGTGCGCCCACGCATGAAGTTCAGGCTCTTGATCTTGATGCGCGATCGGATGAGTTCGTTGGTGGCAGCGCGGCCCCATTCGCCGGCGTTGCCGCCATCGCCCTTGGCGAGGAATTCGAGGTTGTCGTCCAGCGCGCCCATCCATGGGCCCATCTTTTCTTCCTCGGTGCCGGGCAGGAAGCCGATGTCTTCCCCCACGCTGACGGTGGCCCGAGTCATGATGATTTCGGTGTAGCGCCGGTCGTCCAGCACCTGTGTGAGCCCAGCGGCTAGCGCCATCAGCGTCTTGCCGGTGCCCGCGTTGCCGGTGAGGGTGACGATATCCACCTCCGGGTCGAGCAGCAGATTCATCGCAAAGTTCTGCTCGCGGTTACGGGTGTTGACGCCCCACACCGCGTTCTTGGCCGAACCGTGATCCTTCAATGTCTGCAGTACGGCCGTACGTTCCCGGATCTCGACGACGCGGGCATACAGGCTCGGTTCACCCGGAGCCTCGAAGTAGGCGAACTGGTTCACCATGAGACTCGGCACGATCGGGCCGGCAATGCGGTAGAAAGTGCTGCCGCCGCTTTGCCAGCTTTCCACACTTTTGCCGTTCTTTTCCCAGAAATCGGGTGGCAGTGCGATCGAGCCCGAATAGAGCAGATCGCCGTCAGCGAGTACCTTGTCGTTTTCATAATCTTCAGCGTCCAGGCCCAGTGCGCGGGCTTTGACCCGCATGTTGATATCCTTCGACACCAGCACCACTTCGCGTGGCGCATGGTGCGCGCGCAGGGCGCCCACCACACCCAGGATCTGGTTGTCCGCCTTGCCCTGCGGCAGGCTGTCGGGCAGGCTGTAATCGAGCGGCTCCGTCTGGAAGAACAGGCAGCCGCCCGCTTCGCGATGACCGGTACTGTCGAGTGGGAGGCCCTTGCCGATGTCGGCCTTGCTGCCAGCGACCAAGGCGTCGAGCGTGCGGCTGGCCTGTCGGCCATTGCGGGCGACTTCGGTCAGGCCTTTCTTGTGGCCGTCGAGTTCCTCCAGCACGATCATCGGCAGGAACACATCGTGTTCCTCGAAGCGGAACAGACACATCGGATCGTGGAGCAACACGTTGGTGTCCAGCACAAACAATTTGCGCGTGGCACTGTTGCGGCTCTTCCGTGCTTGCGGGGCTGCGGCAGGCGCACCCACTGGCTCCGTGCGGGCCGAAGAGCGACTTCTACCAGTGCGACTTTCGGGCTTCGCGCTTGCCGCAGCATCAGGGGCGTCCGTCCGTGCGCGCGCTTCGCGGAGCAGTGCTTCTTCGCCGTTGGTAGCCGCCTGATGCGAAACCTTGGCCGGCGCGGAGGTTGCCGGCTTTCGTGTCTCTACCTGAACAGCGGGACCGTCCGGATGCGCCGCCTTCGCGGTCGGGGGTTCGCTGCGCTGGCGATCGCCAGAGGCCTCAACCGCCGGCGCGGGAGCCACGGGTTGCCCTGAGCCTGAACCACTCGGCTTTGCCGTGAGCAGGGATGCTGTCTGCGGCGCGCCTGTCGAAGCTGGATATTCGTTGGAATCGGCGTTAGCCGTGTCTTTGCTGCGCTGCAGTTGCGCACCCTGACGTGCCACTGGGCTGATTTCTGCTTCAGTCTGTACAGGGCGCCGGCTGCCACGTGCACTTGCCCGGTCCAGCGCGCTGCTGGAGACAGTCACAGCCTCCTCACTGGCGCCGACGGTCGAGCGCGGCGTGCGGCCTGCTTCAGGATCGACCAGTTCGTAGTCTTCAACCGGGATGACCGACGCGCGCTTGGTGGGAGCTGGTGGCAGTGGCATATGCGGAATTTGAAATCAGGATGTGCGGGTGCGCGGAGTGATGGAAGGCAGTTTGCTCGCAGGCAGGTGCTGCAGGCACACAAATGAAAAAGCCGCCTGGAATGCCAGACGGCTTTTTTTTGACGCAAAGAAGATAATGCGCTCGCGCGGATCAACGGCATCAAAAGATTATGCATGAGCGCCATCGGCCGCCCGGTCTTACAGACACGACCTCGAAGGCGCTCGCTCCTCAGGCCAGTTCGCGGTGGAGTTCGTCAACAGCGGCGAGCACCTCTTGCACATGGCCTGGCACCTTCAGGCCCCGCCATTCCGCTTTGAGTACGCCGTCGGGGCCGATCAGGAAAGTGCTGCGCTCAATGCCCTTCACCTTCTTGCCATACATGATCTTGTTTTTCACCACACCGAACATGTGGCACATTTTTTCTTCGGTATCGGCAATCAGCTCGAACGGGATCTCGACCTGTTCACGAAACGCGTCGTGCGATTTCATGTTGTCGCGCGATACACCAAATACCGTAGCGCCTGCCTTGATGAACTTGTCGTGGTGATCCCGAAACTGCATCGCTTCGGTGGTGCAACCCGGCGTGCCGTCCTTGGGGTAGAAATACAGGACAACGGTCTGTCCCAAGTGGGTGGTGTTGGATACCTTGATTCCGCTCGTGGCGTTTGCTTCGAATTCTGGAATGGGCTTGTTGACAACGATCGCCATATGCGTTCTATTTCCCTTTGGACAGAATTTCGTTGAAGGCCGGGAAGCGAAGCCGGTTGCCACGCCGGTGCGTCCTGACTGGAGCCGCTGATTTTAACATTGCGGCTCTCCACTCCGCTGTGACCGGTCTTTAGGCCCCGTCCGTAGCTGGCGCTTCCAGAAGAAGCGCGGCTATCACGCGGCGGCCTTCACCAGCCAGAACGTTGTAGGTGCGACATGCGGCAGCCGTGTCCATTGTCTCCAGCCCGATGCCGCGCTCAATCAACGGGCGCAGCCACTGCGCGGGCACGAACCGGTTGCGCAGGCCGCTGCCAAAAAGCATCACTTCAGCATCGAAAGTTGCGAGGCGCGCGAAGTGATCTGCCGTCAACTCCCCGAAGCTGGCGCAGTTCCAGGCTTCGCGCTCGCCGCGTATCCCGACGATGACACTGTGATCGACGCGTTCGGTGCCCAGCTGCACCCATCCCGCACCATGGCCACTGATGGTTTGAACGTCAAAGTCGTCGGGTTGAAGTTTCATTCTGATCGGGAGGGATTGAACACTGAGCGGACACAACAAGAAGGGCTGAGCGGGTGAGTTCTTGACATCGACAGTTCACTGATCGGACCGCCGTGCGTTTGCGCCTGTTCCGGTCACCTGTCCAAGGCCGCTGCCGACGGCGTTCAGGCGAGCGGGAGCAACGGAGGAGGGCGGAGCGACTGTGTTCAAATTATAGGTTTCCCCGCGTTACGAACTGTCCGGAGGGACTTTGAAAGCCATCCACAAATCCGCCAAACTGGCCAACGTGCTCTACGACATCCGTGGTCCGATCATGGACCGGGCGCGCCAGATGGAGGAAGAGGGCCAGAAGATCACCAAGCTGAACATCGGCAACCTGGCGGTGTTCGGATTCGATGCGCCCGAAGAGGTGCAGCAGGACATGATCCGGCACTTGCCAGCCTCCGCAGGGTACTCGGACAGCAAGGGCATCTTCGCCGCGCGCAAGGCGGTCATGCACTACACCCAGCAGCAGGGGGTGAAAGGCGTGACGCTGGAGGACATCTACCTCGGAAATGGCGCGTCCGAACTGATCGCGATGTCTACCAACGGCTTGCTCGACAACGGAGATGAGCTGCTGGTTCCGATGCCCGACTATCCGTTGTGGACGGCTGCCACCAGCCTTTCGGGCGGTCGCCCGGTTCACTATCTGTGCGATGAGGCCAATGGCTGGATGCCCGACCTGGACGACATGCGTGCCAAGATCACGCCGCGCACCAAAGGCATCGTCGTCATCAACCCCAACAACCCGACCGGGGCACTGTATTCGGATGAATTGCTAAAAGGCATTGTCGCCATCGCACGTGAGCATGGCCTGGTGCTGCTCGCCGACGAGGTTTACGACAAGGTGCTCTACGACGACGTCAAGCACACAGCCATTGCATCGCTGAGCGAAGACGTGCTGACACTCACGTTCAATTCGCTTTCCAAAAGCTACCGATCCTGCGGCTACCGCGCTGGCTGGATGGTGGTCTCTGGCGACAAGCGACCAGCGTCAGATTACATCGAAGGCTTGAACATGCTTTCGAACATGCGGCTGTGCGCCAACGTTCCGGGCCAGTGGGCGATTCAGACCGCGCTTGGCGGCTACCAGAGCATCAACGATCTGGTGCGCCCTGGTGGCCGCCTGCGGCGCCAGCGTGATCTGGCTTATGAACTGATCACCGCCATTCCCGGTGTGAGCTGCGTCAAGCCGCAAGCTGCGCTCTATATGTTCGCCCGGCTCGATCCAGCGGTGTACCCGATCACCGATGACCGGCAGTTCTTTTTGGAACTGCTGGAAGAAACCCGCGTGATGCTGGTGCAGGGAACCGGCTTCAACTGGCCGACGCCCGACCATTTCCGCATCGTGTTCCTGCCGCATGAAGACGACCTGCGCGACGCGATCGGGCGGATGGCGAAGTTCCTGGAGCAGTATCGCGCGCGGTACTCGATGAGAGCGGTTGAGTGAATCAGATGCAGCGTCGGAGATTGGTCAATTTCATCTACCAGCAGCGCCCTCTCATGAGGGGCGTGCCGATCTTCCTGGCCTGTCTTGTCGCCGCGCTTTCGGTCCACAGCGCGCTGGCTGCTACTTTGCCCAAGACAGCGTCATCCGATCCGGTTGCCATTGCCGAACCCGGCTCCGCTAACCCTGCCCCCGCACAGTTCCAGAGCAAAGACTGGGAATTGCAGTGCGCCAACACAGGCACCTGCCGTGCTGCGGGCTATCAGTCTGAACGTGATTTCGAGCACCCTGTCTCGTTGCTGATCGTCCGCGCGGCGGGCCCCGCCACGCCTCTGAAGATGACCCTGCAGACCGGCGACGAAAGTCCGGCAGAGGGCCGCCTTCGCATCAGCGCTGGCGGCGTGGTGGTCGATGGATTGCGGCCCTCGATGGCGCATATTCCGGCTCCGGCCGCCAAGCGTCTGCTGCCTGCGCTCCTGCGCGCATCCAAGGCTGATATATCGACCCGCATCACCCATTGGACCCTCTCGCTCGCCGGCCTGAATGCGGTGCTGCTGAAGATGGACGCGGTGCAGGGCCGACTTGACACTCCCGGCGCGCTGATCCGCAAGGGCCACGCGCGGCCTGAAGCTTCGGTGCCGCGTCCTGTCGCTGCGCCGGTGATCGATAACCGTCTGCCCGTGCCTGCGCGACCGGGCGATACGGCGCTTGCGCCTGAGGTGTTTGCGTCGCTCGATCTCAAGGACGCGCGTGAGAGCTGCATTGATGGCGACAAGCTCACCCGCAGCGATCTGAAGCTGCGTCGGCTCACCGACAGCAGTCTGCTGGCTTCGCTTGCATGCGGTACCGGCGCGTACAACTCCATGACCTACAACTGGCTGGTTGCCGATGGGCCGCCGTGGCAGTCCACCGCGACCGATGCAGACGGCGATTTCGATGCGCGAGACGGCAGCATCACCTCGGTGTTCAAAGGCCGTGGCATTGCCGATTGCATCAACAGCACCACGTGGCACCTGACGCCGGACGGCTTTGTCAAAACAGCTGCTTCGGGCGACGGCATGTGCCGCGGCTTTGCCGGAGGAGCCTGGGATCTACCCTCGTATGTCACACGGCTGAAACATCGACCAACAGCGGCTCCAACGGCCGCTTCAAGACAATTCAACCGGAAACTATAGATGTCAGAGATGAAACCGATACAGGTCGGCTTGCTGGGTGCAGGCACGGTCGGCAGCGGCACCTTCAATGTGCTTGCGCGCAACCAGGAAGAAATCCGCCGCCGTGCCGGTCGCGGCATCGAGATCACCATGGTTGCCGACCTTGATACCGCGCGTGCCGCAGCTCTTGTGGGTGCTGAAAAAAATGTAAGAATAGTGTCTGAAGCGCAGGCTGTGATTGCGGATCCAGCTATTGATATCGTAGTCGAGTTGATCGGCGGCTACGGCATTGCGCGCCAACTGGTCCTCGATGCGATAGCGGCCGGCAAGCATGTGGTCACGGCTAACAAAGCGCTGCTGGCAGTGCATGGCACTGAGATCTTCGCTGCCGCCCACAAGCAGGGAGTCATGGTGGCTTTCGAGGCTGCGGTGGCTGGAGGTATCCCGATCATCAAGGCCTTGCGCGAAGGCCTGACCGCCAACAGCATCGAATGGATCGCCGGCATCATCAACGGCACCACCAATTTCATCTTGTCCGAGATGCGAGACAAGGGCCTGGATTTCGACGTGGCGTTGAGGGATGCCCAACGCCTGGGTTATGCCGAGGCCGACCCGACCTTCGACATCGAAGGCGTCGATGCAGCGCACAAGATCACACTGATGTCGGCAATAGCCTTCGGCATTCCGGTGCAGTTCGACAAAGCCCATGTGGAAGGCATCACGCAACTGTCGGCGCTCGACATCCGTTATGCAGCGCAGCTGGGCTATCGCATCAAGTTGCTGGGCATCACCAAGCGTGTGGCCGGTGGCATCGAGCTACGCGTGCATCCGGCTCTCGTGCCGCACAAGCGCTTGCTGGCCAATGTGGAAGGCGCCATGAATGCGGTGATGGTGCAGGGCGATGCCGTTGGCACGACCCTGTATTACGGCAAGGGCGCCGGCAGCGAACCCACCGCCAGCGCCGTGATCGCCGATCTGGTGGATATCGCGCGCCTGCATACCGCAGACCCGGGTCATCGTGTGCCGCATCTGGCGTTCCAGCCCGACGCGATGAGCGATCTGCCAGTGCTGCCGATGGCCGATGTGGTCACCAGTTACTACCTGCGGCTGCGGGTAGCCGATCAGGCGGGCGTACTCGCCACCGTATGCGGCCAACTGGCCGAGGCGGGCATCAGCATCGATGCGATGCTGCAGCGCGAAGCCGATGAAGTCGGCGGCGTTGGCTCGACCCAGACCGATCTGATCATCCTCACCCATGCAACGCGCGAAGGCACGATGGACGCAGCCCTGGCACGCATGCAGGCCTTGCCCACTGTGCTCGACACCATCACGCGGATTCGCAAGGAAGAGCTCGTCTAAGGCACTCAAGAACCTGCTGTTGCTGCGTCGACTGGTGCTTTTGCCGGCTCGCAGCGCCTTCTTACTCACGAACCCAAACTTCTCCACACCATGCTTTACCGCAGCACCCGCGGCCACCCAGACCGCAAGCGTTTTTGCGAAATTCTGCTGGAAGGCCTGGCGCCAGATGGCGGACTCTATCTGCCCGAGGGCTATCCCCAGGTAGATGCTGACACCCTCGCAAAGTGGCGCCGCATTTATAAGGAGGAAGGCTACGCGTCTCTGGCGTTTGAAGTCCTCTCGCTCTACATCGACGACATCCCACCGGCCGATCTGCGCGCGCTCTGCGACAAGACCTACACCCGCGCGGTGTTCGGCACCGACGAGATCGTGCCTTTGCGTGAGCTGGAGGACGGTGTGTATCTGGAGGCGCTTTCCAACGGCCCGACGCTCGCCTTCAAGGACATGGCGATGCAGCTGCTCGGCAACCTGTTCGAGTACCAACTGGCGCGGCGCGGCGAACACCTGAACATCCTCGGTGCCACCAGTGGCGACACCGGCGGCGCAGCCGAACACGCCATGAAGGGCAAGGACGGCATCCGCGTCTTCATGACATCGCCCGACGGCCGCATGAGCCCGTTTCAGCAGGCGCAGATGTTCAGCCTGCAGGAAGCCAACATCCACAACATCGCAATCACCGGTGTTTTTGACGATTGCCAGGACATCGTCAAGGCGGTGTCCAACGATCTGGAATTCAAGCGCAAATACCGCATTGGTACGGTCAATTCGATTAATTGGGCGCGGCTTCTGGCGCAGGTGGTGTATTACTTTGCGGGGTACTTCCAGGCGACTAGTGGGCGGACTGATGCTGGTGCGGGGAGCCCTCACCCCAACCCTCTCCCACAGGGAGAGGGGGCAAGAGAGGGAACGCGAGAAGGAGAGCGGGTGGAGACGGTCAGCTTCAGCGTGCCGAGCGGCAATTTCGGCAATGTCTGCGCCGGGCATGTGGCGCGGATGATGGGGCTGCCGATTGCTCGGCTCATCGTCGCCACCAACGAGAACGACGTGCTCGACGAATTCTTCCGCACCGGTGTCTACCGTGTCCGCAGCGGCGCCGGTACGCACGAGACATCCAGCCCTTCGATGGACATCAGCAAGGCGAGCAATTTCGAGCGTTTCGTTTTTGACCTGCTCGGCCGTGATGGTGCGCAAGTGAAGGCGTTGTTCGACGATGCGCTCAAGCGCGATGGCCAGTTCACGCTGAAGGAGCACGCATCGTTTGCCGACAGCTCGGGCAAGTACGGATTCGCCAGCGGTAGAAGCACGCACGCCGACCGCATCGCCACCATCCGCGACACCTGGTCACGCTATGCCACCATGATCGATACCCATACGGCAGACGGCTTGAAGGTGGCGCGCGAGCAACTGCAGCCCGGCGTGCCGATGATCGTGCTGGAGACCGCCCTGCCGATCAAGTTCTCCGCCGCAGTGGAGGAAGCGCTGGGTTGCGAGCCCGACCGGCCG
>JBBSUX010000031.1:0-19430 GCA_038234045.1 Burkholderiales bacterium
CCGCTGCCGCCGTGCGCGGCAGCATCGGTAACCGGGGAACTTCCAGGTGAGCATCCTGCCGATTTCGGGCCGCGCTCGCGTCGTGGGTGACGACGTGAACACCGACAACATCATTGCGTCACGCCGAAAAAAGGAATCCATCGATCCCGCAGTGCTGCGTGCCTACATGCTGGAGGACGTGGATCCTGCATTCGCCTCCAGCGTACGTCCGAGTGACATCCTGGTCGCCGGCAGAAATTTCGGTTGCGGGTCGGCCATGGAGGTGGCGGTGACGGTAGTCACTAGCGCAGGCATCTGCGCCGTTATCGCCAAAAGCTTCTCGCGCACTTATCTGCGCAACGCAATAAACAATGGGCTCCTGCCAGTCGTTGCCGACACCTCCGGCGTGCGCGAGGGCGACGCTTTATCGCTGTACTTCGACATCGATAACCGTCTGCTGATGCGAGCTGATGCCAACGCCGCAGTCCTGTGCGACCCAATCGCGCCTTTCATGCTCGACATGTTGAACCTAGGCGGCTTGGTGCCCTACCTGCGGCAGCGCGGCGGGTTCGCCGGCTGAGCCCCCCGATCCACCTCTGAGATTTACTCAAACCAAGTATCACGCCGATCCACCAAGAAGGAGAAAACCGATGACCTTGACACACACGATCACCCGCACGCTGCTGATCCTCAGCGCCGCCAGCCTCGGGCTAACGGTGCACGCCGCCGAACACACCGGGACCCTGAAGAAGATCCAGGACGACAAAGTCATCGTCCTGGGGTATCGCGAGTCATCGATTCCCTGGTCATACGTCGACTCGACGGACAACAAAGTGGTTGGCTACTCCCACGAAACCGCCGGGAGAATAGTCGCCGCCGTTAAGCAGGAACTCGGCATGCCCGACCTGCAAGTCCGGGAAATTCCTATCACCGCGCAGAACCGAATTTCGCTGATGCAGAACGGTACGATCGACTTGGAATGCAACGGCACCACAAATACTGCCGAACGGCGACGTCAAGTGGCCTTTACCAACACGTTCGCCATCACACAGACGCAGCTTCTCACCAAGAAATCCTCCGGCGTAACTCATATGGCGGACTTGGCAGGAAAATCCGTGGTGGTGACCGCTGGCAGCACGTCTGAGCGTTACCTGCGAACTTATGTGCAGGAAAAAAGCATGGACACGAACGTAGTCAGCGCCAAGGACCATTCTCAGGCTTTCCTGATGCTTCAATCAGGCCGCGTCGCCGCCTTCTTTATGGATCGGGATGTACTGAGTGCGCTGCTAACCAAAGCGCGTGATTCTGCCGACTACGTGATCACCGGGGAACCACAGACCAAGGAGGCTTTGGCTTGCATGCTTCGGAAAGACGATCCTGAGTTCAAGGCGTTAGCGGACAAGGTCATCGCGAACATGCAAACGTCGGGCGAATCCGAGAAGCTCTACAACCGGTGGTTCATGAGCCCGATCCCGCCAAAAGGCGAAGTACTCAACACGCCCCTTAGCGATGCCATGCGCACGCTGTATGCGAATCCAAACGATAAGTCGTTGGACCAATAAGCCCTCGCTATGCTGCGCATTTCTGACCGCCTTAACCGAATACAACCTTCGCCTAGCTCAATGGCCGGCCAACGGGCGCGCGAGTTGCGCGCGGCTGGCCGCGACATCATCGGCCTGACCTCGGGTGAGCCTGACTTTGATACTCCCGACCACATCAAGGAGGCCACAGCCCGTGCCTTGGCCGCGGGCCAGACAAAGTACACAGACGTCGCGGGCACCCCTCAACTGCGCGAAGCGATTGCGGAGAAGTTCCGTCGCGACAATCACCTCGACTATAGGGCGAGCGAAATCATCGTCGGCACTGGTGGGAAGCAGGTAATCTTCAATGCCCTCCTCTCTACGGTTCAGGCCGGCGACGAGGTGATTGTGCCTACCCCTTATTGGGTTTCGTACCCTGACATCGTGCTGTTGGCAGACGGCAAACCCGTTTTCCTGCCCTGCGCGCCGGAGTATGGCTTCAAGCTGCGGCCCGCTGACTTAGAACGGGCTATTACACCTAGAACACGCTGGTTGGTGTTGAATGCGCCGAACAACCCAAGCGGCGCTGCGTACACGTGGGATGAGATGCACGCCTTGACCGATGTGCTGATGCGCCACCCGCATGTGTGGGTCATGACAGACGACATCTACGAACATATTCTGTATGACCACCGCACCTTCGTTACGCCGGCGCAAGTCGAGCCAAGTCTAAAGGACCGCACCCTGACTATTAACGGCGTATCGAAGTCTTACGCGATGACAGGCTGGCGCATCGGGTATGGCGCCGGACCCGCCGAACTCATTAAGCCCATGGTGAAACTGCAGTCGCAGAGCACGTCAAACCCCTCTTCGGTAGCGCAAGCAGGTGCGCTTGAAGCTCTGCGAGGCCCTCAAGGATTTATCGCAGAACGTACCGCCGAATTTCAAGACCGCCGTGATGCGATCGTACCGCGCCTGAATGCCATTCCCGGGCTTAAGTGCCATTCCCCTGAAGGAGCGTTCTATGTATTCCCGTCGTGTGAGCGTATCCTTGGAATGAAGACACCTGCGGGTAAGCGGATCGAAAGCAGCGATGATTTTGTTATGTACTTGCTAGATACGGAAGGTCTAGCCGTGCTGCAAGGTACGGCATATGGCGTAGCGCCGTATTTCCGCATTTCTTTTGCGACCTCTATGCGAAATCTCGATGAAGGGTGCACGAGGCTTGCTCGCGCCTGCGCGGCGCTTTCCCAGTGAACTACAGCTGGCACTGGGGGGTTTTTTTTACTGAAGCAATTCCTGGGCATACTTATCTAAGCTGGCTTTTATTAGGCCTAAACATAACAGTGTCCCTGGGACTGGCTGCGTGGATGATAGCACTCGGGCTTGGTTCTTTGGTTGGTGTACTACGCACGGTACCCAATCGCCTACTGGCGGGATTCGCGGCGGCCTACGTAGAGTTATTTCGAAATATCCCTTTGCTTGTGCAGCTCTTCATCTGGTATTTCGTCGTCCCGGAGTTGTTACCAGAGGACGCGGGGACCTGGATCAAACACCTGAATCCTATTGCGCAGCAGTACTTCGCCGGCGTCGTCTGTTTGGCAATGTACACCTCGGCGCGGATAGCTGAACAGGTCCGGTCGGGAATAAATTCTTTGCCGCGGGGGCAACGGTATGCCGGATTTGCGCTAGGTTTCACGAGGTCGCAGGTTTATTGTTACGTCCTGCTTCCAATGGCATTCCGAATTATTATTCCACCGCTCACATCTGAATTCATGACCGTGTTCAAGAATACGGCGGTGATGTCGATGATCGGATTATTGGAGTTGACCGCCCAAGGACGGCAACTGGTGGATTACACCTCGCAGCCTTATGAATCTTTCACGGTGGTGACCGTGCTATACATCGCGATCAACATGGCCGCTCTACGGATGATGCGTTTTGTGGAAAAACGCGTACATGTACCTGGCATGCAGATAGGAAAGCGCTGAGCATGTCCTATCAATTCGACTTCAGCTCGATCGATGCGAACAGCCTATCCGTGCTAGCAGACGGAATGATGGTCTCCCTGGAGATCACTGTAGTGGCGGTAGTGGTGGGGGTTGCGTGGGGCACTGTACTTGCTCTAATTCGTATGTCGCGAATCAGGGCCGTATCCTGGATTGGGGTAGGGTATATAAATCTTTTTCGGTCTGTCCCATTAGTAATGGTACTGCTCTGGTTTTTCTTGATCGTGCCGCAGTTTCTGCAAAACGTATTAGGGCTGTCGCCATCTCACGATGTTCGCATGGCCTCCGCGTTGACGGCTTTCGCTTTATTTGAAGCCGCCTATTACGCGGAGATCATCCGTGCAGGTATTCAGAGCGTATCGCCGGGCCAGTCGGCGGCAGCGCTGGCGCTCGGCATGACCCCTGCACAAGGGATGCGTCTGCTCATACTTCCGCAAGCATTTCGTAATATGGCCCCCTTGTTACTAACGCAAGTTATCGTTTTGTTCCAAGACACGGCACTGGTATATGTGAGTGCACTCGCTGACTTTTTTGGTAGCGCTTATGGAATCGGCGAGCGCAACGGCCACGTCGTAGAGATGCTGCTGTTCGCAGGCGCGATTTATTTCATTATCTGCTTCATCGCTTCGCTATTGGTCAAACTTTTTAGCAGAAAGTTGCAGACTTGAGTATATTCTTCAGCGATAGTAAATGGTAAAGCAAATTTAGGCGAGCACATATTTCGACAAGTCCCAAATGCAAAGTTTTTAAGTGAACCAACGCACCCTATGCGCGTGCAGTCTTTGATGGCTTGAGCACTATGGGCTTCGCGAAATTACAGAACTTCTCCGCCATCTCGGCAACGCACCTGCTAAAGGACAACGGACCATCGTTGCGGAAAACTGCGTAGTACGGCACGCGCGGCAGGGCCTGCTTGCTGCGAAGGATACGGAGCTGACCGGACGTGGCCATACTCCCGAAATACTCCGAAGGAAGATAGCTAACGCCGAAACCTAGGGTTGTCAGTGCGCTCAGCGCAATAAGACTATTCCCGGCGGAGATACGCTGCACAGTTAACCCATGCTCGCGGAACCAGCGGTCATAGCCAACGTCTACCCCCGATCGCTCAACCTGCATCAACACAGGAAACGCGGTGATCTCTTGAAGCGTCATCGTTTTGCGGCTGTCGCAAAGGGCGGGACTGCACATCCAAGACAACGTCAGATCCTTCAGACGCACCCCTTCGAAACTCGGGTCGCTGAAAACCGGTGGCACCACGATAAGGTCCATCGCGCCTTGCTGGAGCTTCTCGCAAAGACTAACGCTGAGGTCGATTTCGGGCTGTAGATCCACTTCCGGCCAGGTATTGCGGAAAGCCTGTACAAACGACGGAAGCCAGGTCAATGCCGTCAGTTCAGTGACGCCGATGCGGAAACGCCGCACCGTAATTGATTCACGACCTGCGGAGGCAATGTAGCGTTCGCGCAGGATTAAGATTTCCTCGCCTAGCGCCAAAATTTCTCGGCCTTTGTCCGTCAGACGCGCTGTGCGATGACTGCGATCAAACAGCTGCAGATTCAGCAGCATTTCAATCTCGGCGAGTCGCTTGGAAATCGCGGACTGGGTGGTGTTGAGCTTGTCCGCAGCGGCGGCGAAGGAACCCAATTTCCCCACCCAGTGGACGGCTTCGATCTGCTTGAAGGTCAACATGGATTGAGGCGCGGAGTGCTAATGTGGGGTGGAATGTTATTCGGTTTTGATACGCGCTGAACTACCGAGACCAGTGTCGGCGAGTAAAACAAAGGCCGGCCAAATGCTCCAGGCTCCCCGAGAATCCGCAGCTACCTTTCGCTCATCCGAGCAAACCCGTTTTTAACCACAAAGGACACAACCATGTCATACAAAACTTCTATCGCGGCCGGCCTGTCCGCTGCGGCCCCCGTGGTCGCCGCCGGTTTTCCGGTACAAGCCAGTGCCAAGGGTTGCCTTAAAGACGCAGCTGTGGGCGGCGTGGGTGGCCGTGCCGTGGGCCATCACGCTCTGCTGGGCGCGGCAGCGGGCTGTGCCATAGGCTACCATGTGGCTAACAATAAAGACCGTCAAGCTGTCGAAAAAAGCCACCAAGCGCAATCCACAGCGCCGGCCCACTGATATCCATAAAGATCTGCCTGAACAGTGCAGGCGCGTCATTTGCCGTACGAAATGAGGCATCTTCTGTTTCCGGCAGTACCCGCGACCCATACCTTCGTTTCAGGCATCACAATCGCCCGGAACCGAAGGTCACATCATGTCTGAAGAGTTCGAGGTTCGCGGTGCGCATGAAGACCGTATGGATGAAGCCGCTGAACGTGAGCCCCGAGGCAAGAACTGGCCCCGGAAATCTGAACAACGCGATAAGTGTGGAAACTGCTCCTGAAGGCGAGGATCTCGCCTGTGAAGATTGGAGCAAAGATGAGCAGAAGACCCCGCCGCACGCACTCAGCGTCATTCAAAGCCAAGGTGGCGCTGGCCGCCGTTCGAGGCGACAAGACGCTGGCCGAGTCGGCGCAGCAGCATGACGTGCACCCCAACCAGATCACCGACTGGAAGAATCAGTTACTCACGCGCGCGGCCGACGTGTTCGGCGGCGAGCCATCGGTGTCAGAACCTGCGGTCGACCTGAAGGTCCTGCACGCCACGATCGGCCAGTTGGCCTTGGAGAATGATTTTTGGAAGGCGCGCTCATCAAGGCCGGCATGCTGAGCGCAAAGCGATGATCGATCGTAGCCACGATCTACCGCTGCGGCGACAAGCCGAACTGATGAACATAAGCCGCGGCTCGGCGTATTACACGGCCAAGCCGGTCAGCGATGCCGATCTCACGCTGCTGCGCCGTATCGACGAGCTTCACTTGGAGCTTCCCTTTGCCGGGGCACGCATGCTGCGCGACCTGCTGCGAGGAGAAGGCGTTGTCGTGGGCCGCAAGCACATGACAACGCTGATGCGACGCATGGGCATCACCGCTCTCTACAGAAAGCCCAACACCAGCAAGAAGACGCCGGGGCGCACGATCTATCCCTACCTGCTGCGCACACTGCCGATCACGCGTGCCAACCAAGTCTGGGCGATGGACATCTGCTACATCCCGATGGCCCGAGGTTTCGTGTATCTGGCGGCGGTGATCGACTGGTACAGCCGACGGGTGCTGGCGTGGAGGGTTTCCATCTCGATGGACACCGAGTTCTGCACGGACGCCGTCGAGGAGGCGATCACCCGCTACGGCACGCCCGAGATCTTCAACACCGATCAGGGTAGTCAATTCACCAGTAGCGCCTTCACCGGGCTGCTTACAAGCCACGGCATCCGTATCTCGATGGACGGCAAGGGCTGCTGGCGCGACAACGTGTTCATTGAGCGCCTGTGGCGCTCGATCAAGTACGAGGAGGTGTACCTGCATGCCTACGAAAGCGTGAGCCAGGCCCGATCGGGAATCGGCCGGTACATCGAGTTCTACAACACCCGCAGGCCGCATTCGAGCCTGCAGGCACGCACACCCGATGTGGTGTACTTCGACTCGCTGCCAGCGCCTTCGGCCCAGGCAGCCTGACCCCGCAGGATCCACTTAAAAAGATTCGGAATCTGTTCAAGGACAGCCTTTTCGGAGCCCACTGCCTGATCAAAAATCTCGAACAGGCGGCGCTGCTCGGTGTGATCTTCAAGAATTAATTGGGTGATATCGATTTTTTTACACAGATAAAGGTCTATGAATAAAGAGGTGGCCCCACCTCGCCGTTACGTTTGCAAACGGCTGGGGATGGGGCGCACCGGTCGATCATCGTCCTGCCTGGTGTCATATTGCGGCCGAAAGCACATCAAAGACCTGGAAGTGCTTGAGCACGCCGTCGTCCCAGCCACCGACAATCATCTGGTCTGCGTTTGCCTTTAGCGCCCCTGCGACCTGCCCGGACAAATGGGCATCCTGCCCCGCCTGATCAGCAAAGAAATCGATGATGCCAAAGGTGCTGGCATCAATGCGCACCGCGAACCAGGACAGCGTCGTTGGTTCCGTTGAAGCGACAGCACTAGCGCCGCCCGCCAGGAAGGTCGCGAGGTTTTCTTCCTGCCCGGGTTTCGCCTTTAGCGTGATGAAATTTGCAATCTTGATTTTGTCATTCGGTGTCATGGTGATTTCTCTCATCGGTGGTGATGGTGACGGAGGACAGACCAGCCTGAGGTGCGCAAATTAGGAAAAAACGCGTTTGATGGTCTGCGTGATGATCCCGGCGGCTTCCGAATCTCCCTTGGCCAACGCCTCCGCATAGGATTTGGCTTCTGCGATGGTGATGTGTGGGGGCAGGGTGGGAACGTCCGGATCGACTTGCGCATCGATCAGGCAAGGACGATCGCAGCGCAACGCTTCGTCCCATGCGGCGCCCACTTCTTCCGGCTTTGAAACCGTGATGCCTTTCAGGCCAAGCAGCTCGGCGTAACCGGCAAATGACATACGCGGAACGTCCTGCGTTTTAGCGACGCGCGGTGAACCGGCCATTGCGCGCAGCTCCCAAGTAACCTGATTCAAATCACCGTTGGAAAGGACACACACAACGAAACGTGGGTCCCGCCACTTGCGCCAGTACTTGGCAACCGTGATCAGGTCGGTGATACCGAGCATTTGCATCGCGCCGTCGCCGATGAAGGCGATCGGCACCCGGTCGGGAAAGGCAAACTTGGCCGCTGTGGCGTAGGGCAGCCCCGGGCACATCGTGGCCAATGTTCCCGAAAGCGAACCCTTCATTCCCGGGCGGAATTTGAGGGCGCGTGCATACCAGTTGGCGGATGAGCCAGAATCGGCCGTAACGATTGCGTTTTCCGGCAGGCGTGATGAAAGTTCCCAGAACACCTTCTCAGGATTGACGGGGTTGGCGGTGCGGTTCGAACGAACCTCTTCTTCCTGCCACCAGCGCGCCACCCGCTCCTCGATATCCTCGCGCCAAGAATGTTTCTCTTTCTGCGAAATGAGGGGCATCAAGGCTTTGAGGGTGGAGGCCGTATCACCGGTGAGTGCGATTTCCATCGGGTACCGGATTGACAGCATCGTGGGATCGAGGTCGATCTGCACACCGCGCGCCTGACCGCTTGGCGGGAGGAATTCCGAATACGGAAAGCGCGATCCGATCATGAGAAACGTATCGCAGTGCTGCATCATCCAATCAGAGGGTTCGGTGCCGAGCAGTCCGATCGATCCGGTGACAAACGGCAATTCATCCGACAGTGCTGCCTTGCCCAGCAGCGCTTTTGCCACGCCGGCGCCCAGCAGATTTGCCAGTTGCTCGACTTCTGCCGCAGCGCCGATTGCGCCTGCACCGATGAGAATGCCGACCTTTTTGCCCGCGTTGAGTACATCGGCAGCCCGTCGGAGATCGACGTCTTTGGGAACAACTTTCGGCTCCGAATAGGCGTCACTGGTATGGATCGTCCCGTGTACAAGGGGTGCCTCTTCGACCGCCTTCATTTCCTGGATATCGTTCGGAAAGATGATGCAGGTAACCGTACGACGCGACTTTGCGATCCGAAATGCGCGGTCTATAAGATGGCGGACCTGCACGGGTGTCATGCAGGTTTCGACGTATTCGCAGGCCACATCTTTGAATAGGTTCTGCAGATCAACCTCCTGCTGGAAGTTGCCACCAAGAGAAGCCCGAGCTTGCTGGCCGACGATGGCGACAACCGGCTGATGATCTAGCTTGGCGTCGTATAGGCCATTGAGCAAGTGAATGGCTCCCGGTCCTGAAGTCGCCATACAGACGCCGACCTCCCCGGTGAATTTCGCGTGAGCGCAGGCCATGAAGGCAGCGCTCTCCTCATGGCGTACCTGGACGAAATCCAGCGCATCCTTGCCATCGTCCCGGCCGAGTGCCGCCACCAATCCCGAAATGCCGTCGCCCGGGTAGCCGAAGACTCGCTCAACCCCCCAAGCTTTCACGCGTTGCAGAATGAAATCTCCGACTGTCTGCGTCATCTCATGCTCCGTTTCTGGTTGACCGACCAGTTTGCGTCGGTCGTCGATGAAACAATCCATACTGCGCCCCCCATCGCACTGATGACGTCAGGACCTTGCCTCATCCCACGTCGGATGTTCGATGACATGTTGGTTGGCGATGCTGCGTTCACTCTTCGCTACATTTCTGCGCCGTCACGGTCGCATGATGAGTCAATGCAAGTACGCCCATCGCATGACATCGCAACAGGGCTGGTTGTCCCCGGAAGCCATCCAGACGTCGCCCCTCCGACCCCTCCATTCAGGCAGCGAAGCATCCCCCGGCCTTCCGCTGCGTCGCACGATGATCATCGTGCAATCGGCAGCAACGAACGCAGTCGGATCGAGCGAAGTAGGGCTCGCACCGGCTGGCTAGCTGTGGCGGGAGCGGGTCTGATGGTTGCAGGGCTATTGGCTGAAGCAATGGCCGACGACGACGCGCCAGTTCGTCGTCCCGTTCGTGGTGCCCAGCTGGCGGGATGGGGAGCTGCACTGCTGGCAACCAGCGTTCTGGCGGACAGCGCAATGGAGCACTACAAAGGCAGTTATCAAAAGCCGGAAATGACGATTGCGCCGCCGGCTGCGGCGATTACGCTTGTCACCGCAGTTGCCACGGCGCTTTCGTCACGCCTGCTTGGATGCAAGGCCGCCATCTTTTCCGCAGCAATCGTTACGGGAATGGTGGGGACTGGATTCCACGCGCGCAACATCCTTCGGCGCACCGGCGGTCTCACACTCAACAATGTTTTTTATCGTGCGCCTTTCGGGGCGCCCGCTGCATTGGCGCTGGCCGGCGCAGGCGGCATCGGGTCTGTGCTGGCACAGCGTGCGTCCACGCGTCGGACGGGCGCGGACACAGGCGCACGCGGGGTGAGGAATATGGTGCAGGCTCGCATGCGTGCAGGCAAGGGCATGGCGCGGCTGACAGCATCCGGCCTTTTCGGGCTCACAGCAGAAGTGGGCTTGCTGCACTTTCGCGGATCATTTCACAACCCGTTGATGTGGGCGCCGATCGTCTGTTTGCCAGCTTCCGGTATCGCGATGCTGACCGTTGGCGACGAACCGCGTCTGAGCAAACCCAGTGCGAATCGCGCGGCACGCTGGGCTTTGGGCACAACGAGTTTCCTTGCTATCGCCGGAACCGGGCTGCACGCGTGCGGCGTCGGACGCGGCATGGGTGGTTGGCGCAACTGGACACAGAACCTGTTTGCCGGTCCACCGGTTGCGGCGCCGACTAGCCTCGCGGGGATTGCGCTGCTGGGATTCTCTGCACTCGATCTGTTGCGCTCGCGGGCATCCGGGGAGGCGGCATGACCGATCCCACCACAACAAAAATCACAAGTTCGGAAGTTGACGCGCAAAGCGTATTTCAAACGCCTTATCCGGCTTACCAGGTGCTGGCGAAATGGGACTCCCCATCATTCGACGACGCGACGCGGCTCGTCGTTGCCAAACGGCTCGACGATGCGCCGCAGCGGCAATTTTTAAGCGAGACCCACTTTGCATTGCTGCGCGTTGTCATGGATTGCGTGCTGCCGCAGCCAGAACGCAGCGCCGACGCGCGTATCCCCGTCGAAGCATTCATCGACGAAATGCTGCAGGCCAACCGGGGCAATGGAACGCGGCTCGAAGGCACTCCCACGCAGCGGGAAGCATGGCTGCAGGGACTCGACGGCATCGAGCATGAGTCGAAGCGGCGCCACCAGAAGGAATTTGCGAGCCTTTCTCCCGATCAGCAATCCGACGTGATGCAGGCGATCGACGACCAAGATGTTGATGAGGCGACCTGGAAAGGCCTTCACCCCCAACGGTTTTTTCGCAGCATCCTGATGAAGGAATCCGTCAAGGCCTATTACGCCCATCCGTTCGCGTGGAACGAGATTGGCTTCGGCGGCCCGGCAGCGCCACGCGGCTATGTTCGGCTTGGTCCTGATGAGCGTGATCCGTGGGAAGCGGTGCAGGAACGGATGCCGCAAACTGTGAAAGGCAGCCCATGAGCGACATCATTTCCGACGCTGAGACCCGCGTACGGGCCACGGCCGGCCGCGCGCCCGATGTGTTCGAAAAGGACGGCTGGGTACGGATGGCACAGTTCGATGACGACACCGCTGTCGATTTCGTCATTGTGGGCACCGGCTGCGGCGGCAGCGTGGCGGCAGCACGGCTCGCGGCCGCCGGCCATTCGGTCGTGGCTTTCGACGCCGGGGCGTTCTACCGGCCGCTGCAGGATTTCGCCTCGGACGAACGCGAACAGGAAAAGCTCTATTGGCTCGACGAGCGCATCTCCGGCGGCGATCACCCCATCGAACTGGGCGCCAACAATTCCGGCCGCGCGGTCGGCGGCAGTTCGGTGCACTTTCAGATGGTGGCGTTGCGCTTCCGGCCGGAATGGTTCAAGTCGCGTTCCGTGCTCGGCTACGGCCATGACTGGCCGGTGGACTGGCGCGAGATGTGGCGCTACTACGCATTGGCCGAAGACGCGATGAAGATCGCAGGGCCGGTGCAATATCCGTGGGGCCCTAAGCGGGGGCGCTATCCCTACCGGGAACACGAACTATCTGCTTCGGCCCTGGTACTGGCGCGCGGAGCAGAGGCCCTAGGCGTGGGCTGGGCGGCGACGCCTACTGCCTCGCTCTCCGCTCCACGCGGCAAGGCGCCGGCCTGTGTGTATCGGGGATTCTGCAAAGTGGGTTGCGCCACCAATGCTAAGCAGTCGATGCTCAACACTTTTGTCCCGCAGGCACTGGCTGCTGGTGCGGAGATCCGCGACCTGGCTATGGTCGCCCGCATAGAGACTGGTTCAAACGGACGTGTGACGGGTGTGCATTACCACCGCGAGGGAGGATGGCATTTTCAGAAAGCCAAAGCGGTCATCGTCGCCGGTTATTCCATCGAGACGCCACGCCTGCTTCTGAATTCCGCAAACTCGCAGTTTCCCGACGGTCTGGGCAATTCCAGCGGTCTGGTCGGCAAGAGCCTCATGGTGCACGCCAACCATGCCGTGTGGGGCGTCATGGACGAGGAGATCCGCTGGTACAAAGGGCCGCCTTCGCTGGCAGTAAGCGAACACTGGAACTACGAAGATCGTGGCAAGGATTTCAGCGGTGGCTACGCCTTCATGAGCCAGGGTCCCTTGCCGACCGACTTTGCCGGCGCGCTGGTGTCCAACAAGGGCGTGTTCGGGCACGAGCTGCGCAAATGGATGGGCCAGTACAACCACATGGCGGGCCTGAAGATCGTGGGCGAGACGATGCCGCAGGACAGCAACCGGGTGGAACTGTCAGACGAGCGGGACGCGCTCGGCCTGCCGATACCGAAAATCAGTTTCTCGTACTGCGACAACGACAAACGCCTGGCCAAGCATGCCCT
Source organism: Burkholderiales bacterium (assembly GCA_038234045.1). Classification (GTDB taxonomy): domain Bacteria; phylum Pseudomonadota; class Gammaproteobacteria; order Burkholderiales; family Burkholderiaceae_C; genus JBBSUX01. Next base: position 12,873 of record JBBSUX010000031.1, read on the forward strand.
CGATTTCATGAGCCGCGCGATGGACGCTGCGGGCGGGCGGAACCTCTACCGCACCGAAAGCACCGCGCATTTGATGGGCGGTTGCCGGATGGGCGCCGACTCGCGTACCAGCGTCGTCAACGCAGACGGGCGCAGTTGGGACATTCCCAATCTGTTCGTTTGCGACGGTTCGCTCTTTCCCACGGCGGGCGGGGTGAACCCGTCGCTCACCATCGTTGCGAATTCACTGCGTATTGCTGATCGCATTGCGAAGCTGGCCCGATCAGGCGAGATCGGGTGACGCTGAACAATGCACTCGACTGCACCCGGCGTGTGAACGATAAATACGTAATGAAATTGGCTTCAAACGATTCACGCATAAGCGCTATCAGCTACGTTGGTAATAGCAAATCTGCTTTCCGCCAGGATGGCTGTTGCATCAGGAGATTGAGCTGTGTCTGATGATCTAAAGCCTTCCAATCTTCCTTCGCCCGCAGCGGCAAGCCGCACCGACTACCAGCTGACGTTGCTGATCGATGCACACGCCACTATCGGCGAATCCCCCACCTGGGTGGCTGACGAAAACGCCCTGTACTGGATTGACGTCAAGGCGCCTACGCTGAACCGGTTCGAGTTTGCCGGCGCACATCAAAAATCGTGGGAGCTGAGCAGTGACGTCGGTGCCTTCGCGCTCACGCGGGACGGCGGCGCTATCGTGGCTTTGCGTGGCGGGATCCATCGGCTCGATCTGGAAAGTGGCGCGCTCGAGCAACTTGCGCCGCCACCTTTCGATCCGGAGCTTTTCCGTTTCAACGAAGGCATTTGCGATCCAAAAGGCCGCTTCTGGGTGGGGGTGATGTTCGATCCCGTCAAGGGCGATCCCGCCGCTCAGAGGGGTTCGCTGTATTGCTGGGCCCAAGAAGGCGGTTTGCGCCATGAGCCCGATGCCGCCGAACTTCACAACGGGATGGCGTGGAGTGCCGACGGCAGGCGCTTCTTTGTCTCGCACAGCTATCGACGCGAAATCCACCACTTTGATTTCGATCCGGAAGCCGGAAGGTTGTCCAACCGGCAACTGTTTGCCAGCATAGCGGGCGAAGGCCTCGGGATTCCCGACGGCGCCGCGATCGATGTTGAAGGCGCTTACTGGTGCGCGCTGCACGATGGCGGGAGACTGCGCCGGTTTTTACCGGACGGCAGCGTCGACTGCGATATCGAGTTGCCGGTGAGCAAACCGACCATGTGCGTTTTTGGCGGCAGCGAGATGGATACGCTCTTCGTCACCAGCGCTACCGACGGACTTTCCCACGCGCAGTTGCAGCAGGAGCCGCACGCGGGTGCGGTGTTCACGCTGAAACCGGGCGTCAAAGGCATCGACAGGCCGTTCGCGGTCTGAGCCCGCTTGATTCTTTGCGCGCCTGAAGATGGGTTATGCGCAGCAATCAGATGGTGAAGCGTTCCCGCAGCGGTGCGGTGAAGGCGGCTTCTCCGATCAGCGTGATAAAGATTTCGACCTCGTCCGCTTCGGTGGCTGCCGCGAGATCCGTCAAGCCGATTCCGCTTGATTCATCCAACAGCTTGCCGCTGGCTGCATCGAACTCAGCCGAACCCGCCGCGCGGTTCGTCATGATCCAGCCGAGATCGCTGTGCCAGCAACCGCCGTCCTCCAGCGGCGCGCAGCTACCGGGGAATGTCGTGTGCGCCCAGGTCAGGAGTGATTCAATTTCGGCGATCAGTTCCGGCAACCGCGATGTCGAAACCACAGCCATTGCATCGAAGCTTGCCGCGTCTGCAGGTCGGTCCAGCCACTGAAAGTCGAAGTCGAGGAAGTGCAGCGGAGTTTCGAAGCGAGGCATCCAGTCATTCTCCATGCTCCGCAGACCTACATACAGCAGGTGAGGCGGACGACGACCATTGCCAAGGCCTTCTTGGAAACTCAGCCGTGCGAAACGTCCGGCTTTTGCCTCCAGCTTGCTTGCTTGCTTCCATCTACGGATCAATCTCATGAAGAAGTCCACCCCATCCGGTCTCGCGCCTTCGTCCGGCCGCATTCTGTGGAAAGGCGCAATCAGCTTCGGCCTGGTGCACATTCCGGTAGCGCTGTATTCCGCAACTGCGAGTTCGGGCGTCGACTTCGACTGGCTCGACAAACGGACCATGGAGCCGGTGGGCTACAAACGCATCAACAAGAAGACCGGCAAGGAGATCGCTTCCGAGGACGTCGTCAAGGGCGTGGAGTTGGAAGATGGGCGCTATGTCGTTCTCTCTGCCGCCGAGATTGCAGCGGCTTACCCCAAGACGACGCAAACGATCGAGATCGAGTCGTTCGTGCCGGCCGGCGACATTCCCTTTGTTTACCTGGAGCGTCCGTATTACATCGCTCCCATCAATCGCGGCGAAAAGGTCTATGCTTTGCTGCGTGAAGCGCTCGTGGCCAGCAAGCGGGTAGGGGTAGCCAAGGTCGTCATCCAGACCAAGCAGCATCTCGCGGTGTTGATTCCCTCTGGACCCGCACTGGTGCTGAATCTGCTGCGCTGGGGCGGCGAGATCCGGTCGTGGGAAGAGCTCAAGCTGCCTCCGCTGGGCGCCAAGGCCGCCGGTTTGAAAGAGTCCGAAATGTCGATGGCCAAGCAGCTGATTGACGACATGACAGCCGAGTGGAACGCCGACAGCTTTCGGGATTCCTTCACCCAGGAAATCATGCGGCTCGTGGACCAGAAGGCAAAGTCTGGCCATGTTGAAGATGTCGAGAAAATTGAGCGGCCCGGCTCAGCTCCCGGTGGGGCCGAAGTGATTGACCTGACTGCGCTCTTGCGGCGCAGTCTCGAACATGGTCGCGCATCCTCCGGCAAGAGCGAGGCTCCTGCGTCCGCCAAGGCAAAGAAAAAGCCGGCACCTGCGAGTAGCACGAAGGCCGCACCTGTGGTGAAGCGTGCTGTGAAAAAGACGTCCACTGCTTCGCCTACAAAGGCGAAGGCCGGAGACGCCAAGAAGACACCAAGCGCTAGCTCGAAACCGGCGCGCAAGGCCGCCTGATCTTCGGGAGAAAGGCTACTTTCTCTAGCTTTGATCGCTGCCCTTCAGGAACGTCAATGCCCGGCTCCAGCAAGTCTCCATCTTCCGCAGCGGAGGACTCCCTCGCAAAATACCGCGCCAAGCGGAATTTCGACCGAACGCCGGAACCGGCCAGTGGGGGAAAGTCCACCAGAGGAGCGCTCCAGTTCGTTATCCAGAAGCATTGGGCAAGCCGACTCCACTACGACTTGCGCCTGGAACTCGATGGCGCGATGAAAAGTTGGGCGGTGCCCAAGGGCCCGAGCTTCGATCCCAAAGACAAGCGCATGGCGGTGCAGGTAGAAGACCATCCCATCGCTTACAACACCTTCGAAGGACAGATTCCCGCCGGGCAATACGGTGCGGGCCGCGTCATTGTCTGGGACAAGGGCATTTGGCAACCGGTGGGCGATGCTGCACAGGGCTACCGGGATGGCAAGCTCAAGTTCGTGCTCTTCGGCCACAAGCTTGTCGGGCACTGGACGCTCGTTCGGATGCATGGGCATGGTGACGAGAAGCAGCCGCCGTGGCTGTTGATCAAGGAGCATGACGAATTCGAACGCTCGGCGGCAGACTTCAGCGTAGTGGAAGAGATGCCCGACAGCGCTGCTGCGCTTCCAGCGTCTGCGGGCCCCTCGGCCGCCTTGCCCAAAGGCCGCAAGGCCGCTCTGCCGGCAACGCTCGCCCCGCAACTCGCCACTCTGGTTGATGCCGCTCCCACGCAAGCAGACGACTGGATTTTCGAATTGAAGTTCGATGGCTACCGCTTGCTGGCGCGCGTAGACAAAGGCAAAGCGCGTCTGTTCACGCGGGCAGGTAATGACTGGACGGCCAAGATGCCCGCGTTGGCGAAAGCCGTTGCCGCGATGCCGATCAAGTCTGGCTGGCTCGACGGTGAAATCCTGATGCTGGATGCAGAAGGTGTGCCCGATTTCCAGGCTCTGCAAAATGCGTTTGATGGCAGCGCTACGGCGCGCATCGTCTACACCCTTTTCGATCTTCCTTTTCTGGACGGGCAGGATCTTCGCGAGTTACCCGTGGTCCAAAGGCGCGATCAACTCCGCGCTCTGGTGGTTGCTGCGGGTTCGCCGTTCCTGCGATTCAGCGAAGCGTTCGATGCTCGGGCCGAAGACCTGGTCGCGTCCGCTTGCAAGATCGGTTTCGAAGGCGTGATCGGCAAACGCCGTGATTCTGTCTACCAGTCACGCCGGAGCGCGGACTGGATCAAGCTCAAATGCAGCCACCGGCAGGAGTTTGTGATTGGCGGCTACACCGACCCACAGGGTTCTCGTACCGGCGTCGGGGCGCTGTTGCTGGGCGTGCATGACGACAGCGGATCACTGCAATACGCCGGCAAGGTCGGCACGGGTTTTACTGAAAGTTCGCTGGCTGAGCTCAAGAGTCAGCTGAAGCCGCTCGAGGCCCGCAGTTGCCCGTTCGCCGCGCCACGCAGCATTCCAGCAAAGGGCGTGCACTGGGTTCAACCACGCCTGCTTGCCGAAGTGTCGTTTGCAGAGTGGACTGGGTCGCGGCACATCCGCCACTCGGTGTTTCATGGCTTGCGAGCTGACAAGCACGCCAAGGACATCGTCAAGGAAATAGCAGCGCCCGTCGCGAACCCGGCTGATAAAGACGGCATGGAAGCGGCGCCGCGTCGCCCGGCAAAGAGCAAGAAAAGGACGAGCGTTGTGACCACCAAAAAACCGTCTCCAACTTCTACTCAATTGCCGGCATCGCTCCGGATCTCGCACGCCGACCGGGTGATCGATGCAGAAAGCGGTCTGACCAAGCTCGATCTGGTGCGCTATTACGCGCTGGTGGCGCCATTGATCATGGAGCATCTGGCGGAACGGCCGGTAGCACTGGTTCGCGCGCCGGCTGGCGTGGGCGGTGAGCTCTTTTTCCAGAAGCACGAGGAAAACGGGCAGATGCCGGGGATTGCCCAGCTCGATCCGGCGCTCTATGTCGACCATCCGCCGATGCTGGAAGTTGCAGCACCCGAGGGGCTGCTTTCTGCCGCGCAAATGAACGTGATTGAGTTCCACACCTGGAACGCCCGCAAGGACCGCATTGACCGACCCGATCGTATGACCTTCGATCTGGACCCGGGCGAGGGCGTGCCATGGCCGCAGATGCAGGAAGCCGCGCAGCTGGTGCAGGTTTTGCTGGATGGGCTCGGGCTACCGTCGTTTCTGAAGACCAGTGGCGGCAAAGGTTTGCATGTGGTGGTTCCTATCAAGCGCCTGCATGGGTGGGACACGGTCAAGGGTTTTTCGCAAGCGGTGGTGCAGCATCTGGCACGCACCATCCCGCAGCGCTTTGTCGCCAAGAGCGGTCCGAAGAACCGCGTCGGCAAGATCTTTGCCGATTACCTGCGTAACGGCTGGGGCGCAACCACGGCCAGCGCCTGGACAGCGCGGGCCCGGCCGGGCATGGGCATCTCGGTGCCGGTAGCCTGGGATGAACTCGCAGGGCTCACCTCCGGTGCCCACTGGACGGTAGCCTCCGCGCAGGACCGGCTTTCCATCGGCAACGCGCCGTGGGGCGGCTATGACAAGTCAGCGGTCTCCATCACCGCTGCCATGAAGAAGCTGGGCTACAAACCGCCCGTGAACGCAGGCGGCGCCAACTCGGCAAGTCGCGCGCAATGACATTACCCGCATGAAAATCGCCACCTTCAACATCAACGGCATCAATGCCCGTTTGCCAGCGCTATTGCGTTGGCTGAAGGAGCAGCAGCCCGATGTCGCCTGCCTGCAGGAACTGAAATCGGCCACACCGGAGGTGGCGGACGAGGCGCTCTGCGAGATCGGTTATCGCGCGCTGTGGCATGGGCAAAAGGCCTGGAACGGTGTCGCGATCCTGGTGCGCGGTACACAGACGCCGATCGAGATCCGGCGCGGATTGCCGGGCGATGCCGACGATGCGCAAAGCCGCTACCTCGAGGCAGCGGTCGGCGGCATCATCGTCGCCTCGCTGTACCTGCCCAACGGCAATCCGCAGCCGGGGCCGAAGTTCGACTACAAGCTGGCCTGGTTCGACCGGTTGATCACGCATGCGAAGGGGCTGCTCGCATCCGGTCATCCGGTCGTGCTGGCGGGCGATTTCAATGTGGTGCCGACGGATACCGACATCTATTCAACAGCGTCGTGGAAGCACGATGCCCTGCTGCAACCCGAAAGCCGCGCCGCCTATTCGCATTTGTTGGCGGACGGCTGGACGGACGCGCTGCGGTATTGCCATCCGGACGATCCGGCGCTCTTCACCTATTGGGATTACGTGCGCAAGCGCTGGGAGCGCAATGCCGGCATGCGTATCGACCATCTGCTGTTGAGCCCGGCAGCAGCAAAACGGCTTGACAGCGCGGGCGTGGACCGTGAGGTGCGCGGCTGGCCCAAGGCCAGCGATCATGCGCCGACGTGGGTGAAATTGCGAGATAAATAAGGCTCTAGCGCTTATGCTACGGGCGCTACTAGCTATATTCTAAGAAGCGGCTTCGGCTTCGGCTTCGGCTTCGGCTTCGGC
>JBBSUX010000032.1:0-19389 GCA_038234045.1 Burkholderiales bacterium
CGGCGCGCAATGCTAACTCCGGTGCGCCCCAAAAAATTCGGTCGCTCAAAATTCATTCATTCTGGCTGAAGGTGCAGGCTTTCACGCGCATAGAGCTTGGCCGCGATGTATTCGCCATGCGTCACATGCAGCAGGCCAGCGATCTTGCTGATGATGTGGTTCTCCATTGCGCCCAGATGCTCGTCGGCATAGGCGACGCGCCAGAGGTCTTCGACCATCGCAATTTTTTGTGGCTGTGAGAAGTGCTCGTTCAACGCCTGGGTGAAATGCTGATAGTCGTAGGCCGACTCCACCGTCCGCTCGGCCAGCGCTACCAGTTGCGCTGCGCCCTCGTCGGATAACCCGAATTTGGCGTGCAGCGCCTGCAGCACGGCAGCCCGCTCGGCCGGATCATGGTCGGGATCCGCCCGCATCACCTCCACCAACAACACGGCGGATGCCAAGCGCACCTCCTTTTCGCGCTCCTGCGGGGCATTGGCTGCGGGTTGGGCGAATTGGTCGAAAAGGTCCTTGAGAGCGTCGAACATGTCAGAGAGGGCGTGTGGATGAAGGAAGAATGCAATTGGGCCGGGTGATCCGTGGCCGGCGTGGAAGCCAGACCTGGTTGTACGGCCCCAGATTTGATCGAGTCACTGCTCGCGCGATAGGTTCCTTCTGGAGCGGGCCTGCAGGTATTGGCGCGCTTGGATCCTTCTCGCTCAACGGTGCGGAATATTGAGAGTTTTTTAAGGCTCTATCGCTTTACACGTATGCGCTACCAGCTATCTTTGAAGTAGCAAACAGAGCAGGGTATTTCGGCTGAATGGACCCATCGCTACCGTGCCCTTTGCTCAGGCGGTTGATACCGCTTGGTCGCGCATCCGCAGCCAGAGCCAAAGCAACGCAAACCCAATCAGAACCACCGGAATGATCGATCCCAGATTCAGCAGCCGCCACCCCTGAGTCGTCACCAGCACACCGGACGCAAGCGATGTGACCGCCAGTGTGGCGAAGACGAAGAAGTTCAGCGCTCCCTGTGCGCGATCGCGCTCTTCATGGGTATAGGCCTGCAGCGAAAGCGCGGTGCTCCCGGTAAACAAAAAATTCCAGCCCATGCCAAGCAGGAAGAGGGCGCCCAGAAACTGGTGCAGTTGCACGCCCGAGAGCGCGATCGCAATGCACGCGGCGGACAGCAGCACGCCCGCGGCCATCACAGGCATCGAACCGAAACGACGTATCAGATGACCGGTGAAAAAGCCTGGCGCGAACATGCCGATGACATGCCACTCCAGCACCAACGCGGTATCCGAGAACGGATAGTGCAGATGCTGCATTGCAATCGGGGTGGAAGCCATCAGCAGGTTCATCACGCCGTAGCCGAGCGCGGCGGCAGCAGCGGAAACGATGAAGATCGGCTGGCGCATGATTTCGGCGAGCGGACGGCCGCCCGCCACGCTGCCTTTGACCGGGGCGGGCGCAAAGCCGATCTGGCTGAGCAGTAGCAGGCTGATCAGCGCAACCCCCGCAAGCGCCACATAAGCACCCGCAAACGGCACAGCGAACCAGCCGTTGGTGACGGCTGCCAGGTTCGGGCCCAGTACCGCACCCAGCAAACCACCGGCCATCACCAGTGAAATGGCTTTTTCCCGCGCGGCCGGCGCTGCCAGCTCAGCCGCAGCGAAACGGTAGAGACCAGCGTTGGCGTTGTAGTAGCCGGCGATCACGGTTGCGATACACAAGAGCCAGAAATTCCGGCTGAAGGCGGCGTAGCAGCACAGCAAGGTCGAGCCGATTGCCACCAGCAAACCGAGCTGAAACGAGCCCTTGCGTCCGAACGAGCGCTGGGTGCGGGCAACGAGGCCCGTCGAAAGCGCACCACCCACCACATAGCCCATCACGGGCAGGGTTGCCAGCCATCCGACCGGCGCCAGCGATAAGCCCACCAGGCCATTGATGGCAATGAAGGTGACGTTATTCGTCAGGAAAAGGCCCTGGCAGATGGCCAGCAGCCAGAGGTTGCGGTTCATGCCGCGATGTTAGCGGCCGGCGATCTGTCAGCTTGCGTGTGCGCGCTGGCCTTTATTCGATTCATTCGAACGAGAGACCGAAGCCGTGCTATCGCCAGCGCTTGTTCCTGCTGCTGCCGCACCATGCCCGCTGCCCGTCCAGCGCCGCAGCAGCAGTGCATTGGTGACCACGCTGACGCTGCTCAGTGCCATCGCCGCTCCGGCGATGACCGGGCTTAGAAAGCCTAAAGCCGCCAAAGGAATGCCCACCACGTTGTAGGCAAAGGCCCAGAACAGCCCTTGGCGGATCTTGGCGTAGGTGCGCTGCGAGATATCCAGCGCGTCAGCCACCAAGCGCGGATCAGCTCGCATCAGCGTGATGCCAGCGGCTTCGATCGCGACATCGGTTCCACTGGCCAGTGCCAGACCCAGGTCGGCGGCAGCCAGGCTCGGTGCATCGTTCAGGCCGTCGCCCACCATGGCGACCACCTCGCCTTTGGCCCGCAGCGCCTGCACCGCTGCAGCCTTGTCGCCCGGCAGGATGCCAGCCTGGAAATCGTCGATCCCCAGGGCGCTGGCGACTGCTTGGGCACTGCCGCGGTTGTCGCCCGTCAGCATCACGGTGCGAATGCCAATCGCATGCAGTCGCGCAATGGCCGCGGCCGATGTGGGGCGCACGGTATCGCCGAAAGCGATCAGGCCCAGCACATCGGTGTGACCGTTTCCGTCCCCGCACAGTAGCCATGAAAGCGTCACACCCTGCTGCTCCAGTTCGCGCGAGCGGGTGACTAGCGCCTCAGCGGGCTCGGCACGGCGTTCCTGCAGCAGGCGGGCGCTTCCCAGCGTGAACGTGCGATCGTCGAGCTCGCCTTCGATTCCGCGCCCGGCCAATGCGCGGCCATCGCGCACTTGGGCCAGGTCGATCCCTTCGTGCTGCGCCAGTGTGCGAACGGCATGCGCCAGCGGATGGCTGTCCTGCCGCTGCAGCGCTGCAGCTGCCCGCAGCACCTTCTGGCGGGTGACGCCCGGTGCCGCTACGACTTCGGTGACCACGGGGCGACCTTCCGTCAGCGTGCCGGTCTTGTCGAAGGCCACCACCGTCACAGCGCGCGCGAGCTCCAATGTTCGGGCGTCCTTTACCAAAATGCCCTGCCGTGCTGCGGCGCCGGTTCCGGCCATGATCGCGGTTGGCGTAGCCAGGCCGAGAGCACAAGGGCAGGCGATAACCAGGACTGAGACCGCATTGACCAGCGCTATCTCGATGCTCCCGCCTGCCAGCAGCCAGCCAAAGAAGGTGAGGGCGGCAACGCCCAGCACCACCGGCACGAAGACAGCGCTGACGCGGTCTACCACGCGCTGGATAGGCGCCTTTGCCGCTTGTGCCGATTCGACCATGCGGATGATTTTTGCCAGCGTGGTTTCCGCACCCACCGCCAGTGTGCGGACCGCCAGCGCGCCCTCGATGTTGATCGAGCCGCCAGTCACCCGCTCGCCCACCGAACGGGCCACCGGCATGCTCTCGCCGGTCAGCAGCGATTCGTCGACGTGGCTGCGGCCTTCGATGATTTCGCCGTCCACCGCCACGCGCTCTCCCGGGCGCACCAGCACCACGTCGTCCGGCGCGACGTCTGCGACGGGCACTTCGAGTTCGGTGTTGCCGCGCCGCACGCGAGCGGTGGTGGGCCACAGTGCCTGCAAGGCGCGCAAGGCGTTGGTGGTCTGCCGCTTGGCGCGTGCTTCCAGCCATTTGCCGAGCAGCACCAGGGTGATGACAGCGGCCGAAGATTCGAAATACAGATGCGGGGTTCCCGCGCCGTGCGGGCGCAGCAACATCACCACCGACAGCCCGTAGGCAGCAGAGGTGCCAAGCGCCACCAACAGGTCCATGTTGCCGGTGTAAGCCCTCAGTGCGCCCCAGCCCGCGCGGTAAAAGCGCCAGCCGAGGCCGAACTGAACGATCGTCGCAAGCACCCATTGCCATGCTCCGGGCAGCATCCAGTCGATGCCGAACCAGCCGGCGATCATCGGCAGCACCAGGGGCACAGTGAGCACCACGCCGGCAGCAACAGGCCACCAGTTCGGAAGGCGATTGAGGGCGAAGACTGACGTGTCTGTCTTCAGTTCTTCCGACGCTCCGGCAGTGCCATGCTTGCCGTTTGCCGCCACCGCATATCCGGCCCTGACGACAGCCGCCTCCAGCGCCTTGCGCGTCACATCCGCGCGTGCCTGGACGGTGGCCTGGTCTGTCGCCAGATTGACTGATGCCGACAGCACCCCATCGACAGCCAGCAGGGCTTTCTCGACCCGTCCTACGCACGATGCGCAGCTCATGTTCAGCACCTGGAGCGTGGTTTCGGCAAGCGGCACCTGATAGCCGGCCTTTGCGATCGCAGCCGTCAGCGTGCCGAGCGCGGTGCCCTGCGCCGCATCGATGTTCACCTCGTCCGTTGCCAGATTGACCTGGGCGCTTTGTACCCCTGGCACCGCCTGCAGCGCTTTCTCAACACGCAGGGCGCACGAGGCACAGCTCATCCCAGTGACTGGGAGTCGCATCGTTGTGTGGTGGGTGTCCGCCTCACGCGGGACAGTGGCTTGGTTTGTCATGGTGCTCTCCGGGCTGAGCGGTGCGCCTCTATCCATTGACACGCGCCGCAACATGCGAGCGCGAGGAAATTTCCGCGCGCTCGCTGACTTCATGTCCGGATAGTGCGCCTTCCAACCATGTCAAGGTCAAGTTCGCGCCGCGACTGGCCGTGTGAAGTGCCCATCGCGCGTCGATCGTCACCCTTGACTAGCCCGTGCTCCCAGCGCGGCCAGTCGACGGCCAGATTCGTGTCTTCATGTCCCGTGAAGGCAGGACTTTTCCATGTACTGCAGAGCGTCGGGCAGGGCATCACGGAAGGTGAGCCATTCATGGTCTCCGTTCACCACCCGCAACTCGACCTGCTTGGGCTGGATCTGATGCAGGCGCCAGTACAGGTTCGCCGACATCGGCGCAATGCCGAGCCGGTCGTGATCACCCGAGACAATCCACATCGGCACGCGGTACGACTGCGCCTGATAGGTGGCGAGCTGCGATGCATAGTTGAGCGACTTCCAGGTTTCTGCATCGAACTTCCCATCGCGCACGAACTGCGGGGTCTTGCGCGAGGCAGATGTCTCCGGCGGCAGCGGATCGTAGATGGCCGGACTAATGACCCCAGCCGCGCAGAAACTCGCGGGGTTCCGTAGCGACAGATTGAGCGCGCCGTAACCGCCCATCGACAAGCCGGCGATCGAGCGTCCGCTGCGCTCATGGGATACGCGGTAGGTTTTCTCGACATACGGCAGCAAATTCGCCATTACAGCGGTACCGGCCTTTTCGGCCGCACCATCCGTCCACCAGGATGCGCCGCCCGTGGTCGGCATCACCACCACCGCCGGGCGGATCAGACCACGAGCGATCAGGCCATCGAGCGTCTCCTTGGCGCCGCCCTTGGTGCGCCATTCGTTTTCGTCACCGCCGGCACCATGCAGCAGGTAAATCACCGGGTAGGGTGCGGCGCTCCCGTTGGGGTAGCCGTCCGGCAGGTAGACGGTGAAGCGCACGTCGCGGCCAAGTGCAGCGCTGGGAGCTGCATCGGCGTAAACCTCACTTGCGATTGCCGGCTGCACGATGGCCGCAGAAAGCAGGGCAGCGGCGCCGAACATGGAAACAAGGAATCGGCTTTTCGAGGGGTGAGTGCGTGCGGCGGTGATCGTTTTCGTCATGAATTGCGTCTCCTTTGGGATTTCCGGACTTGCACGGTTGCAGCCCGGCGGATCCATTATTCGCAAGCTTTTCGGTGGCAGCTGTCGCCAGCGCTCAAGCCGGTAACACTTGGCCCCATGCCTGACCAGGCCTCGCAATGCTCATTAACATAGGGGTTTAGCCTTGGGCCGTGCACTTGCGCGCTGGGGCCTGCGAGCGCGGCGACAGAAAACGCTGCTGCTGCTCTGATTTTTCCGTTGAAAGGTTGGTCTCATGTCTTCTACCGCCACACATTCCGCGCCGGTTCCGATGCGCATCGAATTCGTCTCGGACGTGGCCTGCCCGTGGTGCGCCGTCGGCCTTGGCGCGCTGGACGAGGCGTTGCGCCGGCTGGGCGACGAGGTAGCTGCCACCGTGCGCTTCGAGCCGTTCGAGCTGAATCCGCAAATGGGCCCTGAAGGGCAAGACGTGACGGAACACATCACCGAAAAATACGGTTCGACGCCAGCACAGCAAGTGCAGTCACGCGCTCAGATCAGTGAGCGTGGAGCCGAAGTGGGTTTTACCTTTCGCACGGAAGGGCGCGGACGCGTCTGGAACACTTTCGATGCTCATCGTTTGCTGGCGTGGGCCGCCACGCTGGGTGAAGCGCCCCAGCGGGCTTTGAAGATGGCCTTATTGCAGGCATACCATGGCCGCGCCGAAATGATGGCCGACCGCGCGACACTGGCGCGTATTGCAGGAGAAGCCGGGCTCGATTCCGCGCGCGCTGCCGAGATTCTGGCTGGCGATGCTTTCGCTACCGAGGTGCGGGAAAGGGAGCAGTACTGGCACCTGATGGGAATCAGCGCGGTGCCGTCGGTGGTGATCAATGGCCGGCACCTGATTCAGGGCGGCCAGCCCGCAGAGCATTTCGAAGCGGCCTTGCGGCAGATTGCCGCGAAGGAGCCGCAGGGCGCCGAGCCCGTGCTGGACCCGGCACCTTGAGACAGAAAAGGCGGCCTTGCTCAGGCCTCCTGCGGCTGTTCGAGCACGATACTGCCGTCCGCGATGCAATCGTCGTACTGCGAGCGCGGAATCGCGGTGAGGCCCACGACGCCGTTGGATTGTTCCCAGCTGAGTGTGGCGCTATCAAAGGCCAGATCGACCTCGACGCGGCCGTGCGGAATCTCAATCGGTGTGCCGTCACCCGGCATGTAGGTGACGTGGCCTGCGATGGTGGCGAAATGGGACATGGTCGATTTCCTTGGGTAGCGTAAATGTCGGTCGAGGCGTCGCGAGCAACGCGTCCATGGGCAAGCATATTAACCACTGCCGCGCTTGAGGCATCGGACCCGGCAATGGGCACGGAATGCATGGGGAAATTCGGTGGAGGCGTACGGAAATCGCGCGCTTGGTGCAGGCAAATTTCGAACGACCTAACCTGCACAAAGGCATTGAGAAACATGCGCCGAACGCTACTTATTTGAAAGCGTAAAAGCCTGTCGATTCGCCCTCCCTGCTTGACGATTGCGATCCGGCGGAGCTCGCACGAAAGTGCCGATCGGCGCACGACTTGCGAGCATCAGGCACACTCGGAGGAGCGCGGCTGAGGGATCATCCCAAGGGTAATTTCCCCAAGCCCGTGCGAAGCGCCCATCAAGCCGCTGCCCGTTGGCCGCCCGACCTTTTCTTTTTGTGTTTGCCTCATTCGGGGCATCGCCACCCAGCTTCCCCGCGTCATTACATGGACTTCTTCCTTCTGGTGATGCTGTGCATCTCCGCGTTTCTCGTGGCCAAAGCCTATTGGCAGCGCCAGCGCCTTACGCTGCTGGCCGGTCATCTGGTTCACTTTCGCATCGAAAAGCTGATGGAAACCGTGACCAGCGGCTACCTGCGTGCGCTTGGTGAAGCTGACCTGGCGCGCCGCGGCCAGATCTTCAGCCTGCTCGAAGGCAGTGAGGCAACGCTCAGCGGTCAGTTCACCCGCTTTGCCGAGGAATTCGGCAAGGTCGACGGCGAACTGACACGCGTGAGCACGCTTGCTGTCGCGCTGCCTTGGGGTGACCGCTTGGTCCCGCAAGCGAGCTTCGATCTGCGGGAGGCCCTACGCATTCACGCGCGCGGCATTGCCGATACGGCGCGTAACGATGCCGGCCGCTCGTCGCGCGACAAGGCGTTTCAGATGTCTGCCGAGCTTTTTCTGATGCAGCACAGCTGTCACTGGTTTTGCCGCTCCAAATCCGTGGCGTCTGCGCGCATGCAGTTGCGCCATGGCACGTCTTATGCACAGGTGATGGCGGCGGTTTCCCCGCAAACGCGCGCTGCATTCGCCAAATTGGTAGCGAATTGAGATCTTCCCCAAGCGCGCCCGCGCAGGCGCGGCTGTTTTCTGCCCTGACATGACCCTGCAAACGACCAGCGCGAATATCGGCTCGCGTTCGGCACCCGCTCCCTCTTCCTCGCCTTCTTCCGCTTCGGCGCCCGCTCTTCCCGCGAGCCTGCTCTGGCTGCTGGCGATCGGTGCGGGCTTTGCCGTTGCCGCGCTTTACTACAGCCAACCCATGCTCGGGGTAATGGGCGTCGATTTCGATGCATCCGACCGCGCGGTCGGATGGGTTACCACGCTGGCGCAATTGGGCTATGCGGTCGGTATTTTCTTCATGGCGCCGCTCGGCGACCGGTTTGACCGGCGCAACATCATCCTCATCAAGCTTGGCGCTCTGTTTGTAGCGTTGCTCGCTGCCGGGCTGGCGCCGACGCTGCCGGTGCTGCTGGCGGCAAGCCTGGCGATCGGGTTGGCTTCTACCCTGACGCAGGACATCGTTCCTGCCGCTGCAACGCTGGCTCCAGCAGCGAGCCGCGGCAAGGCGGTGGGCACAGTGATGACGGGGTTGCTGCTCGGCATCCTGCTTTCGCGGGTGGTGAGCGGTTTTGTCGCGCAGCAGTACGGATGGCGCTCGATGTTTCTGGCAGCTGCTGTCAGCATTGCGCTGCTCGGGGTGGCATTCTGGCGTGGGTTGCCAAGATTCGTGCCCACCACGCAGTTGGGCTATGGCAGTCTGCTGGCGTCTCTTTGGCACTTGTTTGCAGAGCATGGTGTGCTGCGCCGCGCAGCTTTTGCGCAGGGGATGCTCGCCATCGGCTTCAGCGCTTTCTGGTCGACGCTTGCGGTGATGCTGCATGGGGAGCCGTATCACTTCGGCGCGGCGGTGGCCGGCTCTTTCGGGCTAGCCGGTGCCATCGGAGCGCTGGGGGCGCCGCTGGCCGGCCGGCTCGCAGATCGTCGCGGCCCGGCCTTTGTGACTCAGCTGGGCGTCGCACTGGTGGCCGTTTCTTTCGCAGTCATGTCGCTTTCGCCGCTGTTCGCGCCGCATGCACGGCTGGTGCTGATCATCGTTTGCGCGCTGGGCTTCGATCTGGGGTTTCAGGCTACGTTGGTAGCGCACCAAACCATCATTTACGGCATTGATCCGGGCGCCCGGAGCCGACTGAATGCGGTACTTTTTGTCGGTATGTTTATCGGCATGTCCAGCGGTGCGGCGCTGGGTAGCCAGATGCTTTCGCGCTTTGGCTGGGTGGGTGTGGCACTGCTGGCCACCGCTTCAGCGCTGGCAGCCTTGGTGATCCGGCTCTGGCCTGGCAAGCCCGATGAAATCCGAGCCGAAGCTTGAGCACGCTGCCGGTATCTGCCAGCGGTGGATGGCGCTGAAAATACCTAACAAAATATGCCTCTTGGGCTTTATTGGTAAGCGCATGCAGCTATGTTGATAATAGCGATCGAGCCGCTTTCAACCTCCCGCCGCCGCTTTCGCGAAACACGGCTCCAAAACATCAGGTTGGCAGGAAAAGGGCAGGGTCCACCATTGCCTGGTTCAGCATCACCGACCAGTGCAGGTGCGGCCCCGTCACGCGACCCGTCGCCCCAACCGCGCAGTAGGTCTGGCCCTGTTTCACAACGTCGCCCGGCTGCACGTCGATGCGGCTCAGGTGGCAGACCATCGTCAGCAGGCCGCCCCCATGGTCCAGCCACACCGTATTACCGTTGAAGAAATACACACCCGTGTCGATGACACGGCCGGCAAGCGGTGCCCGAACGGGCGTGCCGGTGGCAGCAGCAATATCCATCCCGCTGTGGGGATTGCGCGCTTGCCCGTTGAACATCCGCCTCAGCCCGAAAGAGCTCGACTTGCGGCCCGGCACAGGAGGCTGCATTTCCAGGCTCGTCAATCCAGCGGCGGGAGCGGTAAAGCTCGTCTCCACGGATTGGAGATGGCTGCGTTCGCGCTCATAACGAGCCAGATCCCGCGCGGAAAGATCAACCTGCCCCGGCGCCACCTTCAGCCGCTGCTCTACATAGCGCTTCTGCGCCACGCGGTAGGCAACCCTGCGCTCAACACCCGACCGCTCCTGCACCGTTATCCATGCATCGCCGGCCTCGGTTGCCAACGGGATGCCGACCACTGCCGTCCACTCGATGGCATCGCCGCGCACCAGCACGGGCACGCCTGCGGCTGTGCGTGCATCAGGGCGGTCTGCGGCGGGGCCGAGGGAAAGCCGTGCGACACCGCCTGGCACCTGAAGTGCGCGCGGAAACGTGGAAAAAGCCGCGTCTTCCGTCGGCTGGGGTAAGGGCTGCCGTGCATAGGCAGAGCGGCCGGCGGCTGTGAGCGCAATCAAGGCGGCACTGCCGAGCAAGGCCTGACGCCGACCTTCATGTGGCGGGACAGGCGACGGCGCCACAGCGCCACAGCTTGCAATGCTACGTTCGAGCGTGCGGGTTTTGTTGACGAAGTGAGGCATCAGCTTCCAAAAAGAGGGCGACGTGGCACCGAGTGAGCGAGTGCCGTGAAGGCAATTTTCAAGGCACGATAGTCGTAAACAGGTACACGGCGAACAGCACCAGATGCACGACGCCCTGCAGCACCGTGGTGCGGCCGGTGCCGAGCGACAGCGTTGCCACCACAAGCGACAGCATCAGCAGCACGGTGGATCGCGCATCCAGACCCAGGGTCAGCGTCCAGCCGGTTGCGATGTAGACGATGGCCACGGCAGGAATCGACAGCCCAATGCTTGCCAGCGCCGACCCTAGCGCCAGATTCAGACTTGTCTGCAAGCGATTGGCTCGGGCAGCACGAATGGCGGCCAGCCCTTCGGGCAGCAACACCACCGCCGCGATGATCACGCCCACCAGGGCTTCGGGTGCGCCGATGGCGCTGACACCTGCGCTAAGGGCCGGCACGAGCTTTTTGGCCAGCAGCACAACCGCGCCCAGGCAAGCCACCAGCAATGCAGCGCTGGAAATGGCGACTGCCCGCCCCGGCGGCGCGGCATGCAGGCTTTCGTCGCCATCGTCCTCGTCCTCACGCTCATCGGCAACGTGAAGAGTCGAGGCTTTCTCCGTCACGGGCACCGAAGTGGGGTGTGGCAAGAAATAATCCCGATGGCGCACCGTCTGCACCAGCACGAACGTGCCGTAAAGGACCAGCGCCACCACGGCGATAAAAGCGAGCTGGCTGGTGCTGTACGACGGCCCTTGCACACTCGTGGTGTAGTTGGGCAGCACCATGGTCAGCACCGAAATCGCCGCCAGCGTGGCAAGCGAGGCACTCACGCCGCTCTGTTTGAAGCGCTGTTCGTGGTGCCGGCCAGCGCCCAGCAGCAAGCAGATGCCCACCATGCCGTTCATGATGATCATCACCGCCGCAAAAACGGTGTCGCGCGCCAGGGCCGCTGTCGCGCTGCCGCCCGTCAGCATCAGGGAAACGATCAGGGCCACCTCGATTACCGTCACGGCCATGGCCAGCAGCAGCGTGCCGAACGGCTCTCCCACCTGATGCGCCACCACTTCGGCATGGTGCACAGCCGCCAGCACACAAGCCAGCAAGGCAGGCACCAGCAGCGCGGTGTAGACGACACCCTTGACGGCGTCCCAGCCGCCGAGTGCCAGCAAGAGCCAGCCGACGCAAGGCGCCAGAATGGTCCAGAGCGGGAGGAAAGCAGGCAGGCGCATGACTCGACTATAAATGTCGGTTGCACGTGCGGCCATGATCGGGTGCAGCGACATTCCTGCGCATCGCCCACGCCACGCGCCGCACATCCTCTCTCTTTTTTCCATCCGGTCGCTCATGACACCCGACACCGCCCTTAATGTCCTGGGTACCGCCCTGGTTCCCTGCTCCTATGACCCGCTCACCGGCTAATTTCGTGATGGCTGTTGCCACACCGACGCCAGCGATCGCGGCACGCATGTGGTCTGTGCGCGGGTCACGCAGGCGTTTCTCGATTTTTCGCGCGAGCGTGGCAACGATCTGGTCACGCCGCGACCCGAGATGCGCTTCGCCGGTCTCAATCCGGGCGATCGCTGGTGCCTGTGCGCCCTGCGCTGGCTGGAGGCGCATGAAGCGGGCGTGGCGCCTCCGGTGGTGCTGGAAAGTACTTCGGACAAGGCACTCGAATACATTGACATCCAACTGCTGCAGGAGGCTGCAGCATGAGCAGTGTCGATACGCACAGGCCTCGCGTTGCCGTCATCGGCGCCGGCATCGCTGGATTGGCTTGCGCCGGCACTTTGCAGCAGGCCGGCTACCGGGCGCAGTGGATCTGAAACCTGGTCGCTGCATGCCAGCGCCGAATGGAGTCAGGCCCACGTGCAACACACCCCCGCCGAAGTGACCGATGCATTGCTCACCGCTTTCATCGCACTGGGCGGCCCGGTGCCTTCGGCTTGCACCGCGCATCGCTGGTTGTACGCCGATACCGCCGAGCCGCTTCAGAGCGGGTGCCTGATGAGCGCAGATGATCGTGTGGGCCTGTGTGGCGACTGGCTCGACGGAGGGCGGGTGGAGGGCGCATGGCTCAGTGGGCGGGCGCTGGCGCAACAGCTCGATGACGTGCTGGCTGTCGTTAAAAATATATAGTTAAAAAGGACTCTAGCGCTTTACTTTCAAGCGCAACTAGCTCCTTTCAATGTAGCAAACGGGTGCCGGGCTAGTCCATCTCATCGGGGTCGGTGGACGCGCTGATCGGCTTGCGCCGGTTCCCAGCGACCGCTCGCCAGCCCTTCGAGCGAATACGGCCCCACGGCCGTGCGCAGAAGCCGCAATGTGGGGAACCCCACAGCGGCCGTCATGCGGCGCACCTGCCGGTTGCGGCCTTCGCGGATGATCAGCTCGATCCAGGCGGTGGGAATGTGCTGGCGGACTCTTATCGGTGGTTCGCGCGCCGGCATTGGTGCATCGCTATCCAGCAAGCGCGCACGAGCGGGCAGGGTGGGCCCGTCGTTGAGCATCACGCCAGCGCGCAATGATTCGAGTGCTGCTTCGTCCGGAACACCCTCGATCTGCGCCCAATAGGTCTTTTCCATCTTGAAGCGTGGGTCGGCAATGCGCGCTTGCAACGCGCCATCGTCGGTGAGCAACAGCAGGCCTTCGCTGTCGGCGTCGAGCCGACCTGCCGCATGAAAATCCGGCAGTTCAATGTAATCGCGCAGCCCACGCCAGCGGCCCTCTGGCGTGAACTGGCTCAGAACGCCGTAGGGCTTGTGAAAGCGGATCAGCCGAAACGGCGCGGGCGCCTCAGGCAATGCCGTGGACGCTTGCACTGCCTGCGGAAGGAGCCTGCGCCAGTGAGAGCAAAGCGGCCTGCTGTTCGGGTGTGCGCTTGGCAATCTGGCGCAACAGCGCACCGCTGTCCAGCAAGGCAATTCCGTTGGCGCGGGCGAAGCGCACGGCCTCGGCAGTGAACAGCGAACTGGTGGCAAAGGTGCCGTTGCTGGTCTGTTGCGCGGTGGTCGTATCAAAGAACTCACGCAGGGCGGTTTCGCCCACCGGTTTGTTGCTTATCTGTTTGCAGCGGGTGATACGGACCGTCGTGTTCTCGCGCGATTGCAAGCGCAGATCAACGCCGGCAGCAGCATTGCCGGGCAGGACTTCGGAGGTGAAACCAGCCTGCGCGAACATCGCCCTGACCACAGCGGTAAAGCCCTGCTGGTCCAGCTTGGCCAACACTGCGGCGTCCCACTGCGTGTCTTGGGCGGCACTTACGGGTGCTGCAGCCGCTGTAGCCGCTGCCGGCGCTGTCGGCGCTGTCGGCGCAGGAGCGCGATTGTTGTGATCGAGCACCTCGGTATCGGCCCAGGCCGGCGAGGCAAATTCGGTATCTGCCCAGGCCGGCGAATCGGCCAGGTCGCGCTCTGACTTGCTGCCGCTGCGATGGATCGGCTCCGCGTTGCCCGCGCTGCGGCGCTCGCCTTTGTCGGCATGCAAATCGACAGATCCGGTATGGGCAGATGGGGCATGGGCAGACGCTGCTCCCCGTGCCATGGCGACTGCGGATTCGTTTGCGTCAACCGGGTCGCGATTTACGTCATGCGCCGACGCCACCGGCTCCAGGGCGGATGGGTGATGCCCAAAGATCATTGAACTGTCGCCTTGCGCCAGCCTTTGCCCGTCGATTCCGGCGCCCTTGCGTTTGCGCGCTTGCGCCAACGCCATCAAGAGCAAAGCGATCCCCACCAGCAGCGCCACCCCGCCGACCGAACGCATAGCGGGCCGCATCCATCGCGCCATCTCGCCCTGCGCGAATCCGGGCATCACCACCAGAAGGAGCAAGCCTGCGACCACGGCCATCCAGCCTTTCTCCGCAAGATCGATGCGCGTGCTTGCAGGAACGGGCACGGGGGTTTGCGGGGGACGGGCCATGAGGAAACCTTGGGCGATGGGACGCAGCAGTGTAGTGGGATTGACGGCGGGCTGCGGCGCCCGGCGTCGCTTAAGAGCGGCTCCCAATAGGGTCGAAATTTACGGAAGCGCCATAAACCATCGTGAAGCACACCAGCCCTTTGTCGAAAGCCAGCAGCGTTTTCGCATCACGGATATGCTGTTTCACCGAAGCCGCTAGCGTCGACCGCGCCGCCATGAATCATGCGGTGTTTCGCGCCCTGAAGCCCGGCAGGTTCTATGTCATCGCAGACGACGCAGGCCGACCCGGCACCGGCATCTCGGAAGCTGGCGCGCTGCATCGGATCGAAGAAGCTTTTCTTCGCCAAGAGGTGGAGGCGGCCGGCTTCAAGCTGGGGGCATCGGCCGATTTCCTCAACAACCCTGCGGACCCGCGCGATAAAAACACGCCGAACCCACCGCAATCCAAAGACGAATTCGTGTTGAAGTTCGTGAAACCATGACCCAAGCGCCTCACCGTCCATCCGTCGCCGACAAGCGCCATACCTTCCGGCAACTTCATGAATCGGGTTGCTTCGCCATTCCGAACCCGTGGGACTTGGGCAGCGCGCGTTTCCTGCAAGGCCTGGGGTTCAAAGCACTCGCCACCACCAGCTCGGGCTTTGCCTGGTCGCGTGGCGAGCCCGACGGTGCCACGTCGCGCAAGAGCGTGCTGGCGCACCTTGCAGAACTGGTCGCAGCCACCGACGTGCCGCTCAATGCCGACTTTGAAGAGGGCTTTGCGATCGACGCGGCTGGCGTGGCCGAAAGCGTGCGGCTGGCCATCGACACCGGCATCGCCGGCGTGTCGATCGAAGACGGCACGGGTGACCCAGCCCATCCGCTGTTCGACATCGACACCGCTGTAGCCCGCATGCGCGCCGCGCGCGGTGCCGTCGACAAGATGGGCGGCGACGTGCTGCTGGTCGGGCGCGCCGAATGCTTCTTTCTGGGCCGGCCCGATATCGACGAAACCATCGCACGGCTCAAGGCCTACTCAAATGCAGGCGCCGACTGCCTCTACGCGCCGGGCATCAAGACGCGCGCGCACATCGCGGCAGTAGTGGCTGCCGTGGCACCCAGGCCAGTGAACTTGCTGATCGGTTCGACCAGCGACTTCACGCTGCAGGACGTGGCTGCACTCGGCGTGCGGCGCGTAAGCGTCGGCGGCGGATTGGCGCGTGTGGCTTGGGGTGCATTTTCGAAAGCGGCCCGGCTTATCGCGCAGGAAGGAAGCTTCGATGGCTTTGCCGACGCAGCATCGGGGAGCGATCTCAACGACTTCTTTCGTGAAGATATGAAGCGGTGAGGCTGCGCCGCGCCGAGACGCCTTGGTGACCTCAAAAAATATAAAGAAATCGGTCTCTAGCGTATGCGGGATATTCGCACCAAGCTACTCAATAGATAGCGATTATCTTTCTCGCGCTTGTTGCCGCAGCGCATCCAGCGCGATAGCGTCAAGCTGCAGGCACAACGCGCCGCAATGCGCGCGCTTTTTGCCACAGCACCGCTTTGGGCACCTCGATGGCCATGGCCTGCATGCACCTATCCAGCCAGCCCGTCCGGTTTTGCAGCCGGTCATCGTGCCCCATGCGTGACTGCCGATGAAGGCAGGCGCACTCGTCGTCACGCCAACTGTCCAGTCACGCCGTGTTGTCGATCACCAGCTCGTCGCTTCGGTCTTTGTTCGCAAACACGGCCAAGGCTTGAGCGGGCCAATGACTTTCTCCCCCGTGCCTGATGTTCGCTGGCTGCACAGCTTGTATGCCAAGAATCTGAATGAAATTGGCCTTTACCGCTTGTCTCTGAGGCGGTAGTAGCTATTAAAAAGTATGCATCACCCAGCTGCTGATACCGCCTGCCGTTTCACTTCATCCAGCGTTCTACCGTTGAGGTCTTTCCACTCTATCCACCCATTGGCAGAGCGACCTTGCAAGGCGGTGGCGGCCATGCTCGGGCTCGAGAACAGATAGTCGCGCATCAGCACGACGCCACCGCCATCGGCTGCGAGGACGCCTTCTTCCAGCAGCTTCTGGCGAAATCGCGATGTAGGCGCGCGGTAAGCCGGTCTCGGACAACTCGCCCATCAAGAAATACACGCCTACCTGCTGCGCCTCAGGCATTTTGAGGAAGTCTGCCAACTGGCTGCGCGGCACGTCGATCACTCGGACGATGCGCGTCGTGATCTCAGCCACGCGAACTCCGTGCGGGTCACCGGCCGGGAGGAAGATTTGGATGGTTTGGGGGCGCATGGTCACTGACTGGATAGTTCGCGGTCGCGCCAGTAACTGGGCTTGCGATGCTGGTGGGCCACTGCGAGGACCAATATGTCTTCCGCATGAAGTGCGTAAACTACGCTGTACGGGAACCGCTTAAGGCGGCAACGCGGATGCTGGCGGTGAGTGGCTGCCACGCCCGCGGATGTTGCTCAATTAGGTTCAATACCTTGAGTGTTTCGAGCAGAAATGCCTCACCCAAGCCCGGTGCTTGCTCGGCGTACCAGCGGATGGCTTCATCTAACTCGGCCTGCGCTGGCGCCAGCAAGCGAATGCTCATGCGGACTTCTTGATGACCTGGTAGCGAGCGATGACGTCCTCCAGGGCAACCGCGCGTATTTCTCCACGTCGGTACGCCGCCAGCCGGTCATCTGCTTCCTTAGCCCACAGTGCATCCAGAGATTCATCGGGCTCGTCCAAGCTGCCCAGAATGCGCTCGGCCAGCGCTATGCGCTCGTCGGGCGGCAGTTGCGCGGCTTGAGCGCTGAGGGTTTCAGTAATTGGGTTCATCGTGACCTCCGTTGTGTTGGATCAAATGACAATTTCTCTAAAGCGCGCCAAGATGTCCTTGGCCGTTGTGATCATTTCCCCCAACTATCCTTCAACCCGACCGCCAAGTTGAAAACCGGCTTCCCTGCCGCATGGTCTACCCGATCCGCCACAAAGTACCCATGCCGCTCAAACTGAAACTTCTCATCCGCGTTCGCGCTCTCCAATGACGGCTCGACGATGGCCGTGAAGACTTTCAAACTATTTGGATTCAGACTCTCAATAAAGTCTTTGCCGCCCGCATCGGGCTGCGCGTCAAGGAACAGGCGTTCGTACATGCGCACTTCGGCCTGCACGCCATCCGCCACCCCCACCCAGGTGATTGCTGCTTTGGCTTTGACGCTGTCGGCGCCGGGCGTGCCGCTCTTGGTGCCGGGGATAACGGTGGCGAGCACTTCGGTGATGTGGTCGTCTGCATCCTTGGTGGCGCCAGTGCATTCGATGACGTAGCCGCCTTTCAGTCGCACTTTGTTGCCAGGCTGCATTTGGCCGTCTACCCCTGGCTGGGGTGGAAACAATCGCTTGTAGCCCTTGGGTGGCACTTCTTCGTAGTCGCTGCGTTCGATCCATACCTCTTTGCCTATGGAGAAGTGGCGAGGCGGCGGCGGCTCTGTGCCTTCGGGCGATACACCAGAAGGTGCGCCATGCGGCGCGGGGGGCAGCGCGGGCAGGGTGCAGGGTTCCAGATGGCCGGCGCCCATTTCTTCGTCCCAGTTGGTGAGGATGAGCTTCACGGGGTCGAGCACCACCATGGCGCGATGCGCTTTTTGCTCCAGGTCTTCGCGCAAGGCGCTTTCCAGCGATTCGTAATCGATCCAGCCGCCGGATTTGGTGACGCCGCTGCGCTCGCAAAAGAGCTTGAGTGCTTCGGGCGTGTAGCCGCGGCGGCGTAGGCCCGCTAATGTGGGCATGCGCGGATCGTCCCAGCCGTTGACGTGGCGCTCTTCGACCAGTTGGCGCAGCTTGCGTTTGCTGGTGACGATGTAGGTGACGTTGAGGCGCGCAAATTCGTACTGGTGCGGCGCGGGGGAGGCGAGCAGGCCCAGCTCGGCCAGGCGCTGCAGCAGCCAGTCGTAAAACGGGCGCTGGTCTTCAAATTCCAGCGTGCAGATGCTGTGGGTGATCTGCTCCAGCGCATCCTCGATGGGATGCGCGTACGTGTACATGGGGTAGATGCACCACGCGTCGCCGGTGCGGTGGTGGGTGGCGCGGCGGATGCGGTACAGGGCCGGGTCGCGCAGGTTGATGTTGGGCGAAGCCATGTCGATCTTCGCGCGCAGCACCATGGCGCCATCGGGATGCTGGCCGGCTTTCATTTCACGAAAGCGCTGCAGGTTGTCGGCCGGGCTGCGATCGCGCTGCGGGCTGGCGGCACCGGGGGTGTTGAAGTCGCCCCGGTTCAAGCGGATCTGCTCGGCGCTTTGTTCGTCGACATAGGCATGGCCGGCAACGATGAGCGCTTCGGCCGCCCGGTACATGAAGTCGAAGTATTCGCTTGCGAAGTAGACGTTGGGGCCGAGCGGATCGGTATCGGTGCCGGGCGGGGCTTCTGCTGTGCTTGCATGGGCCGCGCGTTCGGCATCGGTCGGCAGTGTCGCGCCCGAGGCAGCGGCTTCTGGCAAAAGGCGGGTGTCGTAGCCCATCCAGCGCACGGCTTCGCGAATGGAATCGACGTATTCCTGCTCTTCTTTTTCGGGGTTGGTGTCGTCAAAGCGCAGATGGCAAAGGCCGCCGTATTGGCGCGCCAGCTCAAAATTCACCCAGATGCTTTTGGCGTGGCCAATGTGGAGGTAGCCATTGGGCTCTGGCGGAAAGCGCATGCGCACCGCTGCCGGGTCTTTGGAGCCTTCAGCTTGGTGCGCTGCATCGCCGGGGCTGCCGGACCAAAGTCGCTGCGCATAAGTGCCGCTTTGTAAATCGGCTTCAATAATGTGTCGCAGGAAGTTGCTGGGGCGGGTCTCTTCAACCGATGTTGAAGCTTTTGTGCCTTCGGCCGTTGCGGGGCTTGCGCATGGCGCTTTCTTTTGGGGAGCAGGCTGAGTCATTTGGTGATTCTAGGGGGCGGGGCGGTCATTTCAGGGTAGATGGCGTGGCAGCGGCTTGCAACACGCGCTGCGTTGCGGTGATGCGAATCGCCCGTTGAACTTCGA
>JBBSUX010000033.1:0-18915 GCA_038234045.1 Burkholderiales bacterium
CTTGCTGCACGCGTTTGCTTGTCTCACCGGCTGGCAGCCCGAACCTTGGGCGCCATTGTGGCGGCGGGTGCCGGAATTGCATGGATGTTCTCGAGTGGGCTTTCGCCTGGTGACTGGAGAGGTACCGGCGTCGCTCTGTGCGTACCACTGGCGGCGGCTGTGAACTGGACGGTGGTGCAGCATGGCCGTGCGCGCGCCCAGCCGATCGATCTCGTGCCCGCAGTGCTCCTCGGCGCGGTGATCTCCAGCCTGATCACCATCGTGCCGGCGGTTCCTTTTGTAGCCGACGCTCACGACCTGTTCTGGCTGGCTATTCTCGGCAGCGTACAGCTCGCGCTGCCGTGTGTCCTCGTCGTGCATTGCGCGCGGATACTGCCTGCTCCTGAAGTGGCGCTGTTGGCGTTGCTTGAAGTCATCTTCGGCATTGCGTTAGCCTGGATTTTTGCCGGGGAAACGCCGGCTCCGCGCGTACTGAGCGGCGGAGCGCTGGTAGTGGCCGCTCTCGCTGCCAACGAAGTGCTGGGCCTGCGCGCTCGACGAAAGCCGACACCAAACGTCGGTGATGCAAGCGTGCCCATCAGCTGACCATAGAACGCGACGTGCAGACCGATTCATGCCCGTGACCGACTGCCGCCTTAACGAAACCACCCCTTCACAAGGAATTAACGCGTGTCTTCCTCCACACAGGATCTCAATCGATCGACCTCCCAGTCTTTCGCAGGCGGCGCTCCGGCTGCTGCCGGTACGCCGGCAGCAACGTCCGAAGTCATCGTCGAGCGCCGAGGCGATTTCGGGCTGCTGACGCTCAACCGCCCGAAGGCGCTCAATGCACTTTCGCTGCAGATGGTGCGCGATCTGACAGCTGCTCTGCGCAGCTGGGTTGACGATGACAGCGTGCAGGGAGTCGCTATCCGTGGCATGGGTCGGGAGGAGCCCTTCGCAACCTTCTGCGCTGGGGGCGACATCCGGTTTCTGCATCGCGCCGGCGTTGAGGGCAGCGAGGATCTGGCCGCGTTCTTCACCGAGGAATATGCCCTCAATCACCTGATTCATACCTACCCCAAACCGTACATCGCCTTCATGGACGGCGTGGTGATGGGCGGCGGCATGGGGATTAGCCAGGGAGCGAGCCTGCGCATCGTGACCGAGCGCACGCGCATGGCAATGCCGGAAACAGCCATCGGGCTTTTCCCCGATGTGGGGGGCGGCTACTTTCTCAGCCGTTGCCCGGGTCGGATCGGAGAGTGGCTCGCACTCACCGGAGACACCATCGACGGCGCGCAGGCCATTACCTGCGGCTTGGCGGATGTTTCAGTATCGGCCGCGGAACAAGACGGAATCTGGGATCTTCTTGGTTCGCGAGCCTTCGGTTCTGCGCAGGCCATTAATGACTGGTGCGCTACCGAGTTCGTAGCTAGTACCGCAGGAGGAGATTGCGCAATCGCCGAAATTGATCATCACTTTGCACAGGCTGGCGTGCGGGAGATTTTGAACTCGCTGGAAGCGTCTGAAAGCGACTGGGCACTTGCTACTGTTCGCACCGTGCGTAAACGCTCGCCATTAATGCTCAATGTTGTTCTTGAGCAGATCCGAAGGGCTCGTTCAATGGGTTTGGCCGACGACCTGCGCATGGAGCGCGACATGGTTCACCAGTGCTTTCACCTGCGGCCGGGCGCGAGTGAAACGCTGGAGGGAATCCGCGCCCTGGTCATCGACAAGGACCAGGCGCCTCAATGGAATCCCGCGACGGTCGAAGCCGTCACACCGGAGATGGTGAGTCCGTTTTTTGATAGCCCCTGGACGCCCGACAAGCACCCGCTGCGGCAGCTTGCATAAAGCGGGTGGGTGAGCGATATCTGAATCCGACCAAGCTTTCAGCGACTGCGGCTCTTCATCGCACGCTCGACCTCGCGCTTGCCTTCACGATCCTTGATCGTGTCGCGCTTGTCGTGCTCGGCCTTGCCTTTGGCGAGCGCGATCTCGCACTTCACCTTGCCGGCTTTCCAGTGCAAGTTGAGCGGAACAAGGGTGTAGCCCTTTTGCTCGATCTTGCCGATCAGCCGCCGAATCTGCTCCTTGTGAAGCAGCAGTTTCTTCGTCCGCACGGAGTCCGGTGTGATGTGGGTCGACGCCGATTTCAATGCGTTGATCTGGCATCCGATGACGAAGAGCTCGCCATTGCGAATCA
Source organism: Burkholderiales bacterium (assembly GCA_038234045.1). GTDB lineage: Bacteria > Pseudomonadota > Gammaproteobacteria > Burkholderiales > Burkholderiaceae_C > JBBSUX01. The sequence goes on from JBBSUX010000033.1 coordinate 2,189, forward strand.
CTACATAGCCGTCGGTTAGTTGGACTTTGCCCTCGCGCAGTGCCTTCACTTCCCAGCCTTCCAGTACCATGCCCGCCTCGAAGCGCTCCTCAAAGAAATAGTTGTACGCAGCCTTCTTGTTGTCGGCGATGCGGGATGCGGTATCGGGTTTAGTGGCCATGAAATTACAGGTGCGGCCGGTCTGCGGCTTTTGAAGGGCCGGCCGGCCCAAGAGCGTCGGCTGGTGGCCTGCCTAAAATGGAGCGCATGTCTGGCGACGCCGGCGCATCGCCTTAAATAGCCTTTCATTCTATGAAAACCGTCAACAAGTCCGTATTGATCTGGTACAGCGCCGAAGAAATGTACCGTCTCGTCACCGACGTGGACGCCTACCCCGAGTTTCTTCCGTGGTGCGACCGCGCCTCCATCCTTGCGCAGGACGGCGACACCGTCACAGCGAAGGTTGGTATCGCCTTCAGTGGTATCCATCAGAGTTTCACGACACGCAACACCCAGGTCGCGGGGCGGGAAGTGCATATGGCGCTCGTTGATGGACCTTTTTCGGAGCTGGACGGGCACTGGGTGTTCCAACCCGTTGAGGCGGCGGGTTCGCGCACTGTTGAGGACCAGGGCCCGTCCAATCTTCAGAAGCAGGAGCCGGCCAGCGACGACGCCCAACCCCCTGCCGATCCCGTGACCCCTGCTATCGATGCACCAAGGGCCTGCCGCATCAATTTCACTTTGAACTACGGTTTTTCCAATTTCGCGCTTTCAGCCTTGGTCGGCCCCGTGTTCGACCGGATCGCTGGCAGCTTCGTCGATGCTTTCGTCAAGCGGGCCGAAGACGTCTATGGAAACAGCTGATAACGAAACCGAGTCGTCGAGGGCTCTGCGTATTACGCTTGCCTATGCGTCGGATACCGGAGAGGCGCGCGAGATCGATCTCACGCTTGCGGGTGGAGCGACGCTGGATGAGGCGCTCCAAGCTTCAGGATTGCGCACCTTCGTCATCGAAGATTCCGCTGGAATGACCGGCATCTGGGGGCGAAGGTGCGGGTTGCAGACGGTGCTGGCAGACGGCGATCGGGTGGAGCTGTACCAGCCGCTCCTGGTTGATCCGAAGGTTGCGCGACGGGAACGCTTTCGGCAACAGGGCGCTCGTGCGACAGGACTTTTTGCGCGACAGCGAGAGGGTGCAAAGGCCGGTTACTGAAGAGCCTCTACCCCGGTCGGCGCGCGGTGCTTCAGTTTCAGTTGCAGTCGGTCTGCAGAATGGCCTGATTGCGCCGCGTCTCTGCCGCGCGCGCTGCATCGTCCATGATGATGCGCTCGCCCTGCGCGTTAACCTGCGCAATCCGTATCCCGGAGTCCAGCGTGTTCTGCGCTTGCTTGGCGCGCTGGCAATTGTCGCGCCGGGCCTGAGCCTGACGTTCGGCTTCAGCCGCTTTATTCGCTGCAGCTTCTTCGTCCGCAGCTTTTTTACGCGCCTCCAGAGTGGCGTCCTGTCCTTTGGGTACTTGCTGCGCACCGCTCGCGGATGCTTTCGGCGCTTTGACGGCGCTTGCGGCAGCTCCAGCCGGCGGGGTGCCACTGATTTCTGAGTCCAAAGTCACATGCGGCCTGCGCAAGATGCTGCGTTCGGGAATATCAGACGGCGGTGGGCGATCGCTAAACACTTTGCGGCCATCGTGGTCCACCCATTGCCACTGCGCCAGTGCGCTCCCCGTGGCACCGAGGAGGACCAGGGGGATCAGGGGGATCAGAAGATGTCGGAATTTCATGGGCGGATTTCGCTGATTCGACGATCCGGCATTTTCACCGGAACACGAAGACGCGCGCAGGACTCATTGGGTACGGTGGCGCCCCAGCCACAGCCGGCCTTGACCGTAGTAACGCGAGTGCAGGGCGGCGGCACAAGTACAATCGTTTTTTTGGAGCTTTCTCAATGCGCCTGCTCGGCAAAGCGCTGACCTTCGACGATGTGTTGTTGGTGCCAGCGTTCTCCCAAGTCCTTCCCAAGGACACATCCCTCGCCACCCGTCTTTCCCGCAACATCACGCTGAATCTGCCGCTGGTGTCTGCTGCCATGGACACCGTAACTGAGGCCCGCTTGGCGATCGCCATAGCGCAGGAAGGCGGCATCGGCATCGTTCACAAGAACATGTCGGCTCAGGAGCAGGCGGCGCAGGTTTCGAAGGTCAAGCGCTACGAATCGGGCGTCCTGCGGGACCCGGTGGTGATCACCCCCGACCACACCGTGCTGCAGGTGATGCAGTTGTCCGAGGAGCTTGGCATTTCGGGCTTTCCGGTGATCGATGGTGGCAAGGTGATCGGCATCGTCACCGGGCGCGATCTGCGTTTCGAGACGCGCTACGACGTGAAGGTGCGCGACATCATGACGCCGCGCGACCGGCTCGTGACTGTGGCGGACGGCACCAGTCTTGCCGAGGCCAAGGCCCTGCTGAACAAGCACAAGCTTGAGCGTCTGCTGGTGATCGACGAAAGCTGGACCCTCAAGGGGCTCATTACGGTCAAAGACATTACCAAGCAAACCACCTTCCCCAACGCCGCACGCGACGCGTCGGGGCGTCTGCGGGTGGGTGCTGCGGTGGGCGTGGGCGAGGGCACCGAAGAGCGCGTCGAGGCGCTGGTCAAGGCTGGAGTCGACGTTATCGTGGTGGATACCGCGCATGGCCATAGCAAGGGCGTCATTGATCGGGTGCGCTGGGTCAAGCAAAACTATCCGCAGGTCGACGTCATCGGCGGCAATATCGCAACGGGTGCCGCAGCGCTGGCCTTGGTCGGAGCTGGCGCCGACGCTGTCAAGGTCGGAATCGGCCCGGGCTCCATCTGCACTACGCGCATCGTGGCAGGGGTGGGCGTTCCCCAGATCATGGCGATCGACAACGTTGCTACAGCGCTCAAGGGCACAGGAGTGCCGCTGATCGGTGACGGCGGCATCCGCTACTCGGGCGATATCGCCAAGGCCCTGGCGGCAGGCGCCTCGACCGTGATGATGGGGGGCATGTTTGCCGGGACGGAAGAGGCTCCTGGAGAGATCGTATTGTTCCAGGGCCGCAGCTACAAGAGTTATCGCGGTATGGGCTCCATCGGTGCCATGCAGCAAGGCAGCGCCGACCGGTACTTTCAGGAGTCGAGTACGGGCAATCCGAATGCCGACAAGCTCGTTCCGGAAGGTATCGAAGGACGCGTGCCGTACAAGGGCTCGATGCTATCCATCGTGTACCAGATGTCAGGCGGCATCCGCGCAAGCATGGGCTACTGCGGATGCGCCACGATTCCCGAGATGAACGAGCGGGCGGAATTCGTCGAGATCACCTCGGCGGGTATCCGGGAAAGCCATGTGCACGATGTGCAGATCACGGTGGAAGCACCCAACTACCGCGCGGAATAGAGCTCCCCCAGGCTGCGCGCACTTCGTGTCGCTTCGCCAACCCTCAAGGGGCAACATCTGCAGCCCGGCGGAGCCGGTTCTGCGATGTTCTCGAATGAGCCAGACCGCAACAAGGTCAGCGGCGCAAAATTTTTCGGGTCATCTATGCAACACGACAAGATTCTAATTCTCGACTTTGGCTCCCAGGTCACGCAGCTCATCGCGCGACGCGTGCGGGAAGCCAAGGTGTTCTGCGAAGTTCATCCCTGTGATGTCTCGAATGATTGGGTCAATGCATTCGCGGCAGATGGTCATCTCAAAGGTGTGATCCTTTCGGGAAGTCACGCCAGCATTTACGAAGACACGACCGACAAGGCTCCCCAAGCGGTGTTTGAGCTCGGTGTTCCTGTTTTGGGCATTTGCTACGGCATGCAGGCGATGGCTCACCAGCTGGGCGGAAAGGTGGAGGGCGGGCATGACCGGGAATTTGGCTTTGCCGAGGTGCGCGCGCGCGGCCACACCCGGCTCCTTGAAGGGCTCGAAGACTACGCAACAGCAGATGGTCACGGAATGCTCCATGTCTGGATGAGCCATGGGGACAAGGTTACAGACCTGCCGCCGGGATTCAAGCTGATGGCTTCGACGCCGTCGTGCCCGATCGCGGGCATGGCGGATGAGGAGCGCCGCTTCTACGCGCTGCAGTTTCATCCGGAAGTCACGCACACCGTCAAAGGCCGGGCAATCCTCGAGCGCTTCGTGCTGGGTATCTGCCAAGCGCGGCCCGACTGGATCATGGGCAACTATGTTGACGAAGCTGTGGCTCGTATCCGCGCTCAGGTGGGCGACGAGGAGGTCATCCTCGGACTCTCCGGCGGGGTTGATTCCAGCGTTGCAGCCGCGCTCATTCATCGCGCCATTGGCGACCAGCTGATCTGCGTGTTCGTCGATCATGGTTTGCTGCGCCTCAACGAGGGCGACATGGTGATGGAAATGTTCAGCGGCAAGCTGCATGCGAAGGTCGTGCGCGTTGATGCGCAGGAGCTTTTCCTGGGCAAGCTCGCCGGTGTTTCCGATCCCGAAGCCAAGCGCAAAGTCATCGGTCGTGAATTCGTCGAGGTTTTCAAGGCAGAGGCCGAACGCCTGAAGGCGGGCGCAGACGGTGGTTTGAAAGGCGCCCAGTGGTTGGCGCAGGGAACCATCTACCCGGACGTGATCGAATCCGGCGGTGCGGGCGGCAGCAAGAAGGCTGTCACCATCAAGAGCCACCACAACGTGGGTGGACTGCCGGCGGAGCTGGGCCTCAAGCTGTTGGAGCCGCTGCGTGATCTCTTCAAGGACGAAGTGCGCGAGCTGGGTGTCGCTTTGGGATTGCCCCCTGATATGGTCTACCGCCACCCGTTTCCCGGACCGGGTCTCGGTGTGCGTATTCTCGGAGAGGTGAAGGCGGAGTATGCGGATCTGCTGCGGCGCGCGGACGCGATCTTCATCGAGGAGTTGCGCAGTTTCAAGGACCCTGCGAGCGATAAAAGCTGGTACGAATTGACCAGCCAGGCATTTACGGTGTTTCTACCCGTCAAAAGCGTGGGCGTGATGGGCGATGGTCGCACCTACGACTACGTGGTGGCTTTGCGCGCTGTACAGACCAGCGATTTCATGACTGCCGACTGGGCCGAGCTGCCCTACGCCCTTCTGAAGAAGGTTTCCAGCCGAATCATCAATGAAGTCCGTGGCATCAACCGCGTGACCTACGACGTGAGTTCCAAGCCACCAGCAACCATTGAGTGGGAATAGGAAATGCGCGATGGTGCTGTATTGCACCCATGGATACTGGCAGCGATGTGGTACCAGCATTGAGATTTGTCATTAATGCGCTATGAAGTTCATATCACAGCTACCACATCGATAGCAATTGGAGGGGTTTCAGCACTACAGCTCAATCACCAGCGACGCATCGAAGCCGTTGTTCTCGACATCGCCGCCGCGCGCGTAGCCGCGAGGATTAGCGACGATGCGCGTCGCGCCCACCCGATAGTCAAAGCTGTCGTGCACATGTCCGTGCAACCACAGCGCAGGGTGCCAGCGGTGGATGTGCGTTTCGAGGTCCGATACAAAGCATGCGTTGAGCGCCGAGCCGGCGAAGCGCGGATGAACACTCCCAGGGCTCGGTGCGTAGTGCGTGACAACCACCGTCGGCCCTGAGTGCGGTTGCGCAAACTTGCCCTCGAACCAGGCTACGGAATCATCGAAAAGTAATTGCGACGCCGCGGGTGTGAAGCGGTCGTCGAAATCGGGCGCCAAACGGATTCGGGAGAAGTCACGCACCAGCTCAGTTGCCTGCTTGAGCCCGGCCTCCCGCTGCGCCGCCGAATCGAAGAAACGATAGTCGGACCACAGCGTGCAGCCCAAAAAACGCACGCCGTTGTGATGCCATTCGTCCTGTTCCAGCACCCGCACCGAAGTGCCCTTGGCATGCTCGCGCAGTTCGCGGTAGGTCGTAACCAGATCGCTGCCATAGAACTCGTGATTGCCGGCAACAAACAGCGTTGGCTGCGAAAACTCGCGAGCCCATGCGATGGATCCAGCGGGGCGTAGCAGGTCGCCCGCAATCACCACCACCTCGGCATCGAAGGTTGGCAGGCTCATCGGCTGAACCGAGATATGAAGGTCGGACAGCAACGCAATTTTCATGATGAGGTATCGTTTCGGCTTGATGTCCAGGCTACCGTCTAGATTTGCAGTCCCGCCCGTTTGTGGCGCTGCGAACATCGATTTTCGGCGATGGCAACGACCTCGCAAGGGTCAATATTTGCACGTTCCATGGGTTCGCTCACGGACTTGACCTTTAATCCAATGCTGATCTTCCCGATTCACGCGGCATCGCTGCCGGATGAGTAGGGAGCAAACCGACTTTCGTCGGCATTGATCCGGAGCGCTCTTCCTACAAACGGGAAAGCCCGTTGGGGGCATCCGGTGCGCTCGCAGACTTTGCAGCCCATTCCAATGGGTGTCGCAATGCCCGGATCATCCAGGTTGATGCCGCGGGAATAGACAAGGCGACGTGCATGCTGGATGTCGCAACCCAGCGCTACCGAGAAGGTTTTGGTGGGTGCACCGAACCCTCCATGGGTCTTCGAAACCGTCCGGGCGATCCACAGATAAGTACGGCCATCTGGCATGCGTGCAAGCTGCGGCAGGATCTTTCCCGGCTGGGCGAACGCTTCATACACATTCCAGAGTGGACATGTGCCCCCGGTCTTGGAGAAATGGAAGTGGGTTGCCGACTGCCTCTTGGAGATGTTTCCGGCGCGGTCGACGCGGATGAAGAAGAAGGGCACACCGGGAGCGTCAATACGCTGCAAGGTACTCAGTCGATGACAGATGGTTTCGAACCCAACGCCGAAGCGGCTTGAGAGTCGGTCAATGTCGTATCGCAGCTCTTCAGCTGCCTGCAAGAATGAACCGTACGGCAGCATCAGGGCGCCGGCAAAGTAGTTGGCCAGCGCGATCCTCGTCAGCGTCTGGGCTTGGAGATCCTGCTCGAAACCTGCTATCCGGACCCAGGACTCCAGCAAAGGCGCTTCGTCAAGAAGCGCTATCTGAGTGGCGACCTGAAAGGCCTGCTGACCCGGCTCGAGGTTGCTGGAGATTTGCAAAACCCGGCCGACGGGATCGTAGGAACGCTGCCCTGACTGGGAATGAGTGACCAGTACGAGCCGAATTCGATGGCGCTCAAGCAGCCGTACGCCTAACCAGTCCAGCAGTTTCAAATCACTCGATGCAGCTTCTTCAGCAAGAGCTTCGGCAGCGCGATCGATACTGTCGAAATGATTCTGCTGCGCGTAGAAAAAATCGCGTACGCGCTCGAATGCCATTGGGCGCGCGATCTGATCTGCGGTACGGTCGTCCCCGATCTGCGCGGCCATTTCTTCGAGTCGCTGTTCCGCGTTCACTTTGCGCCTGTAAAGGGCAAGCAGTGCTTGCGCGACTGTGGGCATTTGCGATGCGATCTCACGCAGTTCCGTGAGCGCCAAAGGTTCGACATCAGGATTCCCGGCAAGCGCCACCTGCATCTGGGTGACCAGCCGGGTTTGCTGGTCGGGCGAGAACTGCTGAACGTCGACGCCGAGTGTGCGATTGATTTTCAGCAGTACGGCATCTGTCAGCGGCCGCTGGTTTTGTTCGAGCTGATTCAAATAACTCGGCGATAACCCCAGCGTTTGGGCCATCGCCACTTGGGAAACGCCACGCTCCGCTCTCAGCTTGCGCAAGCGGACGCCCATGTATGCTTTTTTCATTGCTCAAGATTCTCCATCTTCGCAAGCTTCGCAGATTTGCGTGCCGTAATTCGCAAGTATTTCCACTCGGCATCTTCAATGAAAACGCAATTGTGCGTACATTGCGAAGAACCGCTACGAACCAGGAGACAGCATGTCCAACACCACCCCAGCACCGGCGCCTCAAGCATTCAAGCCCAAAAAATCCGTAGCGCTTTCTGGCGTTCCCGCAGGCAATACCGCCTTGTGCACGGTCGGGCGAAACGGCAATGAGCTGCAGTATCGGGGCTATGACATCCTCGACATAGCAGAGGTGTGCGAGTTCGAGGAAATCGCGCATTTGCTGGTTCACGGCAAGCTCCCGACTGCGGCCGAACTCAAGGCCTACAAGGCACGGCTCAAGGCGATGCGAGCGCTTCCTGCTAGCGTTAAAGTAGCGCTCGAACAAATTCCCGCTGCAGCGCATCCGATGGACGTGATGCGAACCGGCGTCTCAGCGCTCGGCTGTGTACTTCCCGAAAAGGACGACCACAACCATCCCGGCGCGCGCGATATTGCCGACCGTCTGATGGCGTCGCTTGGCTCGATCCTTTTGTATTGGTATCACTGGGCCACGCACGGAAAGCGAATTGACGTGGAGACCGATGATGAGTCGATCGGCGGGCATTTCCTGCATCTGCTGCATGGTGAAGCGCCCTGCGACAGCTGGGTGCGTGCGATGCACACATCGCTCAATCTGTATGCCGAGCACGAGTTCAATGCATCGACCTTTGCAGCACGGGTGATCGCCGGAACCGGAAGCGACATGTATTCGGCCATTGCCGGCGCGATCGGTGCCTTGCGCGGGCCCAAGCACGGCGGCGCCAACGAAGTGGCTTTCGAAATCCAGAAGCGGTACGACAGCCCTGACGAAGCGGAGGCCGACATCCGCCGCCGGGTCGAGTCCAAAGAGGTCGTGATCGGATTCGGCCATCCGGTCTACACCGTAAGCGATCCGCGCAACGTGGTCATCAAGGGAGTGGCACAGTCTCTGTCGAAGGAGGCCGGATCCATGAAAATGTTCGACATTGCCGAGCGCCTGGAAACCGTGATGTGGGACATCAAGAAGATGTTCCCGAATCTCGATTGGTTCAGTGCCGTGAGTTATCACATGATGGGTGTGCCGACCGCCATGTTCACGCCCTTGTTCGTCATTGCCCGAACCAGTGGCTGGGCAGCCCACATCATCGAGCAGCGGGTCGACAACAAGATCATCCGGCCGAGTGCCAACTATGTCGGTCCGGAAGATCAGACTTTCGTCGCAATCGGATCGCGTACCTGAGCGTGCCTGTTTCCACCGGCCTGGCACTGTCTGCCATGCTGGCGCCTGAGCTTTTCACCTTCGGTTTTCGCATCCACGCCATGAACTCTGAATTTCGCAAGAACCTGCCGGACACGGCTCTGGATTACTTTGACACCCGCTCGGCGGTGGAAACCTTGAAGGGGGGGGCATGGAAGCGGATGCCCTACACCTCGCGCGTCCATGCAGAAAACCTCCTGCGTCGTTGCGATCCGGCCATCCTTGATGCGAGTCTTCTGCAGCTCATCGATGGCAAACAGGAGCGCGACTTTCCGTGGTACCCCGCCCGCGTGGTCTGTCATGACATCCTCGGACAAACTGCTTTGGTCGATCTGGCCGGTTTGCGGGACGCGATCGCCGAGCAGGGAGGGGATCCGGCCCAAGTGAATCCGGTGGTGCCGGTTCAGCTCATCGTCGATCACTCGCTGGCGGTGGAAAGTGCAGGATTCGACCCGGATGCCTTCGCGAAAAATCGCGCGGTGGAAGACCGGCGCAACGTCGACCGCTTCGACTTTATCGACTGGACCAAAAAAGCCTTCACCAATATGGAGGTCATTCCTCCTGGCAACGGCATCATGCATCAGATCAACCTCGAGCGGATGAGCCCGGTGGTGCAGGTGCAGGGTGGCGTCGCCTTCGCCGATACGCTTGTCGGAACCGACAGCCATACACCCCACGTCAACGCGCTCGGTGTTATCGCCATTGGTGTCGGAGGCCTGGAGGCTGAGAGCGTCATGCTCGGCAGGGCATCATGGATGCGCTTGCCGGATATCGTTGCGGTAGAACTTTCAGGCAAGCCGCAGCCCGGAATCACGGCAACCGATATCGTTCTCGAATTGACGCAGTTTTTGCGCCAATCGAAAGTGGTCGGCGCCTACCTTGAATTTCGCGGTGAAGGCGCAGCGAGCCTGACCCTCGGCGACCGGGCGACCATTTCCAACATGGCACCCGAATACGGCGCAACCGCAGCGCTCTTCTTCATCGACCAGCAGACCATCGACTATCTTCGTCTTACCGGCCGCACCGAAGAGCAGATCAAGCTCGTGGAAATCTATGCGCGTCAGGCTGGTCTCTGGTCGGACACGCTGGCTGAAGCAGTATATCCACGTACCTTGCACTTCGATCTTTCGAGCGTGGTCCGCAATATGGCAGGACCTTCCAACCCTCATGCGCGCGTCGCCACCACAGAGCTGACCGAACGTGGCATCGCAGGCGCCTGGCAGGAGACACCCGGCGAGATGCCGGATGGCGCGGTGATAATTGCCGCCATCACCAGTTGCACCAATACGTCTAATCCGCGCAATGTGATCGCGGCAGGTTTGTTGGCACGCAACGCGAACGCGCGCGGACTCATTCGCAAGCCCTGGGTCAAAAGCTCCCTGGCGCCGGGTTCACGCGCGGTGCAGCTCTATCTGGAAGAAGCAGGGCTGCTGCCCGAACTCGAAGAGCTCGGTTTTGGCATTGTCGGTTTTGCATGCACCACCTGCAACGGAATGAGCGGCGCGCTCGATCCCGCGATCCAGGAGGAAATACTGGCTCGTGATCTGTACACCACAGCGGTGCTTTCCGGCAATCGCAACTTCGATGGGCGCATCCATCCCTATGCCAAACAGGCATTCCTGGCGTCGCCCCCGCTCGTCGTCGCCTACGCAATCGCGGGCACGATCCGATTCGACATCGAGAAGGATGTGCTCGGCACCGATGCCGACGGCGTAGCAGTGCGGCTCAAGGACATCTGGCCCTCCGACGAAGAAATCAACTCCGTGGTGGCCAGCAGCGTGAAGCCGGAACATTTCCGGCAGGTGTATGACCCGATGTTCACGTTCAAGGTGGATAGCGGTGAGAAAGTGAACCCACTGTATGAATGGCGTCCGCAAAGCACCTATATCCGCAGGCCTCCTTATTGGGAAGGTGCACTCGCCGGAGAGCGCACGCTGAGCGATCTCAGACCGCTGGCGGTGCTGCCGGACAACATCACCACCGACCATATGTCGCCATCCAACGCTATCCTGCCGCAATCGGCCGCAGGTGAATATCTGACCCGAATGGGATTGCCGCAAGAGGATTTCAATTCCTATGCGACCCACCGCGGAGATCATTTGACGGCCCAGCGTGCCACCTTTGCCAACCCGCAACTGGTCAATGAAATGGCGGTGGTCGATGGTGTAGTGAAGAAGGGGTCACTCGCGCGCATCGAACCTGATGGCAAGGTCGTGCGCATGTGGGAGGCAATCGAAACCTACATGGAGCGAGGCCAGCCGCTGATCATCATTGCCGGTGCTGATTACGGTCAGGGATCTTCCCGTGACTGGGCTGCAAAAGGGGTTCGCTTGGCGGGGGTCGAAGTCATCGTTGCCGAAGGTTTTGAGCGAATTCACCGCACCAATCTGATCGGCATGGGCACACTGCCATTGCAGTTCAAGTCGGGAACTACGCGCAAGACCTTGGCTATCGACGGCACCGAAACCTTTTCCGTCACTGGCGACCGCACTCCGCGCTCTGAACTGGTCCTGCATATTGCTCGACGCAATGGAGAGACAGTACAGGTTCCCGTGCTGTGTCGTCTCGACACGGAAGAGGAGTGCGCCATTTATGAGGCCGGTGGCGTTCTCCAGCGCTTTGCTCAGGATTTCCTCGAATCGACAGCGGGAGCACATTGACCATGGCAAATCATTCCGCGCAAGGCAAGGTCGCTGCGACGTACATGCGTGGCGGCACCAGCAAAGGCGTTTTTTTTCGTCTGGAGGATCTGCCGCGAGCTTCGCAGATTCCAGGCAAGGCACGTGATGCGCTATTACTGCGCGTGATCGGAAGCCCCGATCCGTATGGAAAGCAAATCGACGGTATGGGCGGTGGGAGCTCGAGCACCAGCAAGACCGTCATCCTGTCGAAGAGTACGCGCCCGCACCATGACGTTGACTATCTGTTCGGGCAAATCTTGATTGATGAGGCGTTCGTCGAATGGAGCGGCAACTGCGGAAATCTCTCGTCAGCGGTAGGCCCCTTCGCCATCCGAAATGGGCTGCTCGATGCTGGCCGTATTCCAACGGACGGTTTTTGCACCGTACGCATCTGGCAGGCCAACATCGGCAAGACGATCGTTGCGCATGTGCCCATGACTCAGGGCGAGGTGCAGGAAACCGGCGATTTTGAGCTCGACGGCGTGACCTTCCCCGCCGCAGAAGTGCAGCTGGAGTTCCTTGATCCGGCTGACGAAGGCGAAGGGGAAGGCGGAGCGATGTTTCCCACCGGTAACGTCGTTGATCAGCTGGAGGTGCCAGGCATCGGCGTCCTCGATGCGACGCTCATCAACGCTGGCATTCCCACCATCTTCGTCAAAGCAGCAGATATCGGCTACACCGGAACCGAGCTGCAAGACGCTATCAACAGCGATACAAAAGCGCTTGCCATGTTCGAGGCGATTCGAAGTGCAGGCGCTGTTCGCATGGGTCTGGTCGCTCATGCGAGCGAAGCGGCCGCGCGGCAACACACCCCGAAGGTGGCCTTCGTGGCACCACCGGCCAGCTATACCGCTTCCAGCGGAAAACCTGTGGGTACGGAAGATATCGACTTGCTTGTGCGGGCCATGTCGATGGGCAAACTCCATCACGCGATGATGGGCACTGCGGCAGTAGCCATTGGAACAGCCGCCGCCATTCCCGGCACGCTGGTCAACCTCGCCGCCGGTGGTGCCGAGCGCACCTCGGTGCGCTTCGGCCACCCCTCGGGAACACTCCGGGTGGGTGCGGAAGCACGCAAGGAGGGTGGCCAATGGAGGGTGACCAAGGCCATCATGAGCCGCAGCGCCCGCGTCCTGATGGAAGGTTGGGTCAGGGTTCCGGGCGAACTGGCTTGAGCTCTTTCTGATCTTCTTAAAAAACCAACAAGGAAAAGAGTCGCATGTCTAGCCGAAAACACCTCAGAACATTGGCAGAATCCCGACGTGGCGTGCTGGTTCCGGGAGCCTTCAACGCCCTGTCTGCCAAGGTGATCGAAGACCTCGGATTCGAGGCGATCTACATCACCGGCGCGGGAGTCACCAACATGTGGTTCGGCATGCCGGATCAAGGTTTCATGGGCCTGTCCGAAATCGCAGACCATACAGCCCGCATCCGCGATGCGGTGTCGCTGCCGCTAATCGTCGATGCCGATACCGGTTTCGGCAACGCGCTCAATGTGCGCCATACGGTGCGTGTGCTGGAGCGGGCAGGTGCCGACTGTATCCAGCTCGAAGACCAGGTTGCTCCCAAGCGATGCGGTCACTTTTCCGGCAAGGAAGTTATCTCGACCGAGGAAGCGGTCAGCAAGATCAAGGCAGCGGTCGACGCCCGAACCGACCCCGATTTCATGATCATGGCGCGCACAGACGCCTGCGCCACACAGGGTTTTGAAGCGGCGGTTGAGCGTGCGCAGAAATTCGCCGAGGCCGGGGCTGACCTTCTTTTTGTCGAAGCGGTCACAACGGCCGAAGAGATCCGCAGTCTTCCACAGCGGCTGCAAAGGCCACAACTGATGAATATGGTCATCGGTGGAAAGACGCCCATCTTCGGCGCGCCGGAGCTTGCTACCTTGGGCTACGGCTTGGTGCTGTATGCCAACGCGGCGCTCCAGGGTGCGGTGGCCGGGATGCAAAAGGCCTTGACGACCTTGCGTGACACCCGCCGGCTCGATGAAGATCCCGCTCTGGTCGTAACTTTCGCCGAACGCCAACGGCTGGTGGGCAAGCAGGAGTGGGATGCGCTGGAAAAACGGTACGGCCAGGCGTGATCAACCCCAGTCTGGCATTGCTGTTTCCGGGGTTCGAGCAGCGCCGCATCGAGGTCGAGCCCGATGTACAGGTCAACGCCATCATCGGTGGTAGCGGGCCACCGCTACTACTGCTGCATGGCCATCCGCAGACACTGGCAATCTGGCACAAGGTGGCATCAAAGCTCGCGCAACGTTTCACCGTGGTTGCCACTGATCTGCGCGGGTATGGCGATTCATCCAAACCCTCGGGAAACAGTGATCACGCGAATTACGCGAAGCGGGTCATGGCCCGCGATCAGGTCGCTGTGATGCGCAGTTTGGGTTTCGAGCGCTTCGATTTGCTTGCCCACGATCGCGGCGCGCGGGTGGTGCATCGGCTGGCGGTGGATCATCCAGAGGCCGTTTCGCGTCTGATCCTGCTCGACGTGGCGCCGACGCTGGCGATGTACCAACAGACGAGCGATGTCTTTGCGCGCGCCTATTGGCATTGGTTTTTTCTGATTCAGCCGGCGCCGCTGCCGGAGCGCTTGATCGAAGCCGATCCGGCCGGGTATGTCTGCGAGGTAATGGGACGGCGCAGCGCGGGCTTGGCACCTTTCGATCCGGTTGCGCTGGCCGAATACGAACGCTGTAGCGCATTGCCTGGCACTGCACACGGCATTTGCGAAGACTATCGGGCGGCCGCGGACATCGACTTAGCCCACGAACGCGACGATATCGAGGCCGGGCGTCTGATCGAGTCTCCATTGCTCGTGCTCTGGGGCGAACAAGGGGCGATCCAAAAATGCTTCAAGCCGCTCGACGAATGGCGGCGCCTTGCGCGGCAGGTGGAGGGTGAATCCTTGCATTGCGGCCACTACATCGCTGAAGAAGCGCCCGATGCACTGCTGTCCAAGGGGCTTCCCTTTCTTTTGAGAGGCCGTTCTTGAGGTCCAAATCCTCTTAGAGCAAGCGTTCGCCACGCATCGGAACCCTATTGCGGCAGCCTAAAGAAATTCAGCATAAATAATGCCTCTAGCGCTTATTCCTAAAGCGCTAGATGCAATCAATTTAATAGCAAGATCCCGACGTGGGAGCGATCGGGCAATCGCCTGCAACCGGACGGCTGCTGGCGTACCAAATAAGATCTCGATGCCATTCAGCGCCGAAGGTCGTCCTTCAGCGCATCCACGGGATCCTTGCGCTCGCGCGGCCACCAGTGCTCGATGCGCTCAGCCGCCCAGTCTTTTCCGCCTAGGCCGAAGGCAAGCGCCAGCGCAAAAACGATGCCCGCGAGGATGACGAGAAAGCTCTGCCGCACGATGTCGCCGCCGATGCGCACTTGGTCCAATGCGATCAGGATCACGAAAACCATCACCGCGTACTGCGCCAGCTTGCCGAGAAAAGCGGAATCTTGCATGCCAGCGCTACGGCAGTAAGCCACCACCGTATCGCCGATAAAGCGGGCAAAGTACGAGCCGAAAGCCAGCACCAGCAGCGCGACGAACAGATTGGGAATAAACCAGACCACCCTGCCCAGCAGGTCGGTGGCATAGGTCAGGCCCATGCCGTTGAACGCTATCAGCAGAGCGGCAAGGATCACCATCCAGTAAGTGAGGAAACCGAAGATGGCGGTGGTATCGGCTGTCATCCCGCCGCGGCGCAGGAACCCGTCGAGGCCGGATCGTTCGGTCAGAACCGGGAAGTTAATTGCCCGCAAGGCTTTCACTACGGCAAATCGCACCACCTTGGCAAATAACCAGCCGGCGACGACCACCAGCACTGCAACCAGCAGTGCCGGCAGGAATGCCACGATCTGGTAGATAAAAGCCCGCGCGGGCTCCAAACGGCTGCTCAATGTTTCCATGATTTTCTGTTCTCCCTTTTATGACGTTAGCCGTGTGCCGCGTGCCGTGGCACAGCAGTGTTGCAGTCGGTTCGTCATCATGCGGTGGTCCCGTGTTCAACAAGCGCCAGAATGCCCTGCAAGGGAACCTGGACCCAGTCCACCCGGTTGCCAAGCTCGTAGCGAAGTTCGTAAAACGCCTTTTCCAATTCGAACAGGGCGAGCAGCGAAGCGTCATCGCCGGTGCTCGATGCTGCGGCCGCGCCGGAAACTCCCGCATAACCCTCCATGAACGCGGCTCGCGTTTCCTGCTCCCACTGGCGTGCAGAAGCATCGAGCCGACCCGCCTCGTCGGCGTTCAGTGCGACATGCTTGATTGCGGCCCAGCGGGCATAGTTGAATGATCTGAGCATGCCGGCCACGTCGCGCAGCGGCGAACCTTTCTCGCGCCGCTCTTCGAAGGAGCGACCCGGCTCCCCTTCGAAATCGATGATCACGAAGTCGTTACGCGTCACCAGCACCTGTCCGAGGTGATAGTCACCATGGAAACGTGTCTTCACGGCTGAACCCGCAGCTGCGCTAGCATGAGCGGACTCGATCCGCGCGATCACGTCTGCCTCGCGCGCCAAAAGTTGTCGGCCGTCTTCCTGCACACCAGCCGGCAGTTCCGGAAGACGCGTGCGCAGCATCTCAAACGTGTCCTTCGCTTCAGACAGCGCACGATTGCGATAGGCATCGACATCGGCGCTCGCAAGAGGTTCCGGGTCGAAGGCAGCATCGCCGGTTCGCCGCGCGAGGGCAGCGTGCAGTTCGGCCGTGCGCTGACCCAGTGTCGCCGCCAGGGCCGTAAATCCGCCGTGTACATCGGACGGATTCTCGTCTGGCGATGTGCGCTGGAGCTCAAGAAATCGCTCGAGATAACCAAGCGCGTAACTCCAGCCATCGCCTTGATTGGCGACATACGACTGCACGATGGCAAGCGTCATCTGTTGCCCGTCAGCGCCGAAGTATTCCACCGCACCGGCTACCGGTACGCAGTTCGGGTACTGCACTGCTTCGGTCAGATGACGGCCCACCTCCAGCTCGGGATTCAGCCCGGCGCGCAAGCGACGATATCCCTTCAGGAAGAGGCTCTCGCCCAAGGTGACCACGGTGTTGCTGCTTTGC
>JBBSUX010000034.1:0-18845 GCA_038234045.1 Burkholderiales bacterium
GCGTCGTCCACCACGATGCCGATCACCAGCACCATGCCGAACATGGTCAGCACATTGATCGAGAAGCCCAGCGCCAGCAAGGTGGCGAAGGTCCCCATCAAAGCCACAGGAACCACGATGGTCGGAATGATGGTGTAGCGGATGTTCTGCAGGAACAGGAACATCACCAGGAACACCAGCACGACGGCTTCGACCAGCGTCGTCGCGACCTGACGGATGGAGATGCCGACGAATTCTGAACTGTCGTACGGGATGCTCCACTTCAGCCCTTCAGGGAAATAGCCCTGCAATTCATCCATTCGCTTTCGGATGGCCTTGGCGGTGTCGAGCGCGTTGCCGCCCGTTGCCAGCTGGACGCCGATGCCCACGGCGGGCTTGCCATTGAGGCGCGCGGATGTACCGTAGGTTTGCGCACCGAGTTCGATACGTGCCACGTCTTTGAGCCGTACCGTCGAGCCGTCAGGATTGGCGCGCAGCACGAGGTTGCCAAACTGTTTGACAGTCTCGAGCTGCCCTTTGACCACCACGGTGGCCTCGATCTGCTGGCCCGCCACGTTGGGCAGTGCACCGATCGATCCCGCCGATACCTGTGCGTTTTGAGCGCGGATGGCAGCGTTTACCTCGCCGGCCGATAAATTCAGGCCCGTCAATTTGTTCGGATCGATCCAGATCCGCATCGCGCGCTCGGTGCCGAACAGCTGCGCCTGACCAACCCCCGGAATCCGCTGGATTTCCGGCACCACATTGCGTGACGCATAGTCACCGATGGCAATCGGGTCGAGCTTCGGGTTGTCCGAGGAGAGGATCGTGAACAGCAGGAAGTTGGAGCGTGATTTGTCCACCCGCACGCCTTGCTGCGTCACCGCCTGAGGCAGGCGCGGCGTTGCGCGTGACAGGCGGTTCTGTACGTCCACCTGGGCCAGGTCGGAATTGGTGCCGGTCTCAAACGTCAGGGTGATGGTGCCCGTGCCATTGGCCTGGCTGACCGATTCGGTGTAGAGCAGGCCCGGCGAGCCGTTCATCTCCCGCTCGATCACACTGATGACGCTGTCCTCCAGCGTTTGAGCCGAAGCGCCCGGATAGGCCACCGAAATCACGATGGACGGTGGCGCTACCGGTGGGTACTGTGAAATCGGAAGTTGGGTGATGGACACCGCGCCCAGCACCAGCACGAACAGCGCGATCACCCACGCGAAGATCGGCCGTTCAATAAAAAACTTTGCCATAAAAAAAGTCCTCGACCGAGCTCAGGAACGCTTGGCCGGAGCGCCGGCGGCGGGCTTGGCACCTGCGGCTGGTGGCAGAGGCTGTGCGTTGGTGACGCTGGGCGCTGATTTGCCATCAGCTGCCTTGTCGGCGGGCGCTCCCATCGAATTCGCGGCTTCAGTGGATGGCGGTGTCCAAGGCACTGGCTTTACCGGCGCATTACCGCGCAGCTTCTGGAAGCCGTCGACCATCACCTGCTCGCCGTCCTTGAGCCCGCTCAAAACAACCCACTGGTTGCCCTTGCCGGTGCCGATATCGACCTTGCGCGGAGTCACCTTGCCATCTGCGCCCACCACCATCACAGAGTCCCCGTTGGAGTCGCGCGTCACGGCCTGCTGCGGCAGCAACACAGCATTGCTGACTTGTGCCTGCTCGATGCGCACGCGCACGTACAGTCCCGGCAACAGCAGCCCGTTGGCGTTCGGCACTTCGGCGCGCAGCGTGATCTGACCGGTGGTCGGATCCACCGAAAGATCGGAAAACAGCAGTTTTCCAGGTTGCGGATAGATCTCGCCGTCTTCCTGCACGATTCGAACGCTTGCAGCCTCGCCCGTGCCTGCGCGTTTCAATTTCCCCGATTGCAACGCCTGGCGCAGCTGGCTTACTTCAGATGCCGACTGCGTGAAATTTACATATACGGGGTTGATCTGCTGGATCATCGCAAGCGGCGTGGCCTCGCCCTGGCCCACCAGGGCGCCTTCTGTCACCAATGAGCGACCGATGCGGCCCGAAATCGGTGCCGTGACGCTGGCATATCCCAAACTGATCTTGGCGGTTTCGACCCCTGCGCGACCCACCTGCACATCGGCCTGCGCCTGCTTCTGCGCTGCCTCGGCGTTCACGTAGTCCTGTTTGCTGATCGCGTTGGCTTCGACCAGCGGCTTGTAACGGTTCACCGTCGCAGTTGCCTGCGACAAATTGGCCTGATAGCGGGCGAGTGCGGCTTGGGCGCTCATCAGCGTGGCACGGTAGGGAGCGCTGTCGATCGAATACAGCGCCTGGCCCGCCTTCACTTCGCTGCCTTCCTTGAAAAGGCGCTTGAGCACAATGCCAGCCACCCGCGCACGAACCTGCGCGGTGCGGGAGGCCTCGACCCGGCCTGGTAATTCCGTGACCAGGCCCACATCGCCGAGCTTGACGGTGACTACGCCCACTTCCGCCGGTGGCGGGCCTCCGCCCGGCAGGCCGCCAGCGGCGGTCTTCTCGTCCTTCTTGCCACAGCCCACAAGCAGCACGGCCGTCATTGCGGCCACGGTGCACGCGATGCGCCAGCGACGCTGCGGCGTGCCGGCCGTGCGGTCGGCACGCGTCGCGGGAAGTGTCAGGGGCGTAGCGGTACGCAGCGCGAGCATTGGAGAGTCCTTCCGGGACGACAGGGCTTCAAAATGGAAGCTGAAGAAAAACGGGAATGAACCGCCGCGCGCAGAGCAGCGCTCGGCTGGGCAGCGCAAACGCCCGCCCCAAGACCCGCCGTGAGGGGAATCCTGGGAGAAAGGCGCGAGTATACATACAATGATGAATGTATGTGACCCGTCGCACAGTGTGGCGGATGCAGGCAAACGTGACTGGATAGACAACAATGGCCCGCAGAACAAAGGAAGATGCTCAGGCAACGCGTAGTGCGTTGCTCGATGCAGCCGAGCGGATGTTTCATGCGCAAGGTGTGTCGCGCACCTCGCTCGCAGAGATCGCCCATGCGGCGGGCACCACACGCGGTGCGATCTACTGGCACTTCAAGGACAAGGCCGATCTTTTCAACGCCATGATGGAGCGGGTGATCCTCCCGCTGGAGGCGTCGGTGCTGATGGTGGGAGAAGGCGCTACGCGCCCGGACGCCCTGCAAGAGCTGCGCCGCGCGATCCAAGCTGCGCTGGAGCTGGTAGCCCACGACGATCGGGCGCAGCGCGTGTTTGAAATCGCTTCCCATCAAATTGAGTATGTGGACGAGTTCGCGAAGGTGCGTGAGCGCCGCGTCCAGGGGCGCGATGCCTGCATGGCGAAGATGGAAGCGACGATCCGGCTCGCCGCGCAATCTGGGGGAATCCGCCTGGCGTTACCTGCGGAAGATGCGGCTTTTGGGCTCAACGCAGTGATCGACGGCGTGATCCGTAACTGGCTCATTGCACCAGCCGGCTTCGATCTGGCGCTAGCCGGCATGTGCGTTGTGGACGCGTTTTTGGCGGGCATCGGGCTGCCGGTCGCAGCCGATCCTGCGGCCGCAGCCCTACCCGTCAGCCCGGTTGCGTCGGCTGCGCGCCGCGCTCGGACGGCTGCTGCGCGCAAGGTGCGCGTGCAATAGGGGATAATCCGTGACTGCCCGCTGCGCTGCGGGCACACAGCGGCTGTAGCTCAGTGGATAGAGTATTGGCCTCCGAAGCCAAGGGTCGTGGGTTCGATCCCCGCCAGCCGCACCATCAATAGCGTCCGAAGCGATCGGCGCACGCGTGATCAGCGCTCAATTCGTGCTGTCAAAAAGGCCGCGAAGTCGACTGCAGAAATGGGGCGACTGAAGTGGTAGCCCTGATAAGCCAGGCACCCGCTCGCGAATAAAAAATCCCGCTGACCCTGCGTTTCGACGCCTTCGGCTATCACACTCAAACCAAGACTATTTCCCAGCGCGACGATCGATCGCGAAATGACTGCGTCATTCGGGTCAGTCAAGACATCCTTGACGAAGGATTGGTCGATCTTGAGTTGGTCCAGTGGAAGTCGCTTCAGATAGCTGAGCGACGAGTAGCCGATGCCAAAGTCGTCAAGAGAAAAGCCCACGCCTGCTTCTTTCAGCAGGTTCATCTTTCCGACGACATCCTCGACATTGTCTACAAACAGACTCTCGGTCAACTCAAGTTTCAACCTCGCGGGATTTGCGCCGGCTTCCCTGACGGCCTGAAGCACCTCGGGGACAAAATCAGCCTGCCTGAACTGATAAACGCTGACATTGACAGCCAGCGACAGATGACTGGCATAGTCAAGTTTTGACCAGGCCACCAGCTGTTGACAGGCCTTTTGCAAAATGATCCGACCCAACGGGATGATGAGTCTTGACTCTTCTGCACACGGGATAAAGTCGAATGGCGGTATCAAACCCTTCTTGGGATGATTCCACCTGACCAGTGCCTCGGCTCCAAAGACCCGGCCATCCTTATCCACTTGGGGTTGAAAGTTTAAAAAGAACTCATCGTTCGATAGTGCCCGTCTGATATCGGCTTCCAATTCAACCTTGATCACCATCTCGGTTTGCATGGAGTCCTGATAGAACCTGAACGTGTTTCGGCCGGCAGCTTTCGCCTGGTACATTGCCAAATCGGCTTGCCTCAACACATCATCGAGACCATCTGACGTGTAGTCCACAAGCGCAGCTCCCACACTTGCTGAACTGTGGTGAGAATGCCCCGCCAGTACATGGGTTTCTGCCATTCGCAATATGATTTTCTCAGCTACAGTACTGATTTGAGCCGTTGCACTAAAACGATCGTCATCAAGACCCGTCAGCAAGATTACAAATTCATCGCCGCCCAATCTGGCAACGGTATCACCGTCACGGATGCAGCAAATCAGCCTGGATGCTACGTCCTTAAGTAGTAGGTCGCCAGTGGCATGACCCAAGGTGTCATTAAGTATCTTGAAGTTGTCCAGATCTATAAACAAAATGCCTGCGCGGGGTGTCTCTGGACCTGAAGCCGCAATGGCCTGCTTAAGACGTTCGTTGAGCAGTTGTCGGTTGGGCAAGCCCGTTAACGTGTCGTAAAAGGCGAGCGTTTGAATTCTGGCCTGCGCCGTCTTTTTATCGGTGATGTCCGTGTTGATCGCCAAAATTGTCCGTTTTCCTGAGGCGGCATCAGAAACGAGGTTCCACCTTCCCTCGACGACCAGCAGGGCACCGTCTTTGCTGCGCTGCTCAATCTCCCCGCTCCACTCGCCGTGCGTCATTACTGTGTCGATGGCTTTGTGATAAGCAGTTGGCTCACGGTAAAGCAGCTCTGTCAAGGAAGCATTACGAACTTCCAGCTCCGTCCAGCCGTAAAGCCGTTCCGCGCTCTTGTTCCAGAAAAGGACTTTGTGACCGAGATCTTGTACCAAAATCGCGTCCTGAGCCTTATCCAGCAGTGAGGCCTGTTCGCGAATTCTCAAGTCAGAAGCCTGCCGCTCCAGCTCAGCCGAGGCCCTTGACGCAAAAATCTTCAGAGTCGAGGTGGCGAATTCAGTGTCAGTGAGTGGTTCCCGGTAAAGAAGGAAAACCTGTCCAATGGTCTGGCCCGCCGAGTTGAATAGCATCCTGCCGATGTACGCCGCGGCCCCTATGCTGCTGAAAAGCCAAGATTTTGGGAATTGGTTTGCTAATCCAGTAGAAATTACCCAGTCATCACGGTCGACCAGGTTTTCGCAGGGTGTTCCCTCAAGTTCATAGCTGAAGTCAGAAATGCGTTCTCCGTCAAGGATCGCGCAAAGCGTCCTCGCTCTCAACGGGGCGCCGGGCACGATATCCGCAATGAACGCTGCGCATGCATTCAAGGCCTCAGCCATGTTGCGAACGAGTTGCTCCAGAAAGCTATCGCCGGCTGCAGCAGACACGCTTGCCGCCATCTTGGAGACGGCGCTCAATACCCGCTTTTGATCTTCTTGCAGACGCAGTGCGACTATTCCTTTGGCAAGGTCGTTTGCAAGGTTTCGCAGCAGGCCTATTTCTTCCGGGCAATCATTAATTTGCTTTGAATGAAAAAGTGAAAAAATACCGATCGACTGATCGTGATGCCGCAAGGGAAGATTAATATGCCCCTTTAATCCGGATCTAACAAAATGCTCCCGCCAAGGCGTAAATGTGGGATCTTCTGTAGCATCCTTTGTCACGATCATCTGCCCGGTTCTGATGCCGCGACCTGTTGGTCCTTGGCCGTGCCCACCGGGGGATTGTGCATCCCAGCTGATAAAAACGTTGTTGAGATAATCAACGGCTTTGCCGCTTGACGCAACTGGCAGTATCGTCTTCACCGCGTCGTGCTGAGGAATGCCTATCCACGCACCAGCGAAACCTCCGATTTCTATTGCCAATTGACATGCGTGGTTGCACAGTTCTGATTCATTCAGGGAACTCACAATGGCGAAATTGAATGATGATCTCAAACGCAGCGCGCGGCCGAGGCGCGACAGCTCCAGTTCAGCGCTGGTAATCAGACGTTCACGATTAACCAGCTCCTGCTTCGCATTGTCTTCCTCGATCGCAATTTTTGCAATGTGAACAGCTGTATTGATCAACTCCATTTCAATAGCCGTAGGTAGTCTGGCATCGTTGGAGTAAGCGGCGAACGTTCCCAGCACATGATCTTCGCAGGTAAAAATCGGTACTGACCAGCATGACTGGTAGCCACACTCGAGTGCAATCTCCCGCCATTTGATCCACTTGGGATCCGTTGCAATATTGCTCACCATCACACTCTTGCGTGTATGAGCCGCAGTTCCACAGGAGCCGGCATTTGGGCCGATCATGGCGCCCTCTACGGCGGCTACAAATCGGCGATCCAGGCTTCTCGAAGCCTTGTGCTTGAGGGTTTGACCATCCTCGGATAAGAGGAGCAGAGAACAAAAAAGGCCGGGGCCCTGCAACTCGACCCAAGCTACGGTTTCATTCAGAACCGTTTGAAGGAGCGCGTTTTTCGCAATACTTTCAAGTAAGCTGGCCTGGCCACTGGCGATAGCCGCACGCTTCTTTTGCCTTGTTATATCGGCAGCAGATATGAGCAGATGGCTGATTGATCCAGACTCATTGTGAATCCGGTTTACTGTGAGATCCAGAACCCTGTTGGTTCCGTCTGCATGTTGGCAGTTCAGTTCGGCTTTTACCGACTGTTCATGTAAGGACTTTTCAAAAAGAAGTTGGGCTTGGTTGGCTGCTGCCGGGTCATTTTTCCACCAAGGCGCTTGCCAAAGCTTTCTGCCGATGACCTCTGAAAGAAGGTGGCCAGCATCACGAACAGCCGTCTCGTTGATCTCGACAAAAGTCCCGTCCGCCGCAACAAGCCATTGAAGCAGATGCGTCTGGTTAAACAGCCCGTCAAAAAGCGCTCTTCCGGTCGGAAGAGCAGAACTAAGCGAATTCATTGGCTGAGTCCGTCGAATTAAAAATAGAAAAATCTCTCGTTTCAATCGTTCGATGAGCTACTTAATCGACTCGGTAAGATTGATCGATTTGTTCTTCAATTCCAGGCTGGCCAGCGATAGGAGGCAGGTAAACTTTTGTTACTGTACTGGATCGGCGGAGGTGACGCTACGGATTGTGGGGTCGGTGCAAAAAGACAATGAAGGTGAATTCCCTTGGGTTGGCTTCCGGTGTGCAGGACAGATCAAGGAGCCTCCGTGCCTCGTGTCACCGAGCAGGCCGAGTCGGAGTTGCTGCGTCAGAATTCTCATAAAAATCTTGCTTCCGGGTACTATGGGATTGCGCTGGTAGCTATCTATTTTTAGTCGGCGTGCCCATTGCCGTCCACGAAGACGGCAGTCAACGCTGGATGGCGTCATTCTTTTTCCGTAGCCCGGCGCGCGCAACGTTCCTGCATCCAACGACACCGCCCATGACACTATTTGCCCCCAACGCTGTTGTCGGCATCGACTTCGGCACTTCCAATTCCGCCATCGCCTGCGTGGATGCATCGGGAGCGGCGCAGATGTTGGCGGTGGAGGGCGCAGCCACCACGTTGCCGACGGCCATTTTCTTTCACGACGAAGATGCGCGCACCGATTTCGGCCGTGCGGCCATCGCGCAATACCTTGCCGGGCACGAGGGGCGGCTGATGCGCTCCATTAAAAGCCTGCTCGGCAGCGCCTTGATGGATGAACAAACACTGGTGCACGGCGTGCCCACGGGTTATCGCGACATCGTGGCGCTGTTCCTGCACGAAATGCGTCAGCGCAGCGCAACCGTGATGGGAGCACCACCACGCCGCGCAGTGATAGGCCGGCCGGTGCATTTCGTGGACGACGATCCTGAGCGCGACGCACGTGCGGTGGCCGATCTGACGGAGGCCGCGCATCGTGCTGGCTTCGATGCCGATGATGAGGGTGTGCGCTTCGCGCTGGAGCCTATTGCCGCGGCCTTCGACTACGAGCGGCGGCTGGACGCCGAGGCGCTGGTGCTGGTCGCCGATATCGGTGGCGGCACCTCCGACTTTACGGTGGTGCGCCTGGGCCCCGTCCATGCCGGCGGTGCAGACCGCAGCGACGACATCCTCGCAACTGCGGGCGTGCACATCGGCGGCACGGATTGCGACCGCGCACTCAATCTTGCGCGGGTGATGCCGTTGCTGGGCCTCGGCCATCACGGCCCGGATGGTCGCGAGGTGCCAAGCGCTGTCTTCTTCGAGCTGGCCACCTGGCACTTGATCCATCGCCTGGGCACTCCGGCAGCGCTGCGCAATGCGGCGGCGCTGCGCATCAACTACGCCGATCGTGCCTTGCACGCCAGGCTGATGCGAACGCTCGAAGACCGTTATGGCCACGCCATCGCACATGCGGTGGAGTCCGCCAAGATTGCGGTGTCGTCCGAGGGCGGGCAAGGGGCGATCGACCTTGCCTTGATTGAGCCCGACCTCGCAACGCAGATCGATGGCCAAGTGATGCACGACGCGCTGGAAGCGCTGCTGGAGCGAGTGGCCGATTGCGCGGCCGGCTGCGTGCGGCAGTCGGGGCTCGGCGCTTCGCAGGTCGATGCCATCTATCTCACGGGCGGCTCGTCGGCACTGCAGCCCTTGCAGGCGGCACTGGCTGCCCGGTTTCCGCGCGTGCCACTGGTCGAGGGCGACCGGTTTGGTGGCGTCGCGATGGGACTGGCCTGGGCGGCTGAGACCCGGGGCAAGGTCACAGAATCTGCATGAAATATGCCTCTAGCGCTTCATCTGCCTGCGCTATCAGCAATTATTTAAATAGCATACCCGCTGAACGCCGATGCTGCGCGAACGTAGAAAGCTTGACTGCATCAACAGCGTTTGGATGAAGGCTTGCGGCTCGCCATGCGCCAGCTAATCCTGCGTGCCTTCGCGCCGTTGCCGCAAAGCGCGCTGGTACAGCGCATTGCGCGCTGCGCCCGTGATGTCGGCTGCCAGCCGCACTGCGGTCTTGAGCGGGATGCCGTCGGTTTCCAGCAGCAATTGCAGCACGCGCCGAGCGGTCGGCGGCAGACTGTCGCCTTCGTCATCGCTTTGGAGCTCTACCGTTGCAGCGGGGTGCACCACTACGACAAATTCACCTCGGGTGCGCTGCGGCGCGCCAGCCAGCCAGGCGGTGGCTTCGCTGGCGGCGACGGTCGCGATCTCTTCGAACTGCTTGGTCAGTTCTCGCGCCAGGGTGACCAGTCGATCGCCGAGCGGCGCCAATGCGCGCGCCAAGTCTTCGATGCGATGCGGCGCTTCCATCAAGACGACCGCGCGCGGTTCGTCTGCCAGCGCCAGCAAGGCCGACGCCCTTTCGCTGCCGCGCGCCGGCAGGAAGCCGGCAAAGACGAACCCGCCGGCGCCGAGCTGCTGCGCGGCGTCGCTCGCAGGAGCCGACGCGAGTCCCGCTGCGCTGAGCGCCGTCGTCACGCTGCTGGCGCCCGGCAGCGGCACCACCGGCAGCCCCGCCTCGCGCACGGCCGCCACCAGACGCGCGCCGGGGTCGCTGATAGCGGGCGTGCCGGCGTCGCTGGCATAGGCCACGCGCTGGCCTTGCTGCAGCTGCACGATCACCGCCTGTGCGGCCTCGGCCTCGTTGTGCTGATGCAGCGCGAGCATCCGCGCGGCAGGGCGCTCGATGCCGTAGCTGCGCAGAAGCTGGCCGGTGTGGCGCGTGTCTTCGCAAGCCACCACGTCAGCGCGCTGCAGCAGATGCAGCGCGCGCAAGGTGATGTCTGCCAGATTGCCGATCGGCGTAGCCACCACATACAGCGTGCCGCGCGGCCAGGCCTGCGAGGCTGCGGCATCATGCGAGGCCGCCAGCGCGGAGGCAAACGTCAAGGAATGGGCGCTCAATGGATTTCTTCTTTCTTCGGGGAAAGGGCCGCACGCCGCCGGATGCGGCGCCGGCTGGCACTGCAGCAACTACCAAGCAGCGGGGCGATGCCGCCGAAAAGCGTGCGCTTGCGCATCTTGAAGCAGCGGGCATGCGGCTGGTGCAGCGCAATTATCGAACCCCGGGCCGGGGCGGTGGCGAGATCGACCTGATCGTGCGCGCACCCAACGGTACTCTGGTCTTCGTCGAGGTGCGCCATCGAGCCCGCGCCAGTCATGGAGGTGCAGCAGCCAGCATCAGCGCCACCAAGCGACGCCGCATCATTTTTGCGGCGCGGCATTTCCTGATGCGCCAGTCCACGCTGCCGCCCTGCCGGTTCGATGTGGTGCTGGTCGAGGGCGATGACCCACCTCGTTGGTTGCAAGCCGCGTTCGATGCAGATGGCGGCGCCTGAGTTGGCGCGGCAACGCTGCTGCGGATCGCCAAGAATTCATGCTTGCCCCTCCGGCACACACATGCTCACACACAATAAGCCGGCGCCAAGCCGCGCGCTTTCAAGCTCCGCCGCTATCATCATGACCCCATGCTAGAGCAGCGAATCGAACAACACTTCATCGAAAGCGCCGACCTGACATACCAGGCGGCGCAGACACTCGCGTCGCCCATCGCCGCCGCCGTACAAGCGGTTCTGGCCTGCGTCACCAGTGGGGGCAAGGTGCTGTGCTGCGGCACAGGTGCGTCGGCCGCGCTGGCGCAGACGTTTTCCGCTGCGTTCGTGGCGGGCTTCGAACGTGAACGCCCCGAACTCGCCGCGCTCGCCCTGACCACCGATGGCGCCTTGCTGTTGCCACCGGGCGCCGACGCCCGTGCCGCTGCCGAAGCCACCTTCACCCGGCAGATCCGCGCGCTGGGCCAGGCAGGCGATGTGCTGCTGGTTATCGCGCCAACCGGTAATTGCCCCAGCATGATCGCCGCTATCGGTTGTGCGCACGAGCGCGAGATGACCATCATCGCGCTCACCGGGCGGCATGGCGGCCGCGTGGCAGGGTTGCTGCGCGAAACCGATATTCACCTCTGCGCACCGCACGACCGTGCGGCGCGCGTTCAGGAGGTCCATCTGCTGGTCCTCCACTGCATCTGCGACGGCGTGGATGCACAACTTCTCGGCGACCAGGAGCCTGCCCCATGAGCGATTCCGTTTCTTCTGCTTCTACTTCCGGCCTTGCGCGCTGCCCACGCCCGGCCGCAGCGCTCCTGCGTACAGCCTGTGCTGTAGCCGCTGCGGGTGTCGTCGCGCTGGCGTTGCCCGGCTGCATACCGCTGGTGATCGGCGGAGCCGCTGTGGCCGGTACCGGCCTGGTCGTGACCGATAGGCGCACCGCTGGCACGCAGCTCGATGACGAGCGGATCGAGCAACGTGCCAGCAGCACCATCAAGACCTACTTCGGCGACAAGGTTCACGTCAACGTCACCAGCTACAACCGCCAGGTTCTGATGACGGGCGAAGCGCCGACTGCCGAAGACAGAAAGCGTATTGAGGAATACGTTGCCCGCGTGGAGAACGTACGCTCGGTTATCAATGAAATCGGCGTGATGCCCAACAGCACTTTCTCGCAACGCGCCAATGATTCGCTCATCACCGGCAAGGTCAAGGCCAGCTTCGTCGACGCCAAGGACATCTATGCCAACGCCTTCAAGGTGGTGACCGAGCGAGGTGTGGTCTACCTGATGGGCCGCGTCTCGCAGCGCGAAGCCACCCGTACGGCGGAAATCGCCCGTGGCGTGAGTGGCGTTGTGAAGGTGGTGCGGGTCTATGAGCAGGTGAGCGACAAGGAGCTTGCCGAAATCGGCCAGCAGCAACCCGCTGCCGCGCCGCTGCCGGCTCCGGCTCCTGTGTATGCTCCGGCGCCCGCTCCCGTGTCATCGCAGCCGTTCAGAACCGAGTCGTCCGGCGCAGTGGTAACGCCGATCAAGTAGTCAACAGTCACGGCATCTGGACGAGGCCCGGTTCACAGCGGTCGACGACCTGGCCGCGATCAAAGAAGGGGCTTGGCCAATGCCCTCTACCCCGTTTGGCTTCGATACTTTCAACTTGTGACGGTCCTTGAAAAGGATAGGGATAGAAACTTGCTGTTGGCAAAAACAGGGCGCGCATTGCTGCTCTGAAAGTAGGAACTGAATAAATGGGCTCAGCTTGCCCGTTCCTGCCCCCGCTTTATTGATTCATTTCTCCAGATACAAAAGGACGAACCCCGCATGAGAATCCCACGCCCCTCGGGCTTTGCCATTGCAGCTCTCGTCGTCGCCGGTGCTGCCGGATTGGCGGGTTGTCAGTCAGTTGCCAACCTCGATACTGCCGGCCTCACCCAAGCGGGCGGAACTGCTCTTCAGGCGCTCTCGCTCAACGACGGGCAGATCGTGCGCATGTCGGATGAATCGTGCGCCGCTTCCGACCAGAAGAACCAGGTGGCCGATGCGTCGAGCCCTTACACCGCCCGGCTTGACAAGGTCGTGGCGCAGATGCCGCAGGAGATCAACGGCCAGCGTGCGGTCTACAAGGTCTACCTGACCAAGGACGTGAATGCATGGGCGATGGCCAACGGCTGCATTCGTGTTTACAGCGGCTTGATGGACGTGATGAACGACGATGAACTGCGCGGTGTGATCGGGCACGAGATCGGCCATGTGGCGCTCGGCCATTCCAAGTCGCGCATGCAGATTGCGGCAGCCGCTTCAGCCGTCCGGACCATCGCAGGCTCCACGGGCAACGCCACCGTCACTGCGCTGACTCAGTCGCAAGCGGGCGATCTGGCCGAGAAGTTCATCGGCGCCCAGTTTTCGCAGCGCCAGGAGAGCGCGGCCGATGACTATTCGTTCGATCTTCTGGGTCGGAAACACTTGAGCCAGAAAGGGCTAGTCACCGCCTTCCAGAAACTCGCCGCGCTCGACGGTGGCAAGGGCGGCGTCAGCCTCTTGTCATCTCATCCGCCGTCGGCCGAACGAGCGGCGCATATCCAGAAGCGGCTTGATGCACAGGGCTGACCCGTCTACCGCCAACCGCCAACCCACCAGCTGGATCGAGGCGGTGGCGGCGCTGCAAAGCTCATGCAAACATCGCAGCGCCTGCCGCCCGCATCGTTATCAGTGACTGCTGGTGGTCCAGAGATCGCGCCAGTACTGTAATTTTTTGAAGTCGTCCGGCGTCGTCTTGGAGTTGTTCACGTAAAGCTGGTCCTTCAGCTTCTCGATCCCCGAGGGTTCGTCAGCCGGCATCTTGGCCTCCTTGTTGGTGGAGAGCTTGCCGTCTTCCATCTGCGGCGCCATGCCTTCGGGCGACATCATGTAGTGCACAAAAAGTTTCGCTGCGTTGGGGCTTTTGGTCTCGGTAGCGATCACAGCGACGCGCGGCGTCAGTTGGCCCAGCCACGGTTTCAGGCCGGAGCATGCAGCCAGCGGAAATTTCTGGTCCCGCGCGTGCGCGAAGATGGCTGCACTGACAAAACCGATCACCGGGTCTTTCTCGGTACTGGCGCCAACCACCGGTCCGACGTCGGTATCGCTTTTGGCCACCTTGACGTTGTTGGCGGCAAAACGCTTGAGCCACTCGGCGGTCGCGCTGGGCTGGTCGGTTTCCAGTGGCTTGCCGTAGTAATCCTGATACGCGTGCTTCATCTTGTCGTCGGCGTTATCAGCGATCTGATTCAGCCAGAACATGGTCTCGTTGCGCAGCAGCGGATCGGGAATGTCGACCTTGCCTTTCCACTTCGGATCGGTCAGCGCCCACATGTTGTCGATCGGGCATTTGTCGCCATAGACCTTGGGGTTGTAGACCCAGAGCCAAGGGTTCAGGCTGGTGATGGCCGGGTCCTGATATTGCTCGGGTGTCTGATCCTTCAGGTCCGGTGGCATCCAGCTGGTCGCGATGCCTTGCGGGATGAATTGCGCGGTCACGTCGGGCAGATTGCTCATGTTGAACACATCGTTCTTTACGTTGTGCGCGGCCGCTTCGCGGACCAGTACCTCTTCCTGGTTCGAGGCGCCCATCTTCACGCCGGTGGCCTTCACGCCATACTTTTTGCTGAAGTTTTCCGCCATGACCTTGATCTTGCCAGTGGCGTCTACCACCGTGATCGGATCTTCCTTCTTCGCCGCTGCGATCAGGGCGTCGAGGCTGAAGTTGGCGTCCGAAATGCCGAGTGCATGCGTGCTGGATGCGCTTGGCGCCGATGTACTCGTTGTGGTGGACGCGGCGGCGGAAGGTGCGGCTGCTGCAACAGGCGCGCTGGCCGACGCTTCAACAGGCGCCGCGGTCTTCGGCGTCGGCGGCGTGGAAGATGGCTTGCATCCCATGACCAGCATCGAGGCGGCAAGGGCGCAAGCGCTCAGCGAGAGCAAACGCGCGCTGGGTAGTGATGAGTACTTCTTCTTCTGCATGGCTAGGTCTCCTTCTTGTGTGATGAAACTTGTCGCGCCCATCGGTGGGCTTGTCGTGGATGAATGTGTGGCTTTCCGTGTGAGTGGACGAGTGGCGATCAGGTGTTTGCGGCGAGATCCGCATCTGCCTCCAGCAGGCGCTTTCCGCCGGGTTCGAACACATGAAGGTGATGCGGCGCCACCCAATAGCGGATCTGCTCGCCGGTTTGCGCGCGTGGTGGTTCTCCGACGATGGCAAACAGCTTACGGCCAGCGACTGTCAACTCCACGATCCAGCTGCCACCCGTCGGCAACACGCCGGTGACCATTGCAGGGCCGCTGAACGCCGTAACGGGAACGGATTCTTCAGCATTGGCGATCTGCAGCGCTTCCGGACGGATACCGACCGAGCCCGGCTTGCCACCCGAACGCAAGCGCTGCCCGAGGTAGGCGCCCATTGCTGTCGAGAGCTGTGCCGATGCCTCGCCCGAAGCGAGTTCGATGATGTTGATCGGTGAGTTGCCGATGAATTCCGCCACGAACCGGTTGGTTGGGCGCTCATAGATGTTGTCGGGTGTGTCGAGCTGCTGCAGGGCGCCTTCGCTCATCACCGCGATGGTGGTGGCTAATGTCATGGCCTCCCATTGGTCGTGGGTGACGAACACGATGGTGGCGTTCGTCTCGGCATGGATGCGCTTCAATTCGGCGCGCATTTCGAGGCGCAGTTTGGCATCGAGATTGGAGAGCGGTTCGTCCAGCAGGATCACGTCCGGTCGCATTACGAGCATTCGGGCGAGCGCAACGCGTTGCTGCTGTCCGCCCGAGAGCTCTGACGGATAGCGGTCTTTGTACTTCGCAATGCCGAGTGTTTCCATTACGGTGGCGGCCATCGATTCGCGTTCGCCGCTCGCGATCTTGCGCAGGCGCAGGCCGAATTCGACGTTGTCCTGCACGCTCAGGTGCGGCCACAGTGCGTAGCTCTGGAACACCAGCCCCATTTCGCGCTTTTCGGGCGGTACATAGATGCCTCGTGCCACCGAATCGACTATGCGCTCCCCCACCTGAATTTCGCCAGCGGTCGGATGCTCCAGCCCCGCGATCATGCGCAGCGTCGTCGTTTTGCCGCAGCCCGAAGGGCCGAGCACGCACAGAAACTCCCCGTCGGGGATTTCCAGGTTCAGGTCAGCAATCGCGCTGGGCGCGCCCTTGCCGTAGTTCTTCTCCACATTGCGAAGGCTCACATGGGCCATGATCCGTTAACTCCCCAACCCGTCTGCGAGGCTGCTCTTGCCCAGCTTCTGGACCAACATCGTTCCAAAAAAAGCGACCGCGCACAGCATGATCACGACCGCGTTGGTGGCCTGGTCGTAACCGTAATCGAGCAGCCGGATGGCGTAGGTCGTCAGCAGATCGGTCCCCGGCACGGCCAGGATGATGACCAGGCTCAGGCTCTTCAGCCCCGAGATGAAGGGTAGCAGCGTGCCGGCGGTGAGCGAGCCCTTCTGGATGGGAATCACCACGGTGAAAAGACGCTTCCACCAGCCCGCACCCACGACTTGTGCAGCTTCCTCCGGGTCTTTGCCGAGCTGCATCATGGCTGCGATGCCCGCCCGCGAGGCAAACGGCATCTGGTCGGCTGCCAGCGCGATGACAAGGATCGCTGCCGTGCCGTACAGGGCCGGAATCGGCCCACGCTGCACCGCGAAGATCGAGAGCGATGCCGTGGCAAAGGCGATGCCGGGAACCAGGTAAGGCAGGAAGGTGACGTAACGCAGGAATGAACCGAGCGCCCTCACCGGGCTGCGCACCACCACATAGCCCACCAGCAGACCCGACACCCCAGCGAACAGCGCCGCCAGCCCGACGATCCAGACCGAGTTCCATGCCGCGTGCCAAAAATCCGGTGTGATGAGAACGCCGCTGCGCATGGCTGTCGTCGGCAGATCGTGACCGATCCAGTAAGCCAGAGTGAAGTTGTCGAGGCTCAAGTCACCCGGCACCCGCATGATGGTGGTGAAGAAAAGCACCAACAAGGGAACCGCCACGCTGATCGTGAAGACCAGCCCGGCCCACGCCGTCATCGGCAACCGCCATGTGCCAAGGCGGCCGGTGCGGTTCATCGAGCCCTTCGAGCCGATCGTGACGAAGCGCTTGGCTTCCCGTACCAGGCGCGCATCAATGATGACCGAGATACTGCCGATCAGAATGATGGCTGCGGCGATTACCGACGCTTCGCCGGTTTGCCGCGCGGTGACGCTGCGAAACAGCGAGGTCGCCAGCACATCGAACTTGACCGGTACACCCAGGACATAAGCCACGCCGAAATCGCCCAGGCATTTGGCGAAGATCAGCGTCATGGCGGACATCAATGAAGGCGTCATCAACGGAATAATGATGCGCCGGGCGATGGTGAACCTTCCGGCGCCGAGCATGCGGGCGGAGTCTTCCATTTGCGAGTCGAGCCGGCGCAGCGCGTTGCCGAACAGCAGGATCACGAACGGTGCGTAGTGCAAAGCCAGCACCAGCGTCACCGGTAGCTGACCGTAGGCGAGCCAGTTGGGCGGCTCGAAGCCGAGGGTTTCGAGCCAACCCGGTTGCCCTCCAGCGGTGCGGTTGCGAAACAGCGCCGACCATGCCAGCGCGATGGTCCAGGAGGGCAGCATGTACGGCACGATCAGTGCGGTGGCGAACCATTTGCGGCCCCACATGTCGGTGCGGCTGATCAGCCAGGCCATACTGCCGCCGATGACGAGCGCGATAGCCATCGCACCTATTGCCACCTCAACCGTATTCAGCAAGGGACGCCAGAACACATACGGCGCCACAGCCGACTGAAATACGCGCTGCAGGTTATAGATCGTGAACGCGCCGAGGCTCTGGCCGATGCGCGCCACATCGCTGAACTGGACGCGAACCGCGTCGTTGAGCAACGACAGGATCGGCGCGACGATCAGGTAGCTGAAAACGATCGCAGCCAGAATGCCGATGAAGGTGGTCGGCTCGCGCAGTGCGATCCGCGCGCGGTACATGAACGAGCCCCCGCGCCGGGGTGCCAGCGCCGTCATTGGCTTCGCTCCTGCGGTTTTAATCGTTGTCGCAATTCGTGCATGCTGGAGAATTCGGGTTTACTGTTTGAATGTCGCAAGCTCGTTGCGATAGCGCCAGCACCTTTCAATTTTGTAGCAATCACTCCATGAAGTCGATTCAGGACAGACCTCGGCAATTTTTGCGCTTACCCGTGATCGTTGCGCCCGTCGTGATGGGCCGGGGCGGCTCTTAGGGCAGGTCTGAAACTTCGCGCTTACGGGTTCACCACCGCAGTCGGTTTACTTGAGGCGCTTGAGCAGGCTCGATGTATCCCAGCGGTTGCCGCCCATCTGCTGCACGTCGGCATAGAACTGGTCCACCAGCGCGGTCACCGGAACGCGGGCGCCGTTGCGGCGCGCTTCGTCGAGCACCAGGCCGAGGTCCTTGCGCATCCAGTCGACGGCAAAGCCGAAGTCGAACTTGTCCTCGACCATGGTCTTGCCGCGGTTGTCCATTTGCCAGCTTTGCGCGGCGCCCTTGCCGATCACGCCCAGCACCTGCTCCATGTCGAGCCCTGCGCGCTGGCCAAACGCCACCGCTTCAGACAAGCCCTGCACCAGTCCTGCAATGCAGATCTGATTCACCATCTTGGTGAGCTGTCCGGCACCGGTTTCACCCAGGCGGGTGAAGGCGCGCGCGAACGCATCGGCCAGTGGCGCGACTGCGTCAAAGGCATCCTGGTCGCCGCCGCACATGACGGTCAGCAAGCCGTTCTGCGCGCCGGCCTGGCCACCCGATACCGGTGCATCGATGAAGCTCACGCCATGTGCCTTGGCAACTGCGTGCAGCTCACGGGCGACGTCGGCCGAAGCGGTGGTGTGGTCGACAAAAATCGTGCCGCTGTGCATGCCGGCAAGTGCGCCGTCATCACCGCGCTTGCCTTCGCCCATATCCTTGCCCAGCACGACGCTGCGCAAATCGTCGTCGTTGCCGACGCAGCAGAAAACGATGTCGGCCTTGGCGACCGCTTCGCGCGGCGTGGCGGCATGCTGGCCACCGAACTCTGCGGCCCAGTCGGCTGCGCGGGAGGCTGTGCGGTTGTAAACGGTGACGCGGTGGCCGGCACGCGCGAGGTGGCCGGCCATGGGAGCGCCCATCACACC
>JBBSUX010000035.1:0-18618 GCA_038234045.1 Burkholderiales bacterium
AAAGACGCCATCCCAGCGATGCCCGTAATACAGGTAAGCCGAAGGCTGACCAAAGGAGTTCCGAAACGCTGCGGCACCGTAGAGCCAGCCGTTGACTTCGCCCCGCTCCAAACCCAGCAGAACCACGTGTTTATGCGCGTCTTCGTTGCTAAAGTGCAAGGCCAAGGGACCTGCCACCAGTTCCGTGTACTTAGCATGCTGCACGTCGCCGAACATCGACTGTTGCGCGTGCGCTTGCAGCGGCCCTGTCGCGACCACGGCACTGCATACCCAAAGGCATAGTGAAGGATGCATGGAGTTCCCGCTCTTTTTTTGACCTGCGAATGTTGAGTGACTGCCAGCTCGAACGCGTACGGATGATGGACGGCTGGCCTGAAACCAAAGCATCGACTCTACGACGTGGGCTGGATTGAAATCAAGTGGTCCCGGAGCCACGCGGAAATTCAAGTGGCGGCAGCGACGCTGCTTGTTGCAGCTGCTGTAGGAAAAGCACCGGGCACTGCAAGGGTGCCCAGCCTTCTGAATAAGTGGCTCCTCGACCTGGGCTCGAACCAGGGACCTACGGATTAACAGTCCGGCGCTCTACCAACTGAGCTATCGAGGAACAAGCCTCAAATTATAGCCAGAAAATTCTCTCGATCAGAACCGGGTCTGCATCGCAAAGCGCAGGCTGCGCACGGCTCCGGGGTAGAGATAGACATGCCCGTATTGCGAGGGAGATTCCTTCCAGTAGCGGTGGTCGAACAAATTGTCGACCTGTACCGTCCATTCGATCTTGGCGCGGCCGACGCGCTGGTCGTAGTGGAGGCCAGCGTCGAACCGGGTCCAGCTTGGTAGCTCGATGGAATCGTCGGGTAGCACCGAGCGGCGGCCCTCGCGCGAAACGCCGCCCGTCAGTTCGAGTCCTTCCAGGCCCGGCACGCGCCACCCCGCTTGTGCCCGCAAGACCTGCTTGGGCACATTCGTGGGAGCAAGTCCGTTGAGGTCGGGCTCGGCAGTGCTGCCTTTGCGCTTGGCATCGATGAAGGTTGCGCTGCCCATCAAGCGCCAGGCGCCGCCGTGCCATTGAAAGCTGCCTCCGAGCCCCTGATGCACGGCATCGCCGTCATTGGCGCCGATACAGGGTTTGATGCCGAGCCGGTCGCAGGCATCGAGATTGCTGACGGGCCGCTTGATATGGAAGAACGCGGTCTGCCACTGCCAAGCATCGACAGCGCCCTTCGCACCCACCTCCCATTGACGCGACTTGAGCGCCGGGAGTGCTTCTCCGCTGTTGACGTACTGGCTGGGTCGATTGGGCACGATCTGTGATTCAACGCCCTCGCCGTAACTGGCATACAGAGTCTGTGAACGGCTGAGTGCGTAGCTCACGGCAAGCCACGGCGTTGTCACGCCCTGGTCGTATCGAGCGGCACGGCTACCGTCGGTGCGCACGCTTTCTCGGCTCAGGCGCGTGTGGCGCAGGCCCAGCCAGGTGGTCCAGCGGTCGTTCCAGTGCACGGCGTCCTGCACGGACAGCTCCAGCGAATGCTCGTCACGGTTGGTGTTGGCGTCTGCGAGCGTCGGATCGGCCGGCGTGATGGCTGTGCCTGCGATGTTGCCGGTGCCGACGTAGTTGTAGGCCTCGTCCTGGAACCGGTTCTTCACGCGGCTGGCAAGAATGCCGAAAGACAGGTCATGCGATATGGCGCCGGTTCTGGCCTTGCCTTGCAGCGTGAGATTGGCGGCCTGTTGCAGACGACGCTCGTTCTCGCTGCGAAAATCGTACAGGTCATATGTGCCGTCGGAGCAGAAGCGGTCGTAGACATCCTCTGCGGAGCAGCCGAAGGGGTAGGCGAGCCGGTCGTCGTTGTGCAGACGTTGCTGCCCAAGCTGCGCCGCCCAGCGCCAGTTGTCGCCGAGTGCTTGCTGAAAGCGCAACGTGCCTGTAATGGCGTTGAACACCGACGGTTGCGACCAAGGCTGGTTGTTGAGGTTCAGGCGCGGATCGGGCACCGCCGGCAAGCGGTTGCCCAACAGGCTGAAGCCCGCCTGGCTGGGTTGCGATTTGCGACTCCATTCCACTTCTGCTTCGAGCAGCGAATCGCGACCGATGCGCCAGTCGGTCGCCAGCGATGCGAGCGTGCGTTCACCGTCAAGATTTCGAACCTGCGGGCGCAGCCGTTCGGCTGCAAGATTGAACCGATAGCCGAATACCTTGTCCACGCCGAAGCGCCCACCAAGGTCGACGGAACCCAACAGGCTGGCACGTGAATTAGCCTCTACCCGAACCTCTCGCAGGGGTTCGTTGGTCGGGCGCTTGACGACATAGTTCACCAGGCCTCCCGGAGCGCTCGTGCCGGCTTCGATGCCGCTGGTGCCCTTCAGAATTTCGACCCGCGCCTTGTTGTCGAGCGGGATCGTGGTTTCCGCGCTGATTGGCAAACCCTCGCGTCGAAAGTTGAACCGGTTGTCGAGCACAAAGCCGCGTACGGTGACGAAATCCCAGTAGCCCGGCGCGTTGTATGCATCGGTGACGGAAGAGTCGAACCGGGTCAGATCGGCAAGCCGCCGTGCGCCACTGGCTTCGATCTGCTGGCTGTCGATTACCGTGGCAGCCATCGGAACCTGCTGCAGCGGTATGTCTGCGAAACCGGTCACATCGGCGCGTATAGGTGCCCGGCCGGCGTCGATCGTTACCGGTGCCAAAGTTCCTGCTGCAGGGGCATCCTGCGGTTGAACTGAAGTCTGTGCGTGAACGGAAGATGCTATAGAAATAGAGGCTAGTAGCGCCCGTCCATAATACGCCATAGCCATATTTCTATGTGAAAAATAGCGGTCCTGCGGGTACTGGTACGAGGAAGAAGAAAAACATCCGGGCCGTGACATCTGCGCTCTTTCTGTCATACCGCAGCAGGCAAGCGAAGACTATGGCTCAGCAGCACCACAAGCCAATGGCTGACTTGGGTTATGCATTCCGGACAACGCTTTCCCTGCGCGAGAATTACCTCAATCAGGTTCGAAGGGACTCTCTCAGCCACCCAGGCATGATCTTTCGGTCAGCATGGGTAAGCACCCCCAGCGAAGCCCGCTGCAGGAAGCAACGGGCGCGCCGATTGTAGGCGCGGCAACCCTGCACCGGTGTGCGCAACGACACGGACCCAGGCGCGAACTGAGGCGCGATACGTGGCTGACGGGTGGCTGCGTCTCAGTCTGAAGTGCTGTCCGGAATGGACGCGGGCGCGGGCGCCGGGACACCGGCTGTGGCGGATGCACGTTTTGCATCGGTAAACAAGGTCCACACGGCGATGAACATTGCTGCGACGGCAGGCCCGATGACGAAGCCGTTCAGGCCAAAGATCGCCATGCCGCCGATGGTCGAGATCAGCACCACATAGTCGGGCATCTGGGTGTCTTTGCCGACCAGCAAAGGACGCAGGATGTTATCGACCAGCCCGATTACGAAGACGCCGACGAAAAGCAGGATGCCCGCCTTGATGAAAGCGCCGGTCGCCAGGAAATAGAGCGCGACCGGCCCCCAGATGATTGCAGCGCCGATAGCCGGCAAGAGCGAAAGAAACGCCATTAGCACGGCCCAGAGGACAAAACCATGCACGCCGACCATCCAGAAGGCGATGCCTCCGAGTGTTCCCTGGGCCATCGCCACTGCGATGTTGCCTTTGACCGTGGCGCGCACGACGGTGGTGAATTTGCTGAAGAGATCGCGCTTGTGGTCGGGGTTGAGCGGCACGGCCTCACGTACCTTCATCGCCAGCGATGCGCCATCGCGAATGAGGAAGAACAACAGGTAAAGCATGATGAAAAAACTCACCACGAAGTCGAACGTGTTTTGTCCGATGCTGAGGATCTGGGTGGCGATCGTCTTGCTGCCTTGTGTGAGGGTTGCGCCTACCTTTTGCTGAATCGCGGCTGCGTCTCCCAAGTCGAAGCGGTTGAGCAAATCAATCACCCATTGCGGAAGCGACCCCATCATTTGCTGAAAATACCGACCGAAATTGATGTCGCCTGACTGTAGTCGGGCGTAGATGCTGCTGGCTTCCTGGATGAGCGATACGGTGATGATCGCCACCGGCAAAATAACCAGAAAAAGAATCACCATCAATGTGCCGACCGCCGCCAGTGAAGGCCTGCCACCTGAGCGCTTGAGCAACCAGCGGTTGACCGATGAAAACAGGATCGCGAGAGTGGCACCCCAGAAAACTGCACCGGAAAACGGCCACAGAATAAAGCCGAATGCGAGAGTGACGCCGACCAGCAGCGTAATGAACGTCTTGCGTTCCAGATCGGGGGTGTTCATGAACGTTGCATGGGACTAAAGCCCTTTGAGGGCGGGACGGATGAGATTCTGGACGAGTAATCGACAGCGACGACAGCGACGACAGCGACGACAGCGACGACAGCGACGACAGCGACGACAGCGACGACAGCGACGACAGCGACGACAGCGCGGCGGTCCTCCGTCACTAATGAACAAGCGCCAGGGATTTTATGAACGACATCACAACCACCCAGAAAACCTCTACCGGACTGTCTGATCTTCGTGCGCTGACGGCGGCGTTTCCCTATGCCGGTTGTTTGCAGGCCATTCATCTGCGGCCGGTTCGGCACGAACCTGTCGTTAACGTTGACGCCTGCGAAGCGATTGTCGGGCGCGGCTTGCGGGGAGATCGGGCCATAGCCAACATTGCGGGTGGAAAGCGACAGGTCACACTCCTTCAAGCAGAACACGTTCCCGCTGTGGCAGCATTTTTGAGGCGTGAGTCGATCAACACTGCGGCATTTCGTCGCAACCTCGTGCTGTCTGGGTTAAATATTGCTGCGGGTCGGGCGCTGTTCAAGGATCAGCCGGTCCGGCTGCGGATCGGCGCAACTGTCATCCTTGAGCTGACCGGTCCGTGTGAACCATGCTCTCGCATGGAAGCCGCGTTGGGGCCGGGCGCATACAACGCCTTGCGCGGGCACGGCGGGTTCACAGCACGGGTAATCGCGGGAGGCCCACTCGCCCTGGGCGATCGGGTGTGGTGCGAAGTTGTTCAAGCGGATTTGTTCGAGGGTACGTTCTGATAGCGAGACGCGCGGTGTATGGAGAACCGGATCAGGCGTGCCGTCCACACGCGGCCGCTGCTCGACCAGGGCTCATGGAACGATGGTTCGCGTGCTCCTCAGCGTACTGTCAGACGGCACCAAGAGGGTGGCGCGCCCGTTGCGGGAAGGCACTGTTTTTGGCGCGAGTTCGGCGCTTCCCCCCGGCGGCGGTGTGGTGCCGGGAGCGACATAGATCTTCGCGCGGCCGTCTGACGATTCCACCGCTTTGGTGCCGTTCGCAGCAACGCCTCTGCGATCAAGCGCCCTTCCTGCAGCCCGGATACATGCTTCATATTCAGGACGCGGCAGCGCTGCATCGCAAGCGCGTAACCGTTGGTCATAGCGGGCGCGGGCTTCGGCGGTGTTTCCTGCCTCCGTCGAATACCTGCTTTGCGCCAAGGCTGTCGACGAGATTCCTGCCGATCCCAATACGACAAGAAAAGCTAACGCGGTGCCTTTTGCACATTTTGAATAAGGGCTGCAGCTCGTGCGGCCTACTCGGGTGCGTTTAATAAATGCGATGAAATTGGACATGTCCATCGTGAGCCTCCAAAGCGCTGAAATGCGACGCATGCTTGCAGACGTGTGATCGTGCGCGGCAACTCTCTCAGTGCAAAATTTTGACGATAGATTCGCTGCATCCAAACGACGTGCGCGAAAGCCTTCAACCGCCGTAGGCATAGCGGCGGAACAGTTCATCACCCCGGAATTCTTCATGTGGTAGCGGCACTCAGCTCGGCATTACGTTGCCCGTTGGCCCCGGAACCGTCGTCCGGCTG
The DNA here is from genome assembly GCA_038234045.1 of Burkholderiales bacterium. GTDB lineage: Bacteria > Pseudomonadota > Gammaproteobacteria > Burkholderiales > Burkholderiaceae_C > JBBSUX01. The sequence continues at coordinate 5,865 of JBBSUX010000035.1, forward strand.
AGCGTTCCCGACAGAAACTCGGTTGCGTCCGTCGGTTTTGCTGGCATAAAGACCCCGATCGGCGCGCGCAATCGCCGCGCCCAAGGGTTCACCGGGCGCCAGTTCGGCAACACCCAAAGACATCGTGATGGGGATGGATGTTCCGGCATGGTCGAGCGCCTGCGCCGCCACCGCTTCCCGCACCCGCTCGGCAAGGATGAGCGCTGAATCGAGCCCTGTTGCAGGCAGGAAAATCAGGAATTCTTCGCCTCCCCAGCGAGCCACGATGTCACCGTGACGCGCCACGCTGTTCAAAAGCTCAGCCACCTGCTCGAGGATGGCATCGCCTGCCTCATGCCCATACCGATCATTGACCTTCTTGAAATGGTCGATATCACCCAGCACAAGCGCGGTCGATTGCGCATCCGCACTTCCTTGCCGGATCGATGCGTCGGCCTGCGCGATGAGGCTGCGGCGGTTGAACAGCCCGGTGAGCGGATCGGTGGTCGCCATTTTCATCAGCCTGCGTTCGGCCCGGCGCACCGTGTTGTAGTAATAGTTAGCTGTGAGCGCGGCCATCGAGAAAACCACGACGACGTTGAATCCGTGGACAAAGGAAACGGTAAGGTCGCTCGCAAGCGGCTGCACCGGGCCAGTCGATCGGGCTAGCGCATGCAATCCCAGATAGAAAACCAGAAGAAACGAAAGGAGAACGACTGGTGTTCGACGGCCGCCGCCTACGACGATCGCAGGAATGAAGAGGAACAGGTAATAGTAAAACCCTGCGTCCCAGCCGATTAGTAACGTACCAATGGTCGCGTGACCGATCACTTCGATCCAGATCATCAGCAACGCGGGCTGGTTGATACGTCGTTGCAGGCACCACCACGCGCCCAGATAGAGGGTAATGCTGACCACATTCACCCAGGCCAGCCACGGTGAATCGAGCATGAGGAAAAGTAGCAGGAATGCGGCATCCACGCTGGCCGCCATCAGCGTGACCCGCTGCGTCATGATCCAGAAGGCAGAGTGCGCCAGATGCGTGCCATCCATCGAGCTGGAAGGCAACTCGCTTGATCTCCGGCGCCCTGCTTTGTCCGGGGTCGAGGCCGCTTTACGAAACGCTTTCATTTGCAAGGTGCCGGTATGCCAAGTCCGAGCGCCGTGATGACGCTTTCGTTGAAGGAATCTCCCTTTCCTGGGACTCTTATACCCGCTCGACACTGCCTGTTACTCCTCAGTTTGCAATCGTTCTGGCGTGCGCGGCTGTATTGCGCGCGGCTCGAAGTTGTCTGCCTAACTTCGGGTCGCGCCCATGGCGCTTGCTCGCTCGGCCGATGCTTCGAGCTCACGCTTGTCCGTCTGCGTGCGCGTGGGCCAGCCGCCCAGATGCTGCTGCGCGATGCTGGAAAGCGCCCCGATCCACGGGCGACTGTCGTTCAGGCACGCAATGTAGTGAAACGATTCCCCGCCGGCGGCGAGGAAAGCTTCGCGCACTTCCATGTCGATTTCTTCCAGCGTTTCGAGGCAGTCGCTGGTAAACCCGGGGCACATCACATCAACGCGTTTGGTACCGGCGCGGGCGAGGGCTTCCAGCGTCGGTTGGGTGTAGGGTTCCAGCCACTTGGCCCGTCCGAAGCGCGACTGGAAGGTCACCAGCAATTCATGCGCATGCAGGCCGAGTTCGGCGCCGAGCAGCCGCGCGGTCTTGTGGCATTCGCAGTGGTACGGGTCCCCGAGCGCGAGCGTGCGAGCGGGCACACCATGAAAGCTCAGCACCAGCTTTTCGCCGCGACCGTTCTCGCGCCAATGCGCTTCAACCCGCGCCGCGAGGGCTGCAATGTAGCCCGGGTCGTCGTGGTAGCGGTTGACGAAGCGCAGTTCCGGCACATGGCGTTGTCGACTGCTCCAGCTATTGACGGCGTCGATCACGCTGGCAGTGGTGGTGCCGGAATACTGCGGATAGGCAGAAATGACCAGGATGCGCGTGGCACCCGCCGCTTTGAGCGCATCGAGTTCGCTGGCGATCGACGGATTGCCGTAGCGCATGGCATAGCGCACTTCAACGCGGTGCCCGGCTTCGCCGAGCCAGCCGCGCAGCAGGGTTGCCTGGCGCTCGGTCCAGACCTTGAGCGGGGAGCCTTCGGGCATCCAGATCTTCTGATACTTGGCTGCCGATTTTGCGGGACGGGTACGCAGGATGATGCCGTGCAGGATGGGCTTCCAGACCGCAGCCGGGATTTCCACCACGCGCCCGTCCGAGAGAAATTCCGCCAGATAACGCCGTACGGCGGCGGGCGTTGCGGCGTCTGGCGTGCCCAGATTACAGAGCAGGATGCCGACAGTGGTCGGCTGGCCATGGGTAAACGGTGGTTCGGGTGCGAAGGAGGCCAAGCGAAAGATCCAGAAACGAGGGGTTGGCTGCGGGTGGGCCGCAAGTGGCTGCGAAATGGCGCCGGGTGGGCTATTCTGCGCGACCATGTCAGAACGCTCCTCTTCACCATCTTCGTCGCAGCTCGATGTTGCCCGTATCCGTGCCATCAGTCTCGATCTGGACGACACGCTCTGGCCCGTGTGGCCCGCCATTGAGCGAGCCGAACGCATCCTGCACGAATGGTTGAGCGTTCACGCACCTGCTACGGCCCGGTTACACGCCGACGCCGCAGCCCTGCGCGCGATCCGGATCGAGGTCGGACAGGAGCGGCCCGACCTGCAGCATGACCTGAGCGAGTTGCGGCGCGAGTCGATCCGGCGCGCTCTGCGCAACGCGGGTGAAGATCCTGCTCTGGCAGGCACCGCCTTCGATGTGTTCTTCGCGCAGCGCCAGCGGGTGGATTTTTACGACGATGCGCTTCAGTCGCTGGAGCGCATGGCAGCGCGCTGGCCGCTGGTGGCGCTCTCCAACGGCAACGCCGACATCCATGTGGTGGGTATCGGCCATCTGTTCATGGCGAAGGTGGCTGCGCGCGAGAGCGGCTTCGCCAAGCCGGACCGGCGGATCTTTCAGGCGGCGGCCGACGCGGCTGGCGTGCCGATGGAATCGGTTTTGCATGTGGGCGACGACGTAGCCATGGATGTCGTCGGAGCGCTCGAAGCCGGGATGCAGGCAGCGTGGGTCAACCGCGCCGGCGGAGTCTGGCCGCATCCTTGCCGGCCCGATGTGGAGGTGGCAGAGCTCGGTGAACTCTGCAGCCATCTACAACTTGAAAGCTGAGTATGTTTTAGGCCTGTAGCGCTTTATTTGCAAGCGCTACAAGCTATTCATAATGTAGCGTTTCGAGCTTGCGAACGCCGCTCACAGAAATCCGATCGATAGCCAGGGGATTGCCGCAACAACGATCGTGCCGATGAGCAATGCCACCATGTAGCCGATGATCGGCCGAATCCCCGCGTCCGGGCTCACCCGGCCAATGGCGCACGCGGCGTAGTAGCCCACGCCCATCGGAGGCGAGAACAGTCCCAGCCCCATCGACAGCACCACGACCATCGCGTAGTGCACCTCATGCACATGAAGTTCGCGGGCAATCGGAAACAGCAAAGGCCCGAACAGCACGATGGCCGGAATGCCTTCAAGCACAGACCCCAGAATCACGAACGCCACCACCGACGCTGCGATGAACATCGGTGCGCCGCCGGGCAGGTCCGCCATGGTGACGGCGAGCAGCCGCGAGAAGCCCGACTGGGTCAGCCCCCAGGCCATGGCGGTTGCGGTGCCGATGATCAGCAAAATGGCGCCCGAGAGGCTGGCCGTGCTCACCAGCATCGGAAAGATCCGCTTCCATTCGAACTGCCGGTAGATCACCAGGCCCGCCACCACCGCGTAGGCGATACCGATGGTCGAGACTTCGGTGGCGGTCGCCACGCCTTCGACCACCGCAGCGCGGATGACGAAGGGCAAAGCCAGCGCGGGAACGGCAATGAGGAAGAGCTTGAAGATTTCTTTCCGGGGCACACGCCGCACGTCGCTGAGGTCTTCGTGGCGATAGCGCTGCCGTACCACCAGGCACAGCACCACACCAAGCACCAGCGCAGGCAGCAAGCCGCCAGTGAACAGGGCTGCGATCGATACGCCTGTGACCGAACCGATGGTGATCAGCACCAGGCTCGGCGGCACGGTTTCGGTCTGCGCGCCGGTGGCAGCGAGAAGAGCGACCAGTTCACCTTCGTCGGCGCCGCGTTTTTTCATTTCCGGGAAAAGCGCCGGTGCCACTGCAGCCATGTCTGCCGCCTTGGCTCCGCTGATGCCGGAGACCAGATACATCGCGCCGATCAGCACATAGGAAAGCCCGCCGCGTACATGCCCGAGCATGCCCGCCAGAAAGCTCACCATGGCGCGCGCCATGCCGGTCATTTCGATCAGCAAGCCCAGAAAAACAAAGAGAGGAACCGCCAGCAGGATGATGTGCGACATGCCTTCATCCATGCGGTTGACCATGATGACCAGCGGCGTACTCGTGGCCAGCGCGAGGTAGCCGAATGTACCAAGACCGAAGGCGAAGGCAATCGGAATGCCGGCGAAGACGCAACCCGCGGCTACACCCACGAAGAAGACGAGGAGATTGAGCTTGCCCAGATCGTCGAAGGCAGAACGACCGAGCCAGAAAGCGAATGCGATGGCGACGACGATGAGCAGCGCCGAAACGGCGTTGCGGATGGTGGCCGTACGCATCAGGCGCAATATGGCGAAGGTGGTCATCAGCAGCAGGCCCACCGGAAGTGCAGACGCTCGCCATGCATTGGACAGCGACAGTGCAGGCGTGGTGATGTCGGCTTCTTCCGTGGCATAGCCGAAGGAAGGCCACAGCACCATCGCCAGAAATAGCAGGCAGGCTGCCGTGGCGACAGCCTCCATCAGTGCGCGCCGCTGCGGCGACAGGCGGCTCACCAGCGCGGTCATGCGCATGTGTTCGCCGCGGCGCAGGGCGATGACCGAACCGAACATCGCAAGCCACAGGAAGATCATCGAGGCCAGTTCGTCGGACCACACCAGCGGGTTGTGGAAGACAAAGCGTGCCACTACGCCGCACAGCAATACGATGATGTCAGCCAGGACCAGCGCTGCAGCCGGCACTTCGACCAACCAGCCGAGCGCGCGATCGATCTTTGCCAATAGCGGACGTCCAGGCAGCGCCTGGGCCAGTCCGCCATGGGGATCGGAGGACTGCGCTTCAGCGGCCGCCGGCAGGGCGACGGTCTCGGCGGAATGCACGTCGGTCGTCGCCCCCTTGCTCATGACAATTTGCCGGTGCTGCGCTCCAGAAGCGCCCACGCATCGTCACCAAACTTCTTCTTCCACTCGGAATAGAAGCCTTCCTTGCGCAACTGATCACGAAAGCTTGCAGGATCGGTCTTGTTGAACACGAGGCCCTTGGACGTGAGATCGCTCTGCACTGTTCCGTTGAGAGCTTCCACGTCGGTGCGCTCGGCCATGGCGGCTGCGTTGATGTGCTTTGCAACGATGGTGCGCAGGTCTGCTGGCAGGCGCTCCCAGGCTTTCTTGTTGGCAAGGAACCAGAAACCGTCCCACATGTGGTTGGTGAGAGAGCAGTACTTCTGCACTTCGTACAGCTTGGCGGTAGAGATGATCGCGAGCGGGTTCTCCTGGCCTTCGACCACCTTGGTCTGCAAGGCTGAATACACCTCGCTGAAGTTGAGCGAGGTAGGTGCTGCGTCAAAGGCCTTGAACATCGACGTCCACAGCGGTGAGCTGGGACCGCGGATCTTCATGCCCTTGAAGTCTGCGGCCGTCTCGATGGGTTTGGTCGAGGATGTGGTCTGGCGGAAGCCGTTGTCCCAGATCTTGTCCATGGCAACCAGGTTGGCCTTGTCGATCTGGCTGCGGATGTAGGCACCCAGATCACCGTCCATTGCTTTCCACACGGTGGGGTAGTCGGGGAAGGCAAAGCCGATTCCGCTGATTGCTGCCGCCGGCACGAGCGTCGAGAGAATCAGGCCTGAAAGCGTGAAGAACTCGACCCCGCCCGAGCGGATCTGGCTCAGCATGTCGGTATCGGAGCCGAGCTGGCTGCTCGGGAAGATCTGGATGTCGACCCGTCCCTTGGTATCAGCGCGGATTGCGTCGGCCATTTCCTTGGCGCGCAAGTTCATCGGATGCGACAACGGCAGGTTGTTGGCGTACTTGTACTGAAACTCGGCCTTCGCGGCGAACGCGCTGGTTGCGGGTATTGCCAAAGCGCCAGCTGTGGTGGCCAGCATATTGCGACGGGTGATGGTCATGGAAATGTCTCCTGTTGTCGTGGTTGGATGGAAGGAAAACTGAAAACTGAAAAGAGCAAAAACTGCTTGGATGCTGCAAACGCGCGAAGCGGCGATCGTCGCCTGTGAGCGACTTCACCGAAACGGCAGAAACCCCAGCCCCGATGACTCAGCCCGATAGCTGCGCGCCTGCTGCGCGCTTAAACGGTGACCTGCACCTCCTGCAATTCACCGTTTTCGATGAGCAGTCGGCGAACTTCGTTTTTTGTGATCTTGCCGTAGCCCGACTTGGGCAATGTCTGCCAGAAGAAGATCTGGCGCGGCCAGCGATAGCGGGCGCAGCGGCCTTCGAGGTGCGCCAGAAGCAGCGCCTCGGTCGCGGGCTCGCAGCCCTCACGCTGCACCACCACAGCCACGCCCACTTCGCCCCATTTGGGGTCAGGCACGCCCAGCACGGCAACTTCCGCCACTGCAGGGTGGGTGAGCAGCACTTCTTCCACCTCCCGTGGATACACGTTGGAGCCGCCCGAGATGTACATGTCGGATTCGCGCCCGGTGATGTAGAGAAGCCCGCGTGCGTCGAGCCGGCCGAGGTCTCCGGTGTGAAACCAGCCTCCCCGGAGCGCCGCAGCGGTAGCGTCCGGGTTGCCGTGGTAACCCGCAAAAACACCGGGTCCGCGGCAGCAGATTTCGCCGACTTCTCCGGTGGGTACCGCTTGCATCGCCGTATCCAGCACCGCCACTTCCATGCCGGTGCGGGGTCGTCCGCAGGTGCCGATGGCGCTGTCCGCCTCTGCTGCCAGCTGCACGTGCATCCGCGGCGTCAACACGGTGATGCAGCCGGTCACTTCACCCAGCCCGAAGTACTGCACCAGTACCGGTCCCAGTTTCTCCAGAGCCCGCTGCTGGTCGGCCCGGTACATCGGAGCGCCTGCATAGATCACGTAGCGCAGGCTGCTGTGGTCGTATTCATCCACCGCTGGATGCTCCACCAGCATCTTGACGATGGTGGGCACGGTGAAGATGTTCGAGATGCGGTGCCGCTCGACCAGCGACCAGACTTCCTCGCCGTCGAGCCGGTCTGATAGCGGAAGCACCGTTGCCGCGCCGCGCGCCACATTCAGCAGCGCGTGGATACCCGCGCCGTGCGAAAGCGGAGCTACCGCGAGTGAGCGGTCTTCCTCCGTCGTGCCCGGGATCAGATCGGCCAGGTGGTTGGTGACGATGAACGCCATCTGGCCGTGCGTCAGCACTCCAGCCTTGGGCTTGCCGGTGGTACCGGAGGTGTAGAAGAACCAGAGCGGATCGTCGCGCTCCACCGTTTCGGTGGCAGCCGTTTGGCCGAGATGGCCCGCGAGAAGCGATTCGTACCCGAGTTCGCCCGCCGGTGTCGCTTCGGAAGACCCGAGCCAGATCACGTCCCGAAGATGGGTCGATGCGGCTTTCACGGCCTCGGCATGGGGTCTGAAATCCGTTTCCGCGAGCATGACGCTTGCGCCACTGGAAGCGCCCAAATAGGCGATTTCAGGCGGTGTCAGGCGGAAGTTGGTCGGCACCCAGGCAGCACCGAGCCGAAATGCCACCCAGCAACTCTCGAACAGCTGCCGGGTATTGCGCGATTGCACGAGGATACGGTCGCCCTTGTGCACCCCACGTGCGCGCAGGGCGCAGACCATCGCATTGACCCGGGCGTCAGTCTCGGCCCAGCTCCAGGCACTGTCGCCCTGGATCAGCGCTGGAAGCTCTGGAAAGAGGCGTGCTGTCTGGGAAAGTAGACAGGCCAGGTTCATGACCTGAGGATCAGCCACGACGCTGCGTCCCCGAGTTTGATGCCGGGGTGGTCGGGAGCCGCTGCCTCATGCGGCCTCCAGCACGCTCAGGTAATTGGCGACAGCCGCGCCGCCCATGTTGAACACAGCGCCGCGCCGCGCTCCGCTGATCTGCATGTCGCCAGCGGTGCCGGTGAGCTGCATGGCAGCCATCACATGCTGCGACACCCCTGTCGCTCCAATCGGATGGCCGCGCGATTTGAGGCCACCCGACGGATTCACCGGAAGGCGTCCTTCCTTGGTGCTGACACCGTCAAGAATCACCCGCGCTCCCTGACCGTGCGGTGCGAGGCCCATGGCTTCGTACTCCAGCAGTTCTGCGATGGTGAAGCAGTCGTGGGTTTCAACGAACTGCAGATCGTCCAGCGTAGCGCGCGCGTCGTGCAGGCCGCGTTCCCACGCAAGTGCAGCGCCTTCAAACCTGGTTGGATCGCGGCGCGAGAGCGGCAGGAATTCGTTGACCTGGGTACGTGAGAGCCAGCGTACCGCTGGCACTTGGGCGCCGGGCAATGGTTCGTTGGACAGAACAAGAGCGGCTGCACCATCTGAGACAAGCGAGCAGTCCGATCGCTTCAAAGGGCCTGCAACGAACGGGTTCTTGTCCGACGGCGTGCGGCAGAAGTCGAATCCCAGATCACGCCGCATGTGGGCCAGCGGATTGCTCATGCCGTTCTTGTGGTTCTTGGCGGAGATGGACGCTAGCGCGTCGGACTGGTCGCCGAATCGCTCGAAATACCCGCTCGCGATATTGCCGAAAACGCCGGCGAATCCGCCCGGGGTATCGCCTTCTTCAGCGACATAGGAGCACTTGAGCAGGATTTCTCCGATCTGCTGGTTCGGCAAGGTGTTCATCTTTTCCATGCCCACTACCAAGGCGCGCTTGACGCGGCCGCTCGCAAGCGCATCGAGCGCGGCCCAGATGGCGGCAGAACCGGTAGCGCATGCGTTCTCGAGCCTGACCGATGGCACATGCCGCAGTTCAGGAATGGCCAACGCCGGTAGCGCACCGCTGAAATCCTGACGGACGAACCCGCCATTGAAATGACCGACGAACACGCCGTCAATGTCGGAAGGCTGAAGGCCGGCGCTTGCGATGGCGGGCAGGGCGGCATCCCGGATCATCTCTTCGAGACTGAGGTTGTCGAGTTTGCCGAAAGGGGTGTGGCCCCAGCCGACGATATAAGGCGATGTGGTCATGATGTGAACCTTGGTGATCCGGGCGTTGGATGGGTCGCTCGTGAACCTGTCCAGTCCGTCAGCAATCGGGATCGACGGTCGCTGGACTGATATGTAAATTTTAGGAACGGGAAGTGTTTTTACATCCGGCGTTTACCCGCCTTTGGCAATTTAGCGGTCCAGCATGTGCACAACGCGTATGGGGTTTACGCGGAGTCGCTGGCTGGTCGCGGCGGCGGTTTGGCCGCTGGCCGCAATCTTGGGACCGTACGAAGAAATTCGGTCACCAGAGGGGCATCGTCACCCGCGCGCCATGCCACTCCTGTCTCTACCGTAATCCGATCACCGCGCAGCGGCCGGAACACGACACCTGCGCGCTGGAATACCTGCACTGAATGCGGGACCAAGGCGACGCCGAGTCCGCCTGCCACCAAGCTGACGATGGTGTGCATCTGCCGCGCCGGAAAGATGCGCGGACTGAAGCCGTGTCGCATGCACGCGCTCACCACCGTGTCGAACATCATTGGGCCGAAGTGTCGCTCGAACGCCAGGAAACGCTCATTGGCGAGTTTTTCAAGAGGAACTCTTGCGAGGCGAGCCATCGGATGCTGCTCTGGCAAAGCAATCACCAATGCTTCGCGGCTCGTGGCCTGGTAACGCAGGCCCGCCGGCAGTCCCGGCGAAGCGAATAGGCACCCGACGTCGATGGATGCATTCTCCAGCCCGGCCAGAATTTCGTCAGTTGTGCTTTCATGCAGTCCTAGCCGTACGTCGGGGAAATCACGGGTGAAACGTTCCACCAGCGATGGAAGGTAGGAGCACGTGGCCAAGCTGATAAAGCCCAGCGCCAGCGTGCCGCCCATGCCCCTGCCGGCATCCTGGGCGTGTTGGCGCAATGATGCAGTGCGGACGAGTACAGCACGAGCATCGCGCAGCACCACCTCGCCTTCGCGGGTGAGTGCAATCTGGCGCGAGCTGCGCTCAAAAAGGCGGACGCCCAGCTCCTGCTCGAGCTCCTTGATCGCCAGGCTTACTGGCGGCTGCGAAAGATTGAGCCGGCGCGCTGCGCGCCCGAAGTGAAGTTCTTCGGCAACAGCGACCAGGCAACGAAGGTGACGCATTTCCATATTGATCTGAATCCTAAATGGATCCATTCGAAATGCAAACTTCTGCGAATGGCCGGTGATGTCTAAACTATTGAGGTCGAACCAATCGACACCACGATCTCCGCTTCTTGGCGGAGATGATGGGCGACATCGGCGGGTGATCCTCGCCACTTCCGCCATTTCGTGCCACAAGCATGCAGGAGACGACCAATGCCCATCACGGCAGCACCCCCGCCCGCGCGACCGCGCACCCTGGTTCATCCCGGCCCATTCAATCCGGTTCGCATCAGCAGCATGCATACCGACCGAGGCCGGCACTTCCGTCTTGTGCTCCAGCCGGGTCGAAGCCTTTACCAATCCATTGTTGAGCCGCTACAGGCACTTCAGGTGCGCAGCGCTTCGATGACGCTGCTGGGGGGCTCCTTTGCCCAGCTCTGGTATTGCGTGGCGGGACCGGATGGCAAGCAGCAAATAGTTGCTGCTTACTCGGCACCGATCGACGCAGGTCGTGCCTGGATGGTGTTCGGCAACGCCACGCTGGGACTTAGCGTTGACGGCGAACCGCTGGTGCATTGTCACGCGGTCTTCAGGGACGCGTTGGGAGCGGTGAAGGGCGGACATATTCTCGCGGACCGCGTCATCGTCGATGCAACGCCCCTGTCGGTACTGGTGACTACGCTCGACGGTTTCGAACTTCGAGTTGCGCACGATGCTGAGACGAACATTCCGTTGCTGGGCCCGAAAGAGGTAGCACACCATGGCTGAAATTACGCATGTTGAAGAGGGCCGCATGGGCCGGGTTGCCTACGCTCGCATCGCCCCCAATGAGGATCTGGTCCAGAGTGTGGAAAAGCTCTGTGTCGCAGAAGGTTTTCGCAACGCGTTCGTGCGCGGTGCTCTCGGCAGTCTCGTAGATGCCTGTCTGGGTAAACAGGACGGCGCTTGTCAGATTGTTTCCGGGCCGGCTGTGGAGATCGTGAGCCTCGCTGGCGAAGTACGAACCCAGACGGACGGCTCGATTCGCGCCGCACTCGCGGGCGTGGTGGCGGATCGCAGCGGGACGGTTTACGGCGGCCCCTTTGTGGCCGGTCAGAACCTGGTCTGCATGACTTTTGAAGTCACCCTCGAGGAATGGCTACCTGCTTGATCAATGAGCGGCGGCGCAAGGCACACCAAGCATTTTTTTACCCGGAGACCCAATGAACGAAACAGCAGCATCCCCCAACAGCACCCCATCATCCGGTGACGTCGAACGCGTCGCTTTCGTCACAGGCGGCGCACGCGGTATCGGGCTTGCGATAGGCCGCTGGTTCCTGGCGCACGGCTGGCGGGTGGCATTGGTGGATTCTGATGCGCAGACCTTGGCGAGCACCGGCCGATCCTTTGCCGACGGCCCGGACGCAGCGCGCGTTTTGTGCGTGGAAGCTGACGTATCGGATGCCAAGCGGGTGCAGGCGGCGGTTGATCGGGTCGCTTCTTCGTTCGGCCGCATAGATGCCTTGGTCAACAACGCGGGCGTTGCCGTATTCAAGCGGATCGAGGAGACCTCCTTTGAGGAGTGGCGCCAGGTGCTAAGCGTCAATCTGGACGGGGCCTTCCTGTGCTCGCAGGCTTGCGCCAAGGTCATGCGTCGCACGGGCGGCGGAAGTATCGTCAATATCGCGTCCATTTCTGGCCTGCGTGCCAGCACTTTGCGAGTCGCCTATGGCACCAGCAAGGCGGCGCTCATCCATCTCACCAAACAGCTGGCGGTGGAGTACGGAACGGTCGGCATCCGCGCCAACGTGGTCGCACCGGGACCGGTGGAAACCGAGATGGCCAAGCTGGTCCACAGTGTCGCGATCCGCTCCGACTATCACGATGTAATTCCGCTGAATCGCTACGGCACGACGGAAGAAATCGCTGAGGCGGTCGGTTTTCTGTCCAGCCCCGCAGCCAGCTATATCAATGGACAGGTGCTGGCGGTAGACGGCGGATTTGAAGCAGCCGGAGTGGGTCTGCCGACGCTGCGCCGTACGGCAGTTGGCTCCTGACCCGCGAAACGCCAGTGCTAATTACGGATCGGTGCGAGTCCTCCTGCGATTCTGATCAGTCCATGATCGACCCGATTGCGCAGGCTCCTTCGGTAAGCACGCTTTCGCCAGCGGGTGAGGTTGCAGGCGCGCAGACCTTGCGCCGAGGGCTATCGGTTCTGCGCTTGTTGACACGCGTTGGACCCGGCGGTCTGCGTATGGGCGAGATCGTCCGGCGCCTCTCTCTCAACAAGGCCACCACCATCCGGCTCACGCGAACCCTGGTTGATGAGGGCTTTGTGCTGCATCACCGAGCTTCCGGCCGTTACCGTCTTGGCCCTGAGGCTTTTGCCGTGGGGCTCGCCGCCGAGCCGAGCTACGAGTTGCAGCGCCTTGCCGCGCCCGCGCTGCGTGACCTTGCGGCCGAACTGGTGAC
>JBBSUX010000036.1:0-18517 GCA_038234045.1 Burkholderiales bacterium
GCTCTGCCGCCGACCAGGGTTGGCGTTTGGCCGTGGCCGACCCACGCGTCGAGGGAATCCTGTTGCTGGACGGCATGGCGGTCCAGCGAATATGGTTCCGTGCCGGACAGTTGCGAATGATGCTCTGGAGACCGCCTGGGCACTGGCTGGGCATATTGCTGCGTCGCCTGCGGCCCCAGCCCGCGAATGTGCCGCGGTTGCTCGAATTTCGTGAGTGGCCAGACCATGCGAACTTCCTGTTGCAGCTCGAACAGCTGTTGGATCGCGGGGTAAGAATATTTGCCCTGTATACCGGGGGTGTGTCCAACTACCTCTTGCACCCGCGGCAACTCGATGCGACCTTCGGGCGTCACCGGATGCACCATGGGTTGCACGTGGAGTTCTGGCCGAACTTTGACCACATCTTTTTTTCTGCCAGTGATCGAGCGCGCGTCATGGACAGCATCGTCCAATGGGCGGTTCCTCGGTGACTGGCCGTTCCGACACGCCGCTGTATTCGAGCGTGCGCGCAAGGCCGCTGCGAGTCGTACTTGTGGGGCCCGAACGAGTCCCGGCCTGGCTGGCGCGCGCGTTCGAGCTTGCGCGTCTCAGGGACGACATCGAGCTGTCCGCACTGCAACTCCAGATGCGCCTCGATCGCGCGAGACGGCCGCTTCCATTCGGACTTTTCGCTTTCTTGTGGCTGGAACGCAGGTTGCTTCGCCTTTTAGATCGGCTGCGTGGCCGCCCACTGGACGGGCCGCTGTCAGTGGCAAAACTCCCCGCCGATATGTGCACTCCGATATCGAATGCACGCACGGATGCGGGTGCGCCGCTGGTGCTACGCGAACGGCTCGGCGAGCTGCGACCTGATCTTGTGCTGTGCATGGGTCGAAGGGATTGGGCACGAGAGCTGGCTGGAGTAGCCGCTCATGGCTGCTGGGTGCTGGACGACGATCTCCTGGACCCGGTGAGTGCAGGTGCGTCGCTCCTTTCGCCGATCCTTGAACGGGAGGACGCGTCACAGATCTCGCTGGAATTGAATAGTGGCGACGGTTTGCCCGCTCGGGTGCTTGCTGGAAGCTGGGGCGCCACGCGCGCGTTGTCCTTCAGCCAGCACCGCGACCTGGCGTTCCTCAAGCTGCCAGCGCTGCTGCTGAGGGCGTTGCGCAGTCTGCCCGCGGCTGGCACCCGGTCCGTTGCCCGGCTTCAAGTGGGTCCGAAGGAAGTTCGGTCTGGCATTGGCGCAGGTATGAAGGCGGCAAGGATCGCGCTGGACATGACTATTCGCTCTGGACGCAGGCGCCGGGAAACGCACCAGCCGTGGTACGTAATCGTGTCCGCTGCAGGCCGCGCGCTGAAACCCGAAAATCCGCGCGTCGAGTCCTATCGCGCCCTCATAGCACCTGGCAGAAATTACTGGGCGGACCCATTCCTGGTCGAAAGCGGCGGGCGTTGTCTGTTGTTTGTCGAAGAGTTTGTCGACGTGCGCAAGAAAGGAGTGATCGCGTGCCTGGAGCTGCAGGAGGATGGTAGTGCGCTCGACCTGGGAATTGTGCTGGAAGAGCCGTTCCACCTTTCCTATCCGCAGGTCTTTTGCTGGCGTGAGGTGTGGTACATGACGGTGGAGGCGGAGGAATCCGGCAAGGTCATTCTCTACCGCGCCGTGGACTTTCCGCATGGATGGTCGCAAGTTACGGACCTCGTCCACGGCTGGCCTTGTGTAGATCCCACGCTCTACCGCCAGGACGGGCACTGGTACCTGTTTACGAATATATCTGAAGGCGGCGGCAATCCGTCCGACGAATTATTCCTATTTGTCGCTGATGCACTGGAGGGACCCTACCGACCTCATCCAGCAAATCCTCTGCTCGCCGACGTCCGCAGGTCAAGGCCAGCTGGGCAGCTATTCCACAGGGAAGGGCGGCTATATCGACCTGCGCAGTGCTGTGCTCCCACCTACGGCGCTGCAGTGATATTCAACGAGGTCCTGGTATTGGATCCGGAGCACTATCGTGAGCGCCAAGTATCGCGTTTGGATCCCACGTGGGATCCGAATTTAGACGGTTGCCATACCTTCAATGCCGCAGGAGGCAAGCAGGTTTTAGATGTTCATGGCATTCCACTTGATTCAAAGAACCGGATGCGTGTGGTCGCTGGCCCCGGCTCCCGTCCACGCAGCTAGCCCTCCAGTGCTGCGCGGGCTGTCCTCCACTCCTTGGCAGGCCTGGTGTGGAGCATTACATCTTGGCTTTCCATTGATTAACGATTTGAAGCGTTGGTTGGTGCCCACGCCCCGCCTGCTCTGGCAATCTGCATCACACACGCCGTTTTGAAAAGGTTGGGTCCGGCAGGAGGACCATTGCCGATTCAGAAGCCGTGCGCACGCGGAGTATCGTTGCCAGGAGAGGAGGTTAGCCGTTCAGCATGCCTTGATGTGAGGCCCCTGAAAGTGTGGTGCTGGCAGTCGCTACGCAATCGATAGCAGAAGCTCTAGCGTTCGTGGGCGAGCTCGTGGCGGTAAATCCACAACAGATGACCTGGAAACGCCAACGTGATTACCTTGGTAAAGCGATCCCGCCCTGTGGCACGCCGCTTCGCTGCCCTGAAAAAATCGCGCACGCCAATGCCGAAGCGTTGCGCTGGCGGCATCCACCTGATGGCGCCTGGCCTTGCCACGGGTGCTTCAGACGTTGGCTCGCGGTCTGATGGAGATTCCGTCGCGTCGTCACCGGTCACTGCCCCCGCGACCAGCGGCGAGGCACCGGACGTACTTCCGCCGTAGACGCTGGGACCAATCACTCCGCCGGTGACGTAGCCTGTGGTGGGGGGGGGCGTGGTGCCACCCGGGAGCGCTGAGGAGGGCAAGTGGATGATATAGGTATCAATGTCTTCGCTATCGTTTACGCCCCAGTTGCTATTGAACGCGATTCGACTGAAATCCCTACTGACTGTGGCGTGTGGCTCTGAAAAATACCCGCCAGCCGATTCGGCGCGACGCGTGAACGCAAGCGCGTACACCCGCGGGTTGGGAACCAGCTCGACGGCATAGATCTTGTTGGTAAACCACGGATAGGTACCGTCACGCGACGGTTCGGTTGCGTAGGTACTGAGGATCGCCCAGCCAGGCTTGCCGAATCCCTTGCCGGAGAAATGCATCGCCGTTGCCGCACCGTTTGCGTAGGAGGGGAACAGCACGGTTCGCGGGCAGACCGAAGCTGCGGTGACGTTCGCGGCGACGGCGGGGCACGCATCGATATCGGTAAAAAATACGTCGCCCTCATTGCTCTGATAATCCACCGAGAGGTAGTAGTCCTGGCCACTCTTGCCGAGGGCCATGTCCGAATGCTCGCTCTTGTTGTGCAGCTTTTTCTTCTTGGTGAAGTCCGGTGACCAGGCCCATGTACCGGCGGAGTCGGAAGAGCTGATGAACCAGCGCCCGCTAGCCGACATGCTGGAGTGATCGGGTCGATCGCTGTCCTGACGGCTGCCAACCAGGCGGTTCAACTGCAGGTCCCACACAATGTAGCCGAGCAGGCCGAAACTGCTGTTTTCGACCTGAAACCCCCAGTAGCGTCCGTCCGCCGACGGGGAGCCTTCAGACTTGGTCCAGATATGTGCGGCGTTTGCGCCCCATGCCGGCAGTTTGCCGGCGAAGTCGGCGGCGATGGAGTGGCTGTTTGTTCGGACGTCCAGCAGCAAGAGCTTGGTGCCGCCGTTGTTGGGGACGTAGTAAAGCAGGTTTGGATCGGTGGGATGCCAGTGCGGCTCCGCGTCGCCGGCCAGGTGGAATTCCACCGGGGTGGATGGATTCGGTACCCGGGGGGACAGCTTGCGCAGGTACTGCAGCGTATTGGCGTCGTAGAGGTGCCACCATCCGTCGTTTGAGTAGACGATGAAATAGGTGTTGTTTGAATTGAATGCCTGACGACGTGAATAGTCAGTGCGGGCGAAGGTTGTCGGCGGCTCTGACGCGTGCGCGGTGGCCCTGACGAGACAGGTGTTGAAGTTGGGCTCCCTGACTGCCAAGCCCTTGCCAGGCTTGGTCAGGGACGGCATGGCCGGGTGGACCTTGCCCTGGGCGAGGGTGAATCCACCGGCGTAGAACGAGCTGCAGACTCCGAGGTTCTGCGCGCCGGCAGGCACCGGGAGAGAACTCAACCAAGCAATGGCGCATAGCAGGAAAAAGGCACGCGAGAAGCTGAGGAGACTGGCAGTCATCTAGAACGGCTCCTATGGCCGTTAAGCAAACAACATTCGTGACCCCTGTCCGGAACGGAGTCTATAGGACGTTTCCAGCGGTGATGCCAAACCGTTCACCTATTTGTGTCTCCGATGACGTTGAAGCGGGATCTGGCTCACAGTTTGTGACTTTGGGCCTGCGTGTGCGGCGCCGCATGCAGGTGGAACGAAGCTGTCTTGATACGGGTTCTGTTTCTGGATCAGGGAGTGCTGGCGATGGCGGAAAAGGACGGAAAATGGCGCCGCGAAGCATCCTGTTTTGTTTGCCCGCTGCAAGTAGACTGCGGCGCCTTGCCTCGAGTCTGGTGCCAGTGATGCTTCGGCCGATGCTTCCTGCCCAGCCCATGCAAGTCCGCTGCCGATCCGCTCAGTGGCCTCGCGCATCTTTTATTGCCCGGCAGTCATTGGGCCGTGCAGGCCGGTCGCGGCAGTGACCGAACGCCTCGGTGCGGCCACGCCTGATTCGCCGGCGTTGGCGACGCTCAAGCCAGGCATGGGCAGGCACTACCTGCGCTATTCAAGTGCCAGCCTGCTGGTCATGCTGGCGGGGCTCGTTTCTTTCCCCGCGCTGACGCGGCTGCTCGACAACACCCAATACGGCATTCTCGGGTACTACGAAACCTGGCTGATGATCGCCATGGCGGTAGGCAAGCTGGGCGCGCAGCACGCCATTGTCCGCTTCTACCCGTACGGCGAAGAATCTGCCAGGTTGGGCCGCTTTGCCACCAACCTCTTTCTGCTGCCGATGCTGGTGTCCGTGGGGTTGTGGTCCGTGGCCATGACGGTATTGGTCTGTCTGGACCG
Organism: Burkholderiales bacterium; assembly: GCA_038234045.1. Classification (GTDB taxonomy): domain Bacteria; phylum Pseudomonadota; class Gammaproteobacteria; order Burkholderiales; family Burkholderiaceae_C; genus JBBSUX01. Next base: position 5,026 of record JBBSUX010000036.1, read on the forward strand.
TTTTGGAGGCGCCGACTTCTCGCCGGTGTTGTGGCTTGCGGTGCTGTCGATACCGCTGATGGTGTTCGTAAGCCTGGTGCAGATGGTGCTGCGCGCGGGAGAGAACTCCGGCCTGCTTGCGGTCACGCGAGTGTCGTGGAGATGGCTTGAACTCGCCACAATGTTGGGCGCGGTCCTGGCCCTGGAGCGCAGCGCCTTGGCTGCCTATGGTGGCAAGGTCGCGGCCGCGGTGGTCGTCGTGGTTTTTTACGTGCACTGGGTGCGAAAGAACCTGCAGTTCTCTCGTGAAGTGATCGACTTCCGCGAGTTCGCCTCGGCCTTGCGCTATGGGATGCCACTGGTCGTCAACGAGATCGCCACCGTGTTGCTGATCTCGATCGATCGGATCATGCTCAAGGGCATGCTGGGCGATGTCGCCTTGGTCGGGATTTACACGATCGGTTATTCGTTGGCGCTGCAGGTCAGCATGTTGATGAGCGCCGCACTCTCCGAGTCCTTCATTCCTGTCGCCAATCGCACCTACGAGACCGAGGGCGACGGCGGGGTAGGCGTCCTGAAGGATCGTGTGCTGTTCCCCATGACTTATGCATCGATTGGGGTGGGCGCCGCGATATGGTGCGTGGGGAGCGAGGCCCTGCAGGCCATAAGTGGCTTGGACAAGGCCGCTTCAGGTCCGGTTTTCGCGTGGATCGGCACGGTCTATGCGCTGTATCCGCTGCTGGAAATCGCGGGCTACGGGCTGCTGCTGCGCAGGCGCTCCATGACCTTGTTGTATCTCACGCTCCTGGCTGCAGCGCTGAACATCGGGTTGAACCTGTGGCTCATTCCCCGGCTCGGCTTGATGGGAGCCGTGTACGCCACGGTGGCAAGCTACGCCTTGCTCGGGACAGCAACGTGCTTGATGTGCCCGCGCGAGCTGCTCAGGCTGCCTGACGCGAAGGCGTTCGTGCTGGCGTCGATGGCCGCTAGCGCGTTCCTGGCAGCTGCGTATTGGACCGACCTGTTCGGCCAGGTTTCGCCTTGGGCGCGTCTGTTCGTAGCCGGTGGACTCTGGCTGGGACTCTATGTAGTGCCCGTTCTGGCACTGGATCGGCGGCTGCGTATGCTCATTCCCGGCTTGCGCCCGGCGACCGCTTGACCAGCGGAATGCACGAATGATGCGCATCCTTGCGCAGTCAATCCGGCCATGACGTGGCTGCTTTCGCCACTGAGTTGGCTCGTTCTCTCGCTTGCGACCCTGCTTCTGGTCACCTTTTGGCGACCACGATGGCGCTGCCTGAAGGGGGCGTGCATTGTGATGGCCGCGGTGTCCGCGGTCGCGATGACGCCGGCCACCGCCGACATCCTGCTGGCCATGCTCGAAGTGCCAGCCACCCAAGCCGATGGCTGTGCGGCTTCATCGCCTGCAGTAGGCGTGGTGCTGGGTGGCGGTGTCGACGCCACACCGTCTGGCCCTGCCGATTTCAGTGTGCTCGGCAATGCCACGAAGCGGCGGGTGGAACGGGCAGTGGACTGGTGGCAGAGCGAGCCCGATCGGGTCCTGGTTTTCTCGGGCGGTCCACCTGCGCCCGGTCTTGTCGCCGAAGCCCGGCTCATGATGGCGTATGCAGCGCACTTGGGTGTCGCGCCAAGCGGCATGCGGCACGAGGACGAGTCGACCGATACGTGGGAAAATGCGGGTAATCTATCGCGGTTGGCGCCACGTCTGCCAACGCGCGTGGCCCTGGTGACGTCCGCCCTGCACGCGCCTCGCGCTCGCTACTCGATGGAGCGCGCCGGGTTCGAGGTGTGCATCATCGCCACGGACTTCCGCCGGGTGCCACCGCGTCTTCCCGGTTACCTGGTGCCGCAGAACCGGGCGCTGGGCAAGACGGAACTGGCGCTGCATGAGATTGTCGGGCTGGCGTACTACCGCGCGGCCAGTCACTGGCGGGACCAGTAGCTCAGTGGCGCGCGTAGCGTCCCGGATCGATTTTCGCTGAAAGCGGGAACCGCGATCCCATGTCCACTCGGCCAGGTAGCTGGTCTGTAGCGCCTGCGGAAACCGGTCGCTTCAGTGCGAAGTAGTGCTCCATCAGGCCGCATAGGGCCCAGAAATTGGCCATCACCGCGCCTTCGAAGAACGGGCTTCCATAAATGTTGCCGAGCGCGGCCGAAATTATCATCAGGATGAAGCCCAGCGATAGCGCTTTCGCTTCGTAATCGGTGGCCGGCACTGAGCGTGCGAATCCCACTCCCATTGCAAGCAGCCGCCACAGCAGGTAGAGCAACGCACCTGCTCCCAGCGGGCCGCACTCCGCCAACAGCAGCACATAGATGTTGTGTGCGTCGTAGCCGCGGTAGCGGGGCGTGTAGTCGCCGATAAAATGCTTGAAGCGGTTCAGTCCAACGCCGGCTGGATGCTCCCGCGACATTTCCATCGCGCCGGCCCATATCTCGAAGCGGCTGGCGGTACTGGCGTCCAGTTGCTCGGCGCCCACCGAATCCTGCTGCTCGGTTTCGGCCACCCGCTGTGTGACGCTGTCGGGCAGCAAGCTGAGGGCGGGCACCATCACCACTGCGATGATCGCTGCCAAGACCACGTTGCGCCGAAGCAGCAGCAACGACAGCCCGACCAGCGCGATGAAATAGGACTGGCGCGAATAAGTGGCCATGATCGCGACAGCCATGATCACGCAGCCAATGATGGCGGCGATGCGCCACAACTTTTGCTTGCGGAAGAACAGCGCCATCGCCACGAACATGGGCAGGAACATCGAGTAGAACACGCCTGCGCGGTTGGCCGAGAGATAGTCGGTACCGAATGGTCCCGACGCGCGTCGCGTCTCCGAATACCCACCGAAGCCATAGTCGAGGCCCTCGCGCACCGCCTCGATGCCTGCAACCGCTGCTACAAGCATCACCAGGATGATCAGCTGCCGCGTGCCTCTCGCGTCCTGTCCGCAGCGCCGGAACAGAAAGTAGAGCAGCGGGTAGAAGACAAGATTCTTGAGGTAGGTGAAGTCGGCCATGAAATCCAGCGGCATCGTCGACAGCGCGATGCCGAAGCCCAGGCCCAGCGCGACGAAAAGCAGCAGCAGCGCCCGTGTGATCGGACCGGTAGGCTGCAGCGGCCGGTAACGCTTGTCGCCAAGCAGCAGCGCAACGACCACCAGGAGGAACAGCAGGTTGGCGACGTTGACCCCCGGGATGCCGGTCTCCAGCGGCAGGTGCAGTGCGTTGGGCATGTACACGATCAGTACCGCGAGCAGAAGCCGGAGGCCCATCGTCAGGTCACCACCACGGGCTCGAGGAAACGCTGGGCCCAGAGCTCCAGGCACAGGATCTGCCAGAGTGGTTCGCCACGGTCATGGTGCCGTGCCACGTGCTCGTCCAGCAGCGCAGAGGCTACGGTCGGATCGATCAGGCCCCGTTCGCGGAATGCTCGGCTGGAGAACGTATCAGCCGCTAGTTGTCGCAATGGACCCCTCAGCCATTCCGCCAGCGGTATGGCGAATCCCTGCTTTGGCTTGCTGATCGCCCGCGGGGGCAGCCACTTGGAGGCCACTTCGCGCAGCAGGTGCTTGCCACGCCCGGAGCGGACCCGGAATGAGTCCGGCAGGCTCAGTGCGAATTGCACGAGGTCAGGCTGCAGGAACGGTGAACGGCCTTCGAGCGAGGCGGCCATCGCCATGCGGTCCAGCTTTACCAAGATGTCGTCTGGCAGGTAGCTCTGCAGGTCGATCGCTACTGCGCGGTCGAGCACCGAGCTGCCTGCGCCCAGGTCGCTGCCGGTTTCGCGCAGTGCCGGCAGAGCGAAATGGCTGCTCCCGCCTGCACCTGGGTTGAGCCGCGCGGCGAGGTCGGCGCGCATGATCGCTACACCGCTCAGGTAGCGGTCCTCGAACGGCAGTCCCAGGCGCTCGCCGACCCGCGAAACGCGCCCTCCAAACGGGTCCGGAAGCGCGCGGCCAGCAAGCGCCAGCAACCCCGCGGCAGGATGTCGCAATGGTCCCAGCCGCTCAAACTGCAGCATTCTCAGGTATCGGTCGTAGCCCCCGAACATCTCGTCGCCGCCGTCTCCCGTGAGTACCATCTTGACGTGCTGGCTCGCCAGTTCGGAGACCAGAAAAGTAGGCACTGCCGAGGAATCCGCAAATGGTTCGTCAAAATGCCAAACCAGCTTGTCCAGCAGCGCCACCGCATCTGGTTCGACCACCAGTTCATGGTGCTCGGTTCCGATGTGTGCGGCAACGCGGCGGGCGTCGTCAAGCTCGCTGAAGGCTGCCTCCTTGAAGCCGATGGTGAAGGTCTTCACCGGCTGCACCACGTGCCTGGCCATAAGCGCCACGATGGTGCTGGAATCCAGGCCGCCGCTCAGGAATGCCCCGAAGGGCACGTCGGCGACCAGCCGACTCGCCACTGCGCGGTCAAGCAGCTCTTCAAGGCGCTCGCCGGCTTCGGCCTCGTCCAGCGTGGTCTTGGGCGCAAGCGACGGGCGCCAGTATCGATGCAGCGAAACAGCGCCGGCACGGTAGCGCAGGTAGTGCGCCGGCGGTAGTTTGTGGACGCCGGTAAAGATGCTTTGTGGTGAAGGAACGTAGCCAAAGGCAAGGTAGGCGCGCAGCGCGCCAGGATCGACGTCTCGGGGGCAGTCCTCCAGCTGCAGCAGCGATTTCAGCTCCGAGCCGAACGCCAGTCGCTTTGGATTGCTGGTGTAGTACAGCGGCTTCTCGCCGAAGCGGTCGCGGGCAAGTACAAGTTCAGCGGTGCGTTTGTCCCAAAGCGCAATGCCGAACATGCCGTCGAGAGTCTCGAACACGGACGCACCGTGCTCAAGGTAGCCTCGCAGGATGACCTCTGTATCACTCTGCGTAGCGAAACGATGTCCGCGCTTCTCCAGCCCTGCGCGCAGCTCGCGATAGTTGTATATCTCGCCATTGAACACCAGGCATACCTGTCGGTCAGCGCCGTACATCGGTTGGTGGCCGCCGGAGACGTCGATGATAGACAGGCGCCTCATACCCAGCAGCGCGCGGTCGTCATGGTGCAATCCCTCGTCATCCGGCCCACGATGATGGATCACCGCGTTCATTCGACGACCCAGATCGGGCGCTGGTGCAGGCTGACCTTCGGCCACGATCAGGCCTGCGATTCCGCACATGCTCAGGTGCTCCGCTTTGCCGTCGCGGGTGGCAAAGCGAGCGGCCACTGAAAGCTTGCGTCGTGCCGATAGAGTGCAATCAGCTGGTCAAGAACGTTGTCCAGCCCGGCCTTTTGGCGAACCGTCGCGCGGGCTCGTTCGCCCATCGCTGCGCGTTCGCTGGGTGCAAGTGCCGCCGCTTCGCCCAGGCACCTGGCCAAGCCGGCACGATCGCCGTCCTCGAAAAGCCACCCGTTCTCGCCGTGGCGCACGAAATCTTCGTTTCCGCTGATGCGACTTGCGACCATGGGCAACCCCGATGCCATGGATTCCAGCAGCGTATTGGACAGGCCCTCTATGCGCGAACACAGGACGCCGACGTTACCGGAGGCCAGTTGGGTTTCGATGTCGTCCTGGTGGCCGGCGAAGGTCACGCGGTCAGCAATTGCGAGCGCTTGGGCCTCGCGCTGCAACTGGTCCAGCAAACTGCCAGCTCCTACCAGCAGCAGGCTAGCTGCCGGATAGGCTGCGGTGATGTCGGAGAACGCCTCGAGCAGCGCGTGCAGCCCTTTTTCCGGCGCCAGCCTGCCGATGAACACGAAGCGCACAGGCGCTTCAGGCGTGCGGACAATATTGGCAAAACGCGACGTATCCACTGCATTGGGGATCTCGGCAATCCGTGATGCGGGGATACCACGCTCGATGAGGGTCGTGGCAATGCGGTGGCTGATCGCCTGCCACGTGTCGGTGTGTCGAACGCAACGGTACGCAAGCCAGTTCAGGAGCCCAGTGGAAGGCGCCAGGGTGCCCTTCTCCAGCTCCCACCAGCCCGATACCTTGGTCAGGACCGGAATCCGAAACCTTCGGCCCATCAGCGCGCAGACCGCACCAAGGTAGTGCGCGATATGCACGTGCCAAGCGTCGTAGCGACAACGACGACGGTAAAGGAATACGGACAGCGCCAGGCACATGAAAATGCTGGACAGCCCGCGCACGCGCGGATAGTCGAGCCTGCACACCGGCACTCCGTCAAGGCGGAACACTGAGCGCTGGTCACCCGTGGCCTGTCGCAGCGCGAGCACCGTGACCCGCTGCCCGCGCGCGCGCAATCCGCTTGAAAGCGTTCGCACCTGGGTTTCGGCGCCGCCACCGTGAATCGCGGGATATGCTGCCTCCAGCACCATCAGGATCCGAAGCGGGGGCATCTCAGGGCGCATCCATGTACCTGCGCATCCAAAGCTCCAGGACCAGGAGCTGCCATAGTGCGGCAGAGTGGTCCCAGCCACCGGCCATGTGCAGCTCTACCAGGCGCGACACGAACTCCGGCCTGATCCAGCCGCGGGCCTTCGTCCGGTCGCCCAGAAGCACGTCGCGCACGCGCTCTTGAAGCTCCGGGTAGTCCTTCATCCATATCGCGATTGGCAGTCCAAAACCCTGTTTTCGTTTGGCGAGGGTGGCGGCCGGCAGGATATCGGCGGTGGCGCGCTTGAACAGAAAGCGCTTTTCAAGGCCACGAACCTTGTACCGCGCCGCGAGGCGTCCGCAGTAATCAACCAGCGCCGGATCCAGGTACGGAAACCGGGCCGAAACGCCCTCGTGCTTGCAGGCCCGGTGGACCTTGACCAAGTCGTTCTGCGCAATCGCCATCTGCAGGTCCAGACGCATGATCTTGTGCAGTGGCTCGGCTGGGCTGCCTTGACCGTACACGTGACGCATGAAGTCTCGTGACGCGTTGCGCTGCACGTGTCGGCGCAACTCGTCGCTGAGCAGTTCGTCGTAATAATCCGAGGCAAAGGAGTCGTCGCTGTAAAAGCGGTCGGGGTTGGGGAGCGAGGCGCGACGCGTGAAGTTGCGAACGCGGTTGAGCAGGTGGTTGCTGCCGCCACCTATTGCCTCGCCGCCGGCACGCGCTGCGGCCTTGAGCGGTGCGGGCAGGGCATGGAATCGATCCATCACCTTGTCCTTCGCATAGCGCTCGTTGCCGCCAAAGATTTCGTCGCCGCCGTCGCCACCCAGCATTTGCGACATGCCGTGCGCCCGTCCCAACTGCGCGCATGCCAGCGTCGGCACTGCGGAGGCATTGCCGAACGGCTGGTCGTAGGCCTCGATGACTCCGTCCAATAGTTCAAGCGCGCGTGCTCGATCGACTTGGTCCAGATGCGGCTGTGCGCCGCAGGCCTCTCCTGCGAGGCGCGCGAAGTCGAGCTCGTCGTAGCCGGCTTCAGGAAATCCAATCGAGCAACTCTGAACCTGCGAGCCGTTCTGCCGCGCCAGGATACTGACGATGCTGCTGCTGTCGGTACCGCCACTGAGGAAGCAGCCCCAGCCGCTGTCGGCGGCCGGCCGGTAATCCTGCACAGTGGCGACAATGCGCTCGCGCAGCCCGGCGGCCAGCTGCTCGTCGCTACCCTGCAAGTCACCGGGGTATTCTGGAAGGTAGTAGCGCGTGGCCTCGTCGCTCGTCGCGTCAAGACGCATGGATGTACCGGGCTCTACGCGGCGGATGTCGGTGCATATGGTGAATGGTGCGGGGATGCAGGAAAAATTGAGGTAGTGGTAAACCGCGGTGAGGTCGGGGTCGCGCCGCACACCCGGCGCATCCAGCAGAAGTCGAAGGTCGGTGGCCACGGCGTAGTGGCCGTCCTGGCGGTACCAGTAAAGCGGCAGCGAGTCGAAATGATCGGTGAAGACTTCGATGGAACCTGCCGGGCTCCAGCTGGCGCCGGCGAAACGGCCACGCCATTGGCGCTGCGGAAAGCCGGTACCGCCTTGCATGGCGTCTTCGATCGTGCCCGACACCAGATCGGCCAAGGCAGCCCAGCGCCGCTCTCCCATTGAGGTGCCCTGGAGCACGGTGCCACGGGTGGCCAAGTGCACATCGGCCGTCCCGCAGGTGACTTGGAAGTCCGGCAGGCGTGCCAGCCATGCAGCGGCCAGAGGGCCGCACGCCAGGATGAAGTCACCGCGCACCGAAGCTGCAAGGCTCATTCCTGCTCACTCCCGGTGGCCTTGCGCGACCACCGCGCACCAGCCATCGCCCCTTCAGACGCGGAAACGCCATTTGCAAGGCAGCGTTGGTAGATGGCGCTAGTAGATGTGATCATCGCGTCCATTGAATACTTGAGTTGCATCTGCTCGCGCGCCGCAGTCGATAGCCGCGCGCGCAGTTCATGGTCTGAACCCATGCGCCCGAGCTGCTTAGCCAGCGCCTGGGCATCATCGTTTGCGAACAAGAGGCCGGTTACCTCGTCCTCCACCAGTTCTGAATTACCCCCGACCGCCGAGGCGAGCACTGGACAGCCTGCCATCATGGCTTCCATCAGCGCGTTGGACATGCCTTCTGATAGCGAGGGCAGTACCAGGAAGTCGGCACACTCCATCAACGCGGCCGCGTCATTGCGCTCGCCAAGAAAGCAGACGTCGGCGGAAAGGCCAGCGCTGTCGCGTAGTGCCTCCAGTTCTGCCCAGAGCGGTCCGTCTCCAGCGAGCGCAATCCAGGGCCGCGCGTTGGCTGGCATCGTGGACACTGCGTCCAGCAGACACGGCAGGTTTTTTTGCATCACCAGACGCCCCACGAACAGGCCAAAAGCGCGGCCTGCCGGCACGCCAAGCGCTTCCCGGAGTTTCTTTCGCGATTCAGGTCTCATCGGCTGGGGGGGCATAAGCCCGTTTGCCACTACGTCAAACGTGGACAACGGCAGGCGCAACCTTTTGGCAACGGCCATCGCCCCTGCGTGCGCGTTGGCGATCACCGCGCTGCTGCCGCCAATGACCCAACGCTTGATGCGCCAGAACGAATCAGGTTCAGTCAGGTACAGTCCACGAATTGAAGCCACCATCCGAAAGCCTCCTGGCACCAGCAGGCGCGCAACCAGAGTCCACAGCTCGGCTGTGATCGAGAATGCATGTACAAGCGCGTATTGCTGCTGCCGCAGCAGCTTCGCGTAGCGCAGCAGGAATGCCGGGTCCACGCGACCACGCTTTGGAATGTGGTGCACCGTGATGCTCTGCTCGCGCAGCAGATCCACCAGAAAGGAGGGCGTCCTGAAGAACAGCAGCTCCGGCTGCCACCGGGAGCGGTCCAGCCCTGCAAGCAGGTAGCTGATCTGGCGTTGGCTGCCGCCAACTTCCATCTCGTCGGTGACAATCAGTAGTTTTCTAGGCTGCATCGGCGATCTCCTCCATGAAATGCAGAAGTCGCGAGGCTTCCTTGCGCGAGTCGAATGCATCTTCAACCTGTACCCGAGCGGCGCGGCTCAGACGTTCGGCCAGCGCGCCTTGCTGCAGCAGCAGTTCCAGCGAATGCGACAGCCCCGCCGCGTCGCCCGGGGCCACTACAAGTCCGGTGATGTCGTGCCGCACAAGTTCGGGAATGCCTGACACAGCGGTGCTGACCACCGGACAGCCAAAAGCCATGGCTTCCATCAACGCCACCGGTATCCCGTCGCGGTTACCGTCTGCCGCGACTTCGGCCGGCAGGACGAACACTGAGGACGTCGCCATGTATTCGCGCACCACCGCCTGCGGTTGCGCACCGGCGAAGGTGATCCGTGCAGCCACGCCGCGATCTTCGGCCAGGCGTCGCAACGCGTCGTCAAGTGGGCCCGATCCGACCAGCGTGCAGCGATACGCCACACCGCGCTGGTCTAGCAGCGCCAACGCCTCGATCAGTGTCGCGAATCCCTTGATCGGGTCCAACCGGCCGACCGCGAGCACGGTGCCGGCTTCGCGTCCGGCGTGCGACCAGGTGGCGCTGTCGAGGTCGGCACCGCAGTGCACAACTCTCAGCCGCGCGCGCGCCTGGTCGCAGACGTGATCCTGCAGCCACTGCACGTTGTAGTCAGAAATGGTGACTGCCAGCGCTGATTCGCTGATCTTGCGTGCGAGTAATTGCTTGTCCACGAAGATATCGTGCGCATGGCAGGTGAATCCAAATGGTTTGCCTAACACCGCAGCCATGGCCCAGGCGGCAGTGGAAGGGTAGGTGCCCCAGTGGGCGTGGATCACCTGGGGATCGAATTCCTCAAGCCAGGCGGTATGTTCGAGACCACGCCAGGTGGCGAATACGGACTTCAGCACAACCGAGGGCTTGCGCCAGCCGTCTGCGAGCATGGCGACATGCGCACGAAGGACCTGCAGCGGGTCGCGGAAAAATGCACGTAGCAGCCCGGATAGAAGTGAGCCCAACGAGCCAGGGTGGCGCACGCGCGAGATCATCGCTGCGGCCTCCTCCTGAACAAGTGTCTCGCAGGGGCGCTTGAGCGACACGATACGCACGTCGACACCGTGTTCCAGCAACCCTTTGATCTCGCGCACGATGAAGGTTTCCGACCAGCATGGGAACAGCGACACCACGTAGACCACGCGCTGGAGCGGGCGCGCGCTCATCGCGCCGACTCCTGCATGGCGGAGGTCTGCCAGAGATGTGCGCGCGGATTGCGCAGGTAGTCCAACAGCGCCAGCATCGCACTCGCGTTGAGGCTGACAAAGGCGCTGGCGATACGAATGGGCAGCACTCGCCCGGCCATGCTTGGCCAGGCGCGCCCGGTTGCTGCCATCAGGTATCCGGCGCACTGGAGGGCCAGCAGCAGCAGGTAGACTCGGCTGCCGCCCAGACTGAGCGCAACGTTGGCGCCGAGAACAAACAGCAGTAGCCAAGGTGCCAGCAGCCGCAGCCACTTGTGGCCCCACAGACGAAGTGCAAGTGGATGGCATCCGGGCATAGCCAGCGCGGGCCATCGATGTAGCAGCTGAAAATTGCCAGCGAGGGTCCGGCGTTTGCGACGCTCTTCCTCGGCAGCGTCTTTGCTGGCACGATCAAATGCAAGGGCTCGCGGTTCGAAAACCACGCGGTGGCCGCCTGCCACGATGTGCAGTGGGATCCACATGTCGTCAAGCACAATGCCTTCCGGGATCGAAGGCAGCAGGCTGCGGCGTGCGACATACAGCGCGCCCGTGACGCCGACCAGCGAACCGCTTGCGCTTTCGAAACGTCGGATCATCTTCTCGAAACGCCAATAGGCATCAATGCCGCGCCCGTAGCCGGTTTGAGCCTCAAGGACGAGTTCGCCGCTGACAGCGCCAACGGCAGGATCTGCCATGCACTCGGCGAGCATGCGTGCGGCCTGGGGATCGAGTTGCTGGCGTACATCGGTGAACAGCACAAGTTCAGCGTCGAGTTGTGCAAGAGCGCTGCCGATGCATGCTGACTTGCCTCGGCGCAGTGGGTGCGCGAAAACGCGCACTCGATCGGAGGGGAATGCGCGGGCTATCGATTCGGTGGTGTCACCACAGCCATCGCAGATCACGGTGATACGTAGTTGTGAGCGTGGGTAATCCAAGGCGTCCAGGGTCTTCAGCTTGGCCGAGATGTGCTCTGCTGCGTCGTGCACGACCAGAAGCACGTCAACGGTGGGCGTCTGCGGCGCAGCATGGACCGGTCGGGCGCGCAGCGTCGCCAGCATTGCCATCACTGCGGGATAACCGGCATACGTGAAACCGATAAGCAGCAGTGATGACCAGAACGCGACCGTCATGTGGACTCCGCACTGTTGAGCGCACGGGCCCGCATTCGCTCGTAGCGCGCATCGCCCATGATCTGCTTGGCCATGGACAGAGCTGCGTAGCGCACGCGCTCAGGCGCCAATGCTGTGCGTCCGCCGCCCAACCATCGGGAAAGGGTTGGGAGCGCAAGGCTTGAGGTGACGGCCATCCGCGGTAGCGCGTTGCATGCCTCGATATCGGAGATCCGCCCAGGGCGGGAAGAGAGGACATGGCGATAGCCACAATCCTGCGCAATGGCCACGAGGTCCAATGGCATGCGCCCACCTGGCGGTGCCAGCAGGGAAACTGCCTTGCCGATCGAGTCCCCGATCAGCTCGCGGGCCTGGATCAGTGTCTTGGCCAGCTTGTCCGTTTCCAGGTGGGTCATGTAGACGTGGTCGTAGCCGTGTGACTGAATCGACATGCCATTATTGGCCATTGAGCGCAACTGGCTCCATGTCGCGAATCCGGGGGTGCCGACCCGCGCCGGATTGATAAAGAAGTCGGCCCGCATTCCTCGATCTTGCAACATCGGAAAGGCCAGGGTGAAGTCGCTTTCGTGACCGTCGTCGAAGGTAAGCAGCGCCGTTGCGTCGCTCTCACCGGAAAGCCAATCGCGGGCGCAGCCACCACCACCACCTAGTCGTGCGATCAGGTCCAGCTGCGCCCCGAACCCCACGGCGCAAAGCGTGTATTGGGGGTCCAGCCCGCACACATCATCCCCAGCCGACAGGGCGTGGTACATCAATGCGACAGCGTGGCGAGGCTCGCGAAATGGCGAATGCAAAACTTCCATGGTGATTGGATCAGCGCCGGTAGGTGAATGACACCGCCGCGACATTCTCGACGTAGCTTTGGCCCGCCAAGTCGCTGTCGCGCTCACGGCGCTGCAGGTCGGCGCGGTAGCTCCAATGGCGGGTAAGCTCATGAACGATGCCAACGCCGACGTTCGTGTCGCGGTCGTCCCTCCCCAAGTCACGGAACTCGCGCTGCTGCACGGCCGCTACGCCGAGCAGCGTCAGGTTCGTCCGCAGCCGCCATGCGGCGTCAAGGATCACGCCTCTGTTCTCCTGGTCGGGAGCAAGGCCGTTGAGGTAGTTCAGACGCGCATAGTAAGGGCTGACTTGAAAGTTTAGTCGCACGCCTCTGAAGCGATAACCAAGGCTGGCTCGTTGCTCCCGATACACGTCCGGCACGATCTGCAGGCCGGGGTCGTCGGGCGCGCCGATAACGGTGGTTTCAGGAATGCCAACCAGCAGGATCAGGTTCTGCGCAGCATCGGTAAACTGGTAGCTGGCGCGGAGGTCGACGGTGCTGCGCGGCGAGAACCTCCACGCCACCGTGCTGCGGAACATGGGACCGGCTGAATCGCTTTCGCTTCCTCGCCCCTCCAGCCGCGTGTAGCCGGCGTCGATGTCCACGTCAATCGAGGCGAGTTCGCTGCGATAATTCAGGTACGCGTCGTAGCGGTCGTAGTCGAATGAAGAACCGATGCGATCGAACTCGATGCGCGTGGCCTGCGCGTTCAGGGTCAGTTGATCCGTGGGATTCAGCCGGCGCTCCAGCCGGCCAGCGACGGAAAACCGGTCGCTGTTGAAGCTGTCTGTTTCCTCGGCATAGCTGTTGGTGTAGCGCAGATCAAGCTGCCCCAGCGTGGTAGCGCCAAAGCGCGCGAACAGGCTTGGGCCGGCCACCAGCACGTTGGTCTGCTGCCCGTTGCCAGGGGTGAATGCTGTCAGGGTGCTCACCGACTGGCGGCTCAGCGAGTTTGTGGCCTCGAAAGTCAGACGGTCAGGCCGGATGATCCAGTTCAATCTACCGGAGAAC
>JBBSUX010000037.1:0-18397 GCA_038234045.1 Burkholderiales bacterium
CGGAAGCGGCAAGGTCAACCCACTCGCTGCCCCGTACGGCGTTTTGCTGGTGCTGGCGAAGGGCAATGCAGCTCGCGCCGCAAGCATCGATGGTCGCCGCGCCGGAGGTGATGTCGGCATCGACACCACTTCGATTGATCCGGCTTTCGTCGATGCTGGTACAAGCCAGCGGTTCAGGCTCACTGCAAGGGTTCCGATAGGCGATGGCGCTTTTGTTCTCACATCGCGCAGCGTCGACTTCACCTCAAACGCGCGTGAGGAACTTCCCTGGCGGACGTTCCAAACTGCCACTCGGCTGGAACCAGTGCCGGCAAGCCCACACTAAACGCTCTCATGCCCACGACTTCGTACGACCTTCGGCTATTCGGCCTGGACCTTCGCGAGCTGGGCCGGGAATGGCTCAAGCCGTGGCGAGAGCTTCACCGGTCGCGCTTTTTTGCCTGGCTCACGCCCGAAGTGCCGGTTGATGTGTTGCGGCTCGATGGACGTCGGGAGTTGTGGCTTGGCAGCAAGCCGCTTGCTCTCGCACAGCAACCCAAAGACACACCGCGATTTTTTGCTGTCGAACTTCCCGAGTCGATGCTTTTGCGGCGCCCGGTTCGCATGCCGGCAATGTCTGCTGCCGAACTGTCTGCTGCGGCGTCGCTGGAGGCTCATAGCGTCTCCCCTTTCCCTGCGCAAGACCTGAGCTGGGGCTATGTCGTTCGGGAGTCAAACGATCGCAGGATGGAGATCGATCTGGTGCTTGCCTCCCGCAAACAGATCGAACGGTTTCTCGTTTCACAACCGCACGCTCAGCCGACTGGCGCGCCGCCCGAAGTCTGGGCGCTCTCGCCAAACGGTCATTCACCGGCAATTCTCGGCGGTTTCGGAGAGCAGACGCGCCAGAGCTATGTCGCGCGCCTCCGATCACGGGAATATCGCCTCCTCGCTGTCGCGGCGGTTGTACTCGTGGCAATTGCCATCACACCCACCTTGCAGATCAGGCAGCGGTCGCTGCAGGCTGCAAGTCGCTTTGCCGAACTGCAAAATCGCACCGCTGCACTCACCCAAAGCCGCGAACAACTCGTCAAGACCCGGGAAAACCTGCTCGCCTTTCACGAACTGGCGGGCAACGCGGCCGATCCGCTTGCGGTGCTCGATATGCTCACCCGGATATTGCCGGATGATGCCTATCTCAGAAGCTTTCAGTTCCAAGACAACAAGGCCACCGTGTCCGGCGAGGCGAACAATGCCGCTGCTCTCATGAGCAGGCTCAGCGAGGTGGCCGGTGTCTCGGACGTCAGGGCGCCAGGTGCTGCCACGCGGTCGATCGGCGCCCAAAAAGAAAATTTCACTATCGAATTCATGGCTGCACCCGATGTGTTCCGGGACGTGGGTGCGCTGACCACAGCGCAACAAGGCAGATCAGAAGATCCGGAAAAATCACAACAAAAAGAAGCTCTGGCGCGTTTCACTCCAGCGCCATTAGATACAAAAGACATAGCGCAAAAATCTGGAGGCGAGGCAGCGGTTACCGCGCCGGCAGTGCCCCCTCCTGTCGCTCCTCCTCCTGCTATCAGTGCGCCGCAGCCTCCCGCTGCCACTTCCCCCGGCGCGCCATCCCCTTTCAGCATTGGTGGGCGAACCCGATGAGCCGCCGTCCACAACGAGAAGTCCTGCTTTTTTCCCTGACCGTGCTGATTCTTTTGGCACTCATGTTCTGGGCTGGCGCTAACCTCATCACGCGTCACCATGCGGCCCGGGATCGCATCGAACAGATTGAGCCCCGCTATGCGCGCCTGCTTGGGCTTGAAAAAAGTGGTGATGCACTTAAGCAGGCGCAGGAATCCGGAAAGGCCCAGCTGGCCCGTCAGATCTATCCTGCCAACCAGGAACCGAGCCAAGCGGGAAACGACGCCCAGCAGCGCTTGCGCGGGATATTTACCAGCGCTGGGCTCAACATCCTCAGCACCCAGGTCCTACCGGCCAAGCAGGAAAAGAATCTCGACCTGATCCCGTTAAGCGTGCGCACCGAGGGCGATCTGGCCGCGCTTCAGGCGGCACTCACCGGTCTCCACGGCCTTTCGCCCGGAATCTTCCTGCAAGACCTCACCGTTCAGGCGAACAACGGGCGCAGCCCTGACGGCCAGCAGCGCATGGCGGTGCAGTTTTCCCTTTTCGTCGTTCGAGCGCGCGCATCATGAAGTGGAACGTGTCGCGTTTGCTGATGGTGCTCGATGCCGTATTGCTGGTGATTTTGCTGGCCTTGTGGGTCTCGCCGGACGGTTCGCTTCGCAATGCAGTCTGGACGCCACCCGCGCCTTTGGTACCCGATCTTGCCGGCATGTTGCCGGGGGGCGAAAACAATGGCGCTCCGGAAAAAACGGTCTCCCTACTGGAGAAACCCTTGTTCTCTCCCGATCGTTCGCCCCCGCCTGCGGTGATTAAGACCGCCAAGGCTCAGCCAGCGGCTCCTGATCCGCTTGGCAACGTACGCGTCCTGGGAATTTTCAAATCTGGCGGCTCGGGCGGCATCATTGCCAGCGTCGATGGAAAGCCGAAACGCTTTCTCCTGAATGAAACGCTGGGGCCCTGGACCGTCAAGGCTATCGACGGCCTCGACGTAACCTTTGCGCAAGGCAGCGAAACTCGTGTTCTGAGCATGTCGCGGATCAAAGGCACAGCCACATCAGGTGCAGCCGGTGCTCCAGGCGCATCTGGCAGTTCCGCCACCGCTTCAAAATCCGCCATCGGTTCGGTGCCTGCAAAACCTCAGGTTGGCGGAGCTGCCGCAAAGCCATCTTCACCAGCATCCCCGCGAAATACCACCCCTGGATTTGGCCTGATCCGTCAATTTAACTAGGCCTGAATTCACTCCTTGCCTCCGTGTATGTCCAGCAACTTGCCGGCACGCTACAAGCTTCAGGGCGCAACGTATCGCTCTATCTCCGCGACCTGCTCCCCCGGTGGCAAAACGTTCTTGAATATCGTCATGAATCCATTCCGACTGAAGACACTTCCTCTGGCATTGCTGCTGGCTAGCGCCTATGCGTCTGCGGGAGAGGCGAGCTATCCGCTGCCAGCGCAGGTGCTTGCCCACGAAATGCTGGAATCTGGCCGACCTCCGGCGCAGACGGCTGTGCCCCGGGCTGCAATCACAGCACCCGCGGCAGGTGCACTTGCTCCGTTGCCAGCCTTTTATTCCGGCACCGAGCCCATGCCGGCAGGTAGCGCGGCCAGCATCGTGGCGCCGCTTCCCGGTACCGGCAACAGCACCACGGGCGCGGACAGTGGCGACAGTGGCTACGGCAAGAAAGCGCACATCCTGCTGGGCAACGATCAGGTCATCGCCGCGCCCAAACCAGTGCCGCAGGTGCAGGGCACCGCGAATGCCTTCAACTTCGAAGAAGCCCCCATTGCCGATGTCGTCAACGTGGTGCTGGGCGACATCCTCAAGGTGCAGTATGTGCTGCACACCCCCGTGGCGGGCACGGTCACGCTGTCCACACGGGGACCCATCTCCGCAGACAAGGCGGTCTACTTACTCGAAACAGCGCTGCAAGCCAACGGCCTGGTGATGGCGCAGGATTCGCGCGGTGTCTACCACGTGGGCAAACCCGAATCGCTCAAAGGCATCGTCAGCGCGCCGCGACAGGTGTCCAGCACCGGCAATCTGGCGCCCGGTACCGGCCCGGTGATCATCCAGCTCAAATACATCGGTGCTGCCGAAATGGCCACCATCCTGAAGCCGGTGGTGCCGCCCGAGGCCGCAATGCGGGTCGATCCCATTCGTAACCTGCTGGTGCTGTCGGGATCGCGCGCCCAGGCCGAAGGCTGGATCGACATCGTCAAGACCTTCGACGTCGATCTGCTCAAGGGCATGTCGGTCGGGCTGTTTCCGCTCAAATACGCATCAATCGCCGATGTCGAAACCGCCTTGCGTCTCATCGCCGGGGGCGGGGCTCCTTCTGCTGCCACCGCCGCCACTGCTGCCGGTGCCAAGGGTGGTCCGCCCTCTCGCTTTGCCAGTGCGGTTGCTGCCTCTGCCGGCGCTGCTGCTGGTGACACGGGTGCCGAGGGCGGAGGTGAAACCATCACGCAGCTTGGCGGCGCCCGCATCATGCCGATCGAGCGTCTCAACAGCATTCTGGTGATCTCGCCTCGCGCCGGCTTTATCGAGGAAGCCCGCCGCTGGATCGAGAAGCTCGATCGGCCCAACGACAACAGCACCGAATCGCAGCTCAACGTCTACGAGGTGCAAAACGGCTCGGCCGCGCATCTGGCCGAAGTGCTGGGCGGCATCTATGGCGGTGCAAGCCCGGGGCAGGGCGGCGGTGCCAACAGCGGTGTCGCACCCGCGCTTGGCTCGGCTACCGGTTTTTCTTCCGGAATGGGTTCTACGCGTGGCGGCTTCGGCTCCAGCGGTGGCTATGGTGGCAATGGCGGCAGTGCCGGAGGATTCGGCTCCAGCTTGGGCGGTGGAGGCGGCGGTGGCCTGGCCGGTGGCGGCAACGGCAGCTTCGGCGTCGGCTCGGCCGGCAACACCTTCGGCGCTTCTAGCGTACTCGGGGGAGTCAACGGCCAGTCGCAGCAGGGCGCCAATGGTCAAAGCGTCCAGGCCTACGGCTTGGGCGGCAACGTCAGGGTGATTGCCGATCAGGTCAACAACGCGCTCTTGGTCTATGCGCCGCCAGCCGAATATCGCAAGATCGAAGCCACGC
Organism: Burkholderiales bacterium; assembly: GCA_038234045.1. Lineage (GTDB taxonomy): Bacteria > Pseudomonadota > Gammaproteobacteria > Burkholderiales > Burkholderiaceae_C > JBBSUX01. Next base: position 4,704 of record JBBSUX010000037.1, read on the forward strand.
TCAAGCGGCTCGATGTGCGGCAGGCGCAGGTACTGCTCGAAGCCAACATCATTGAGATCACCCTCACCGACGAGCTGAAATACGGCCTCGAATGGGCTTTCAAGAACGGCGGCGGCAACGGCTATACCGGCACCGGCGTGCTCAGCACCATCGATGGCGGCACCCTGGGCGGCGCGCTGGCGGGCTTCTCGTACACCATCGCCAACGGCATGGGCAGCATTCGCGGCATCCTCAACGCGCTGGCCAACAAATCCCTGATCAAGGTCATATCGAGCCCGTCGCTGATGGTGCTTGATAACTACACCGCCGCCATTCAGGTGGGTGACCAGGTGCCTGTGCAAACCGGCACCACCATCACCGCTGGCGTGGGCGTGACCAGCAGCATCCAGTACAAGGACACCGGCGTGCAGCTGGAGGTCACGCCCTCGGTCAACGCCGGCAACATCGTCACCATGCAGCTCACCCAGGCCGTCACCGACGTGGGTGTGGCGGACCGCAGCGGCAACCTGCCGTTCAAGCAACGTCTCATCAAGAGCAAGGTGGCAGTGCGCTCGGGTGAGGCACTTGTGCTGGGCGGGCTGATCCGCGACAACACCGGCACCGGCCGCCGGGGAATCCCTTTCCTGCAGGACTTGCCCATCGTGGGCGCGGCCTTCGGCGCCACAAGCGTCACCAAGAACCGCACCGAGCTCATCGTCGTGCTGGTGCCGCGCGTCGTGCGGTCGGACGAAGATATTCGCGATCTGGGCGGCGAGCTCCGCCAGCAGATGAAGAGCTTCTCGGTCGTCGATGAACTCAAACCCACCGGCCGGCTCGGATCCAAGCTGCCCGACCCCAATCTGGTGCCGCGCCCCAACAACTGAGCGCGCCAGCCCGCCATCGGTTTGATTGGTTCATTCCCACCCGTTTCACATTCAGGAGTCTGTCCATGCATCTTTCACTTTCGAGCCGCCGAGCCGTTCTGGCCGCAGGTTTCACCGCCGTTGCTGTTATCTCAGGCTGTTCCGCCTTCAAGTCTGAAACGCCCGAGCAGATCGTGCAGCGCCGCGCCAGCGAGCGCTGGGCTGACATGCGCGCCGACAAGTTCTCCGATGCCTACGAATACAACTTGCCCTCCTACCGCAAGCTGCGCAGCGAGAAGCAATGGCGCTCCAACTTCGGCCCTGCCGCCGCGTGGAACGCGGCCAATGTCCTCAAGGTCACGTGCGAATCTGAAACCAAATGCACCGCCACCGTGGAAGTAGGTGTAACTGTTTTGGCGCCCATCGGCGCAGGCACTAAAATAAAGACGGCTGTATCGGAGACTTGGTTGCGTGAGGCAGGCAACTGGTACATCGTTCAGTCGTTGTAGGGCGCTTGGAGCGCTTTCTCGGGCTTGTGTCACCAGTGCATGCCCGCTTGAGATGTTGCAAAGCTCCAACATTGCTGCCGGTACAAGAGAAATTTCTGCTGATTTTGTGCTTTCCCGCTGCTACCATGCGTTTTGCGTAATCGTCTGGTAGTTGCGCTTCCTAACCTTTATGGAGTGTTTTTAATGAAGAAGAATCTTCTGTCTCTGAGCATCGCCGCCGTTGTCGGCGGTTTGACGCTCGCCGGCGCAGCCCAGGCAGGCGTTGTGATCCCCAGTCCTGGTGCTGCCGGTACCAAGTACGTCTTGGGTACCAGCGCCCAAAACAGCAATATGACGGCGACCGACGCCACGGCGCTGGACATCAATGCGGGTGGTATTGGTCACATTGTGGTCGTGCCTTACTTCTCGTCCAACAACGGCAACAGCACGTTGCTGAGCATCACCAATACCGATCTCACCAATGGCAAGATCGTCAAGGTTCGCTTCCGCAGTGCGCTGAATTCCGACGATATTTTTGACTTCCAGTTGTTCCTGTCGCCAGCCGACGTGTGGACAGCGAGCGTCAGCCAGTCGGGCGCTACGGGCCGTTCTTTCCTGACCACGACCGATAAGTCCTGCACGCTGCCCAAGAGTGTGAATGGTGATTTCGTCACTGACCGTCTGCCAGCTCCCAGCGCTTCTGTAAGCTTGGCAACGATCGCTGCCTTGACCCGTGAAGGCTACATCGAAATCCTGAACACGGCCGACGTGCCGTCAAACAGCGCCAAGGGCAGCCTCTTCACCAACATCAAGCACGTCGGTGGTACGCCCCCATGCGATCCAGCTGTGTTCCAGACTCTAGTCGCCACTGACCCGGCCGACGCAGGTACCGCCGCATTCCGCGGTATGGATACCCCATCGGGTGGTCTGTATGCCACTTCGGCAATCGTCAACGTTGCGAACGCCTACGTCGCTTGGCCAACCGAAACGACTGCGGTCAACGCCATCGTCTCGACTGCCAACAAGAGGTCGGGTCATGCCAATTTGGTGTTCTCGCCCCAGACCAGTGACATTTATACCGGTGCACTGCCTGTCAGTGCGCTCACGTCTGATCCCCTGCTTGTCACTGGCAAGATCACGCCTCTGCAGTTCGACTTCCCGGATCTGTCAACCACGTATGTGAGCGCGCCTGCTGCTGATACGGCTACGGCTCAGGCCAATGACCTGTCGCGTGCTATCGCTGTTGTCAGCCTTCAAAACGACTACTCGACCAACCCGGCTATCAGTTCCAAGACCGATCTGAACCTGACGTTCCCGACACGTCGTTACGGCGTCGCTGTGGATTACACGGCTTCCGCTGGTACGGCGATGCCACTGGTGTTCAACCCTGGTAATGAGTATTTCACCAGTGACAACACCACCTTGGCTGGTTCGACCGGCCCTGGTCGTTACTACGCTTGCGTGGCAACAGGTGCAGCCGCCAACACGAGCCCGCTGGTGGGCTACGATCGGGAAGAGAATGGCGTGACCCAAACGGGCTTCGTGATCTCTCCTGGCGGCACGCCGGCTAACCTGCGTTTCTGCGGCGAAGCCACGATCACCACCGTGAACAATCCAAGCGGCTTGGGCGTGTTGGGCAACATCGTTGCTCCAGTGGACATCAGCACCGGTTACACCGAAGGCTGGATCCGTTTGTCGACCCCAGGTTTGGCAGGGCGCGGTTTGCCAATCGTCGGTTCTACCTACGTTTTCGCCAAGGGCCCGGTTGCAGCTGGCCTGTCGACCAACTTTGGCTACAGCGTCAAGAACAAGACTGTTCTGGCCCAGCCTTAATCCGGCGGGTTGAGATCGACGCCCTTCAAGGGGCGTTGATAAAAACTTGAAAAAGGGCGGGAGTTTTCTCCCGCCCTTTTTTTCGTTAGACCGATCGGCTTATCGCTATGCCGCTTTTGTGATATTTGGGGAACTGTCGCCGACGAGGTGCTTCTTACCGTCACCGTGCGCCCTAAAGGCGCGCTTGTCTTGGTGGTGGCAGCGAAGTCGTCGCGGTCGCTACACTCTTGCTGCCGCTGCTTTACAAGCATCTGAATTTCCAGACCACCAACAAAGTGCTGGCTTTGATGGTGGTCTGGAAATTCAGTCCTCCCTCCAACGTGCTCCGGAATTCGAACGTGCCTTCTGTTTTTTTGCAAACCTTGATTCCCGGCAGCGCTCGCCTTCTGCTAACAGCGAAACGTCGTCTTGCTTCGGCATCGGCGGTACCCGGCCTCGTGGCCTTGACCGTCATCGGTGCCGGCTCTCTTGCGCCGCTCGCGTCCGCTGTGGCCGCAGACACCGCTGTCACATCAACGGTCGGTGGCAGGGCTGCCTCGACCAGCGGCACGCATCCCAACGCGCCGGGTGCCGAATCCGCTCCAGCGATGCCGGCACCAGCGCATTCAACACTGTCGTCGAACGCTTCTACCATCTTGTTTCAAGGCCCCGCTGGTTCGGGCTTAAGCATTACCGCGGCAGATCTGGAGGCAGACACCGAGCAGCGCATTCCGCCCGAAGCGCGTAAGAGTGTGCTGAGTCACGCCGAGAATGTCGAAGCTCAGGCCAGAAACCTGTATGTGCGCCGTGCGCTGGCAGCCGAAGCCGAGCAATCCGGCCTGGCAAAAGGTGCGGCGGTGCAAGCCGAATTGCGACTGGCGCGTGATCGGGTTCTGAGCGATGCCCGGCTGGCGCAGATCGATGCGGCACACCGGCCTTCTGAGGCCGACCTGGTCGCGTTCGCCCGTACCCAGTATGAAGCCAACCCCAAGGCCTACGTGATGCCTGAGCGCGTGCATGTGCGGCACATCCTCGTCAAGGCCGGCACGCCCGATGCGCGCAAGGTAGCTGAAGATTTGCTGAAACAACTGCAGAACGGCGCTGACTTTGCAATGCTGGCGAAGGCCCATTCGGATGATCCCGGCAGCGCTGCCAAGGGTGGCGATCTGGGCCCGATGGAGCATGGCCGCACCGTGCCGCCGTTCGATGAAGCCATGTTTGCACTCACCAAGCCGGGCGAACTCTCGCCCATCGTCGAAACGAAGTTCGGCTTTCACATCATCAAGCTTGACGATCGCCTGCCAGCCGGTGAGCGCCCGTTTGCCGACGTCAAGGCAATGCTGGTGAAGCAGGCTGCCACCACGCTCGCTCAGGAAGAGCGCGCCAAAGAGGCTGCGCGTTTGCTAAGCGAAGCCAAGCCGGACCAGGGCGGTATCGACGCCTTTGCCGATAAGTACAAGTGAAATTGGCGTCTAGCGCATTGATAGCAAGCGCTTTATGCTATTGATTTAGTAGTAATCGGGCATGTTGCTTGCCGATTTGCGCGCTCTCTGGCGCTCGCGTGCGCTGCTCTGGGTACTGGTGCGCCGCGAGATCACTGCGCGCTATGCCGGCTCGGCCGGTGGGCTGGTGTGGGCGTATGCGCCGCCGCTGCTGACAGTGGCGGCGTATTTCCTGGTGTTCGATGTGGTGTTCAAGATGCGCCTGGGGGAGAACGCGCCGACCCGCAGCGCCGGTTCATTCCTGGTGGTGGGCTCACTCCCCTGGATGGCGTTTTGCGATGCCGTCGGCCGTGGTACCAGCAGCTTGCTCGACGCGGGTGGCTTGCTGCAGAAAAACGCGCTGCCGCCGGTCCTCTTCGTGGTGCGTACGGTACTGGCCAGTGCCCTGGTGTTTCTGCCCTTGATTGCGCTGCTCACGCTGGCCTACATTCCCTCGCACCACTTCAGCCCTGCGTTGCTGGCACTCGTGCCGCTGTTGTTGCTGCAGCTGGCACTGTGTTTGGCGCTGGGCTATCTGCTGGCTATTTCGGCAGCGGCGCTCCGCGACACGGTGCAGGTGATCGGTTTTTTGCTGTCTGTGGGGATTTTTCTTTCACCCGTCCTGTTCCCGATCACGCTGTTCCCCGAGCGCTGGCGCTGGCTGCTCTTTGCCAACCCGATGTCGGCACTGGTGCTGGGCTACCAGAAGGTGTTGTTGAGCGGTGCCTGGCCGGGCTTGAGTACATGGGTGCCCGGGCTGGTCTGGCTGGTGGTAACGGTGCTGCTGCTGGAGGTGGCGCTCAGGCGCAGCCGTGAACAGCTGGTGGATTGGCTGCTGTGATCCCGATCCCGACGAGCGAACTCTCCGGCATGGGTCTGGACGCCAGCAGCGCTGGTCAAGCAACGCTGGGCGAAGCCGTGCTGAGCGTGCGCGGGCTGGGCAAGGAATACCGGCTTTACGATTCGCCCCGCGAACGCTTCAAGGCACTCGTCACCGGCAAGCCGCGCCACCGCAGCCATTGGGCTTTGCGCGATGTGTCTTTCGAGCTGGGGCGCGGGCAATGCTTGGGCGTGATCGGCGACAACGGCGCCGGTAAAAGCTCGCTGCTCAAACTGCTGGCCGGGACGGTGCTGCCGAGCACCGGCAGCTTGCACCGCAATGGCCGGGTCACTGCGATTCTTGAGTTGGGCGCGGGCTTTCACCCGGACTTTACCGGGCGCGACAACCTGTATTTCGCCGGCAGCCTGATTGGCATTGATGCGGCCCGCATGGCCGAACTTGAAGCCGAGGTGGTGGCTTTTTCGGAGCTGGGCGTGGCAATCGACCGTGCTGTCAAAACTTACTCTTCCGGCATGGTGGTGCGCCTCGCCTTCGCGCTGGTGACGGCTGTCGAGCCCGATGTGCTCATCGTCGATGAGGCGCTGGCGGTGGGCGATCAGCACTTCCAGAAGAAATGCGTTGAGCGCATCGAGGCGTTCCGGCGCAACGGCTGCACCATTCTTTTCTGCTCGCACAGCCTCTACCATGTACGCCAGCTGTGCGACCGTGCGCTGTGGATGGATGGCGGCCGGGTCCGCGCGCTCGGCTCTACCGATTCAGTTCTTGCGGCGTATGACGTGCATGTGCGAGCACAAGACCGACGGTCAGACGCTCTAGCCGCTGCCCATGCGCCTGTTGCCGTAGGCAGTGCTGCGGCAGCAGCGCTCGCCGGCGGCGACGGCGATGGCCGGGCCGCGATTCTTGCGCTGGCAGTCGCCAACCTGCTGCCCGCAGACAGCGCCGACCCACCGCTGCTCGAATCGCCCGATCTTGCCGTCACCATCACGGTGCGCACGATGGGCGGCGAAATGCCGAACATCGGCATCATGCTGGAGCAGGCGCATGGCGTGGGTATTACCTCCGAGGTGACGCATGCTGAAGGTTTCGTCCCCGTGATCAGCGAAGACGGGCTGTGGCGCATCACGCTCACGTTCCCGGCACTGCCACTGCACAGTGGCGAATATGTGGTGAGCGGCTACCTCTTCGATTCCAAAGGTCTGGTGGTGTATGACGAGTGGCTGCACCACCTGAACTTCAGGCATGTGGTGCCCAGCCTGTCGCCCGGGCTGGTGAGGTTGCCACATATCTGGTCACAGGCTTGAGGGCCATGGGGATCCGGCGGTGGCGGCTGCCCCGGCTCAAGTCCGAAATGCGCGATGCCCTGGAGCTGCTGGTGCTGCCCGGCTTGGCGGCGGTGCTCCCGTGGTCGCTGTGTTTTGCAATTTTCAAATGGCTCGCACGCAGCTGTCGCTGGCTTTACCGCGATGCCTGCGAGCGCTCATTGGAAAAAGCCAGAGCGCGCGGATGGGCCGGTGATCCGGCTGAATGGATTGCCAGAAGACGTCTGGTGACCTTGGTGGATCACGCGGATTACTACCTCTCACGAACTCGCTCGGCGCGCTGGCTTGATCGGCACATGGATGTGCAAGGCGCGTGGCCGGAGCCTGGCAAGCGCGCGGTGCTCTGCACTTTTCACTGGGGCGCAGGCATGTGGGGCCTGCGCCATGTACGGGCAAGTGGCCTTCAGGGTCATATGCTGGTTGCGCCCCTGGTGCCGGCGCATTTTGCGGGCCATGCGCTGATGTACCACTACATTGCGGCACGAACGCGTGAAATTACCCGCGCGCTCGGTCATCCCACGCTCGATGTAGGTCGCAGCCTGCGCCCGGCCTTGCGCGCGCTTCAGCATGACCACGCCGTGATTGCCGCGATCGATGTGCCGGCGGATCAGGTCCGCGCAAGTCAGCAGATTGACTTTCTGGGCGGGAGCGCTCGGGTGCCGCGCGCGCTGCTGCGTCTGGCTTTTGAACACCAGGTGCCGGTCTTCACTTTTCTGACCGGCATCGATCTGCAAACCGGCCGACGAACTCTCAAAATTCAGGAAATACTCCCTTCGGCCGATCTGGATGCGCTGGTCGCGGCTGTGTTTGCGCAGTTGGAAGTGGCGATCCGGCAATCTCCCGAGTCGTGGCATTTCTGGAGTGAAGCAGACCGGTTTTTTTGCGATGCGGCGGGTCGTCCAGACGACGCTTCTGCCGACGCAATGGCCTGACGCCTTAAAACGCGAATAAGCTCCTCAGCGCGCCGAACCTGTTCGGCCGCCCAAGGCGGGTAGTTCCACCAGATAAAACGAGAGGCTCGCAAGAATCAGGGTCGCCGGCCCGCAGATCAGCAGCACCGTCAGAGGCTGCCAGTGGAAGAGCTTTTCGCTCAATGCGATCAACGGGTAATGCCACAGGTACAGCCCATAGCAGATGGATCCCAGATACAGCGACACGCGGTTCTGGAACAAAAATTTCAAACCCCAGCGGTGCGGTGTTTGCAGCAATGCCATCAAAAGGGCAGCGGAGAGCAGTACGCACAACGGTTGCTGCCACACGTACCACTCCATCCATCGGACATCCACCGTGAATACGGCCGCCATCATCAGGATGAGCATGACCCATACCAGCCAGGGAGCGGCGAGTATTCGCCCCAGTTTTTGTACAAAGTCGCTGCGAAAACCGATAGCAAGCGCTGCACCGATAGAAAGGCTGTCGAGTCGCATGTCGGTGCCGTTGTACAGCCGCCAGTACGGTGCGCCAGTAAGCGCGAGGTGTGCCCGCCAGACGATGGTGACAGCCGCAACGCCCAACAACGCGAAGAGCCAGAAGCGCGTATTGACTTCAGGGGCTAGCCTTGAAGAATCGCTTTGTGCGTCGCGGCGCCCGGTGAGCGCTAGCCCAGCCCAGAACAGCAAGGGCCAAAGGGCATAAAACTGCTCCTCTATCGATAGCGACCAGGTATGTCCGAGGATAGGGTTGTGCGGAACTCCAAAGGCACGTAGCCAGTTGCCGAAATAGAACAGTGCGCCCCAGATATGCAGATGGGCTGGCTCGCCCGGGGGACGTACGCTGCTGTCTACTGCCCAGACGAAAGCCACCATCAGCACCAGCGCCGGAAAAAGCCGCTTGCCGCGTCGGAGATAGAAATTTCCAAGCCTCAGTCGCCCGTTCCGGCCCCAGTCTTTGAGCAGCAGGCGGGTGATGAAGAAGCTGCTCATCATGAAGAAACTGTCCATGAACAGGATCGCTCCCGGCACCCAGCTGAAGTGCACATGCCACAGGACTACGCCCACCGTCATGAGGCCCCGTAAGCCATCAAGTGCTGGCCACCGATCCGGCAATTTCGATGGCAGGGAACCCGCTTGCGCGCCAAGCGCCGATGCGGCCGCGCTCATGCCTTCAGGCGCGCAGCCATGTCTTCACGCGCGTTTGCCAGTGCGCTGGAACGCGCTGCACAACGCGCGACAGAGCCGGACTCGAACGCGCACGCACCATTGCTCCCAGCATCCGCAGCTTGATCGAGCGCTCCAGTTGCTGCCGCGGGCTTGCGGCGGGTTCGCTGCCATGCGCCAGCAGGTCCGCATCCGACACTTCGGGACGTGGCTGTGCGGGTGGCAAATGGGCGAGGTAGTCGCGTCGATAGCTCCATGAGCCGATCTCTGACTCGACCGATTCGTCCAGGGATGCTGCTGCGGGTAGCACCGGTGGTACTGGCGGTTGGGCAGCGATGAAGTTGGTCGTTCGCACTTCATCAAAAAAGCGGGCGAACGTTGGTGCATCGTCGCTCCAAGGCCTGATCCATGTCCATGAACGGGCTGCCAGTCGCTCGGGGAACGCGCCCAGATCGGGCGCCACAATGGGCAGGGCGGCGTCGAGGCAAGCACTCAGGGTGTAGCTGTAGGTCTCGGGCCATTGCGCCGGGAACCATGCCAGATCGGGCTTGAGTTCGGCCAGCAGAATTGGCAGCTCCGCATCCGCGTAAGGCCCGTGCACCGTGAGCGCTGTGCCGGGGCCAGATTTGAGCGTGCGGTAGGCGAAGCCGAGCAGATGGAATTCGATCGGCAGACCGCGACGCACAGCATCGGCAGCCACCGCTTCCAGCAGATCGGCCCCCTTGATGGCGCTGAGCGCACCGATGACCACGATTTTTAAAACCGCAGCTGCTGCATGCGGCGCGGGAGCAGCCACTTCCCGAGTAGCGCGGTCGTGTATGTCGCAATGGGGTGCGAAGCGGATATCGGCTTTTGGCGCGAACCGAACGAAGCGGCGCGCCGCATCCCGGCTGGGCGCGAGCACGTGCCTTGCGTTCGAGAGAAAGTCGGCGTTCTCAACACGCCAGCCGTCGATCTGCGGTGCCGGTTCCGCTCCTGTTTGTGCAGGCAGACATTTGTGACAGTTGCCACTTCCGTCCTCGCCACAGAAACGGTTGCTGCTGTCGGTCAACGATATGTGAGGACACATCGTGTAGAAATCGTGGGCCGAAAAGTCGTATGCCACGCCAAGCCGCGCGGGCAACTCGCGCAACTGCTTTCCATGACCGATCAGATGGTGAAAGTGCATATGCCGCACGCCATAGGCTTGCAGGGCTGTCACAAGACTCTCGAAGTCCTGTGGAAGGGCGAAGTTCTGTGTGAAGGTTTCGTGCTCGCCCAGCAGTTTCAGGCGGACTCCGCCCGCGACCGGAACCAGCATCAGGAAAAGCGCCGCATCCTCCAACGCATCCGCTAGCTCATGAACATGGCGCAAGGTGCCGCCTTCCCGGTCATGCATGACGTTCAGCACAACGGGCAATTCCGACTCGCGCAGTCGCTTGATATCGACGGCCAGCCGGGCAGGGCGGGCAGGGTCTTCTGCGACGAATCGATGCACCAGCGGCTCGTAATCGGGGTGCATCCGGCGCAGGGTGACCATTGCCGCCTGTTCGCGCGGGCTCTTTGTTTCGCCGAAGCTCACACCACCAAAATGCCTGACGAATGCATCCAGCGCATGCAAGTTTCGCCATCCCTTTTTCGCGGCACGACGACAGAAATCGTTTTCTTCGCCGTAGCCCTTCCCAAAATTCTCCGTATCGAAGAGTCCGACATCCTGCAGGGCGTCCCGCCGGACGTACATGCAAAAACCGATGCCGGTCGGGATGTCGATGACCTGACCACGGTTCGCTGAAGCGAAAAGCGCATCGAGTGATGCCGTGTCCTGGTTCGGCGGAAGGTCGTTGTCTTGGCAAAACCGCGGATAGCTGCAAATGGTTGCGTTGTTGGAAAAGGGTGTGACGCTTGCGACCCGCTGATCGCTGTAGGCAGCGCGCCGAAGCCGGTCGAGCCAATCGTTGGCAACCTCGGCATCACTGTTGAGCAGCACGACGTCATTACTGTCGCTGAGCGCCATTGCACGGTTGACTGTTCCGACGAAACCGAGGTTTTCCGCGTTTTCCAGCAGCAGCAGCCGCTCGGGGTTGCGCAGGGCGGCCTCTCTGAGCCAGGCAGTGACTTCCGGCTCGGGGCTGGCATCGTTGACAACGACAAGCCGCATGGCAGCGGAGCATTCATTTGCCAACACCGATTCGATGCAGCGGCGCGTGTCATCGAGCCCGCGATACACCGGTACGATCACATCGACGGGATATTGGGTTGGGGGAACCGGGTGGGCGGGAAGCCTCGGAAACGTGGGTATCGCAGCCGGCAGCGTGGCGTCGTCCGCCACAGCGGCTGGCGCGACCGGCCGGCGCCGCATGCTGTCGACCCGCATCTTCAGGTTGACCAGCGGCCGGGTCATGCGGAAAACGGTCGAGTTCTCGATCCAGCGCAAGTGTTGGGCAAGCTGATCGTGTTCGCCCTCCTTGGTGTGCAAGCGTTCTGCAAGTTCGTTAGCGGCGCGTTGCTGCGCTGACATGAGGGACTCATGCTCTACGCGTTCGCGGGATAGCGCTTCCTGCCACTCGATTCGTTCGCGCGACAACGTGTCCTGCCATTGGGTTCGCTCGCGGGCGAGAAGGTCTTCGTGGTAAATCTCGACCTGTGAGGCAGCCTGTCGGTGTTCGCCGCGCTCCCGCTCAAGCACATGCGCGTACTCCTTGTGCAAGGCCGCCATGTCGAGTCGCGCAGTTTCCCGTGTTTGCCCAAGCGCCGCCTCAGCACGAAGCCTTTCGCGCTCGGCTGCTGCGTCGACTTCACGCAAATGCATTTCAACTGGTCCGGCCAACGCCAGGTAGTCGGCAGACATGGGCCACCCGAGCTCGACCGTGAGGTTTCCACCGCCAAGCGAAGTACCGTTGTGCGCTTGCGCTTCAGCGTGAATCGGCAATTCGAACCATGGGTCTTCCCCATGCAGCAGGATGAGCCCACTCGCGTGCAGCGGTGAGGCGGGCGACACCATCATCTGTTCATGTTCGGTCGCCTCGATCAGCCCCATCCCGTCCCTGTCATGGTCCCACTGCCACTGCTCGTTTCCAACGGCGTCGCGCAATGTGATTCGGTGCAGATACACAAACCCAGGACGATCTGCCAGATCGAGTCGCAAGCGCTCGATAGGCTGCTCGCCCACGGGCAGCGCGAAAGTTACGCTTTGCCGCGCCTTGCCGATGACGGCGCTTGAGCTGAGCTTGCGCTGCTCATCGAACCCGGACGCAGACCCCAGGTAGAGCTGCACCGTAAAAGTCGCCTCGGCTTTTTCCGGAACGACTGAGTTGGACATGCGCGGCATTTCCGCAGCATCGGGCTGCAGCCCGTGTTTGCTCTCATCCTGACGCAGGTGGGCCGAAGTAATCAGCTGATAGGTGAGCGCGTCAGCAGCAGCCAGGAGGTAGCGGGAAACCGCTGGAGGAAGCTTGTCGAAAGCCGCATCAAATTCTGATCCCGGGAGATCGCGCTGGACGGCATCGACCGCATCGACCTGCCAGCCGTGCTCAGTCAAAAATCTGTCGAGTGAAGTTCGGGTGAAAAATCGAAGGTGGGTCGCGTCAAGCAGGCCTTCTTCCCGATAGCGGAACTCACCACTCATCAGTTCGCCTATCAAGCCGGCGTAGGCTGCATTGGGAACAGAGATCAGCAGTTTTCCATGCGGCGCAAGCAGTGTTTCCAGCGAGTCGAGCACCTTGCCGGGATCGCGCAGATGCTCCAGAACATCTGCGCAGACGATGAAATCGTATGTTTCACCGGGAAAAATATCCCGCAGAGTGCAATCGTCCAGATTGGTAATCTCCAATCGTCGATAAAACGGTTGCGCGAGTTGCTTTTCCTCTTCGTTGAATGTGACGCCATCCACCGTGCACGACTTGTTCTGTTGAAGGTATTGCCCCAACGCACCACTGCCGGTGCCAAGGTCGAGCACCCGCGAGTCCGCGGGGATCCGGTGTGCAAGAATCGAAAGCGATGTGTGCTCTCCGTTCCTGATTTCCCGTACGTAAACGTGGCTATTTCCACTCTGATGTGTCATCCGTGAATTATGCCGGGCAGGGCGCGGCCACCAATTCCGCGGGCGTGCTGAAAAATGTCGATCCCGGTCCTAGGGACCTTGTGACTGTGTCAGTTGTAAGTCACGGTCACGATCAAGACCTTCCATTGCTGCTGGCCGGACTTGCTCAGGCCGGCGCGGAAGTAATTCGGCGCGTTCTGCTCGTACACAACCTGAGGCCAACCGCGTTGCTGGCAGACAGGAATCAGTCGTGGCCGTTCGAGCTCGTGGAAACCGTCAACCTCGCGCCATTAGGGTTCGGTGCAAACCACAACCGAGCGTTCAGAACTGTCGCGACCCCGTTTTTCTGCGTACTCAACCCAGATATTACGTTTGCTGCCGGCACGAAAATTTGGGAATGTCTGGTGGCTGCTGCCGGGCAGCCAGGCGTGGGCTGTGCCTACCCCGAGCTGCTTAATCTGGACGGAACACGGCAGGACAACGCGCGATCGGTGCCGACACCGCTCGCATTGGTTCGAAGAAGGTTGTTCCATCATGACGATCTCCGGATCGATTGGGCAAGTGCCGCCTTCTGGATGCTGAAGTCACAGGTCTTTCGGGACCTGGGCGGATTTGACGAGCGCTATCACATGTATTGCGAAGATGTTGATTTCTGCCTGCGGATGCAGCTCGCGGGGTGGAGGTTGCTTGAAGCCGGTGATGCGCATGCAATTCATGATGCGCAGCGCAGCAGCCACCGCAATATGCGGTTCCTTGGTTGGCATCTGGCGAGTCTTGTGCGCCTGTGGACCGGCGCA
>JBBSUX010000038.1:0-17827 GCA_038234045.1 Burkholderiales bacterium
AAGCGGGTGTCCGTCTGCCGAACCGTGTAAGCAAAGTTCCGGAAATCCAGAAACATCTGTGCATCGCGGTCCAGGTCATAAGCAGCAAGGGCTGATCTGACCGCCGCATCGACTTCGCCGAGCCGTTTGGGGCAGCTCAGGCGCGCCGACAGTTCCGACAGGCCCGTGGCGACCATCTGGTCGTCGTAAGTATCCGCAGCGGCTCGGCCAGGCAGGTCGAAGCCGACAGTGTTCAAACCCTCGAACCGCCCATTGACACCCGGATGCGCGACGACATATGCCACCGGTACGCCACCAGCTGTCAGCCCCGCGGGGGTGGCGGCTGCCCGGCGCAAGTTCAGGCACAGATCCAGACCGTTAAGCGTGGTGGCCGGGTTGTAGCTCGCTAAGGGAATGACGGGTGACGGCGGGAGCGTGGGATGCAGCGTGTCCGAGAGCACCGCCAAATCATTGACGGGAGCACGGTAGACGCCATAGCGCATGGCGCCGAGCGCGCGGTCTATCCCAAGCGCTCGCCACGGCACGAACCCTCTGCCGCCAGCGCTGCAGTTTTCAACCCCGTCGTCCGCGACAGCCGGGCACGGCAGGCGCGATCGGGTGAGCGCAAAACCTTCCACAGCGGTCTGCACGGTCGAGAGCTGACGCACGATCGGCGCACCGCCCGAAACACTGCGCGCTGCTGGAACGAGCCGCCACACCAGCAAACCTGCAACGCCTACCACCGCAAGCGATACCGCCAGCTCGACGAGCGAGAAGCCTTTGATCCGGCTCCCGCGAGCTGCTCGGCCTTTCAGGCAAGACAGACTGTGCCGCATCATTGCACCGCCCCACGCAATTCAAGTTGCTTGAGGATGGTCTCCGCACCTGTGAATACCGGATTGATGTCGCTGCCGTCGCCGCCTGTCCCCGAACCGATCGCCAGCCCGGCAAGCGAGTCATAGGCGGATTTGGCGGAGGCCTCCTGCGTCACCGCTTGGTTGTAGTCGGACTGCGCAAGCTGCTGCTTGCCGGAGGAAGCACGCCATTTGAAAAACACACCCGTATTGGGTATCCAGCTATCACAAAGTCCCACGATGTTGCAGATGGGCGTGTCAAAGTATGCGTTGAGCTTTATCTGGATGCGGCTGCGTCCGTCGTACCCGTAGGTCGTGCATTGATCGGGCTTGTCCTTTACCGGCACGCAACGGGTGTACTGCAGGTTGGGCGCGTTGAACGCGTTGACTGCGTTGGTCCGCGCGTTGGAATAACTGGTGTACGCGTCGTTGACGGCTTGCTGTGCGATGTTGACGTTGGCCTGTGCCGTAGCCACAGAGATGGGTAGTGCCGCCAGCTGCGCCTGCAAGGCATCACGTTGAGTTGTCAGGCCGTCCCGTTGTTTGACAAGCACCGCGCGCCGATCGGGATCGGCTTCAGCCGCGATCTGGTCATTGGTGGTGGAAATTTGCGTGTTCAGTACGGAAATTTGCGCGCTCAGCTGTGCCGCTTGCGCAGTGTTGTCGCCCGATGCGGGCGCGACATTGATGGCGTCAATGGCTTGCTGTATTTGCGCTGCACGCGCGGTGTCGCCGGCCGCCTGCGCAGCGGCGAGCTGGCTTTGCAGATTCGCAAGTGTCTGGGCATTGGCATTGCCGGCTCCCGCATTCGCCGTATCAGTGGCCTGCTTCAGCACTTCTCGTGCCTTGTCGAGGTTGAGCTGTGCAGACACCCAGTCATTGGCGCGATCGCGTGCGGCGGTGAGGTACGAGTCCAGCGCCGTCGTACTCATGGTCCCTTTGGTGGGGGAGCCTGCATTGTTCGTGTCCGTGATGATCTGGTGTGCGGTGTCCAGCACTGTCTGCCACGTCCCGTCGTTCTGGATTGCGAGGCTCGCGAGATTGGCGTTGGCGGTGTCGAGGCGCCCCTTGGCGGCAGCGGTTTCTGTGATCCGCGTGTTCCATGTCACTTTGGATGAGGCGACCGCGGCAGAGATATCGATGTCCGCGGTCTGCACGGCGCCGGCCTGGATGGCGGCCGCCAGGGTGATACCGAAAGCCACCACGTTGGCGGCGATCGCGGCAACGTTCAGGCCAATAGCCACTGAGGCAGCAGCGATAGCGACCGAAGCGGCCGCCACGGACGCGGCTGCGTGCGGAATTTCCGCGCAACCCACCAGGACCACGCAGCTTGCGATCGCTGCTGCAAGCAGGGAGCTGGCGGTCGCCAGATAGCCGGATCCGGTTGCAATGGTCGCGGCCGAGCCCGCGATCTTGATGCCTCCTACGATAGCCTTGACGCCTGCCAGGCCCGTCAGAACGCTGGCGGACAGCAAGGTGCTTGTCTTCTGGGAATTGACTTCCTCCGTGACCTCGGTCGCCATCGACACGGTGTCGAGCGACGTGTTGAACCGGGGGCAATCCAAGGCCTGGGCCAATTCGTCGTAGGTCCGAACGTTGACGCGGTCGTCGTAATTGGACCTGTCATCCGTGCGGTCGGGGGCTTCGACGGTTCCGCCGTTGCCTTCATTGCGGCCGTCAAGAAGATTGCCATCACCGTCCGCGTCGCGGGCGCCCGGATGCATCAATGCATAGGCAACGGCGAACCCGCTCGTCGTTTGCGCGTCACCGGGCTGGACGGTCATTGCCCGCGCATCGGCCAGACTCTGACAAAAATCGGCGCTGGTACCCAATGCGTTCAACGAACGGTGGGCGCTGTAGAAATTGGGACCGGTCTTGTTGGAGGTGTCGAACGCGATAGGTTCGTAGCGCTTGTTGACGCCTGGGCTGGTAGGGTCCGATGAAGCTGCCAGGTCAACGGCGTGCCGCTGCACCAGATATCCCATCTGCGTGAAGCCAGTGCCGATGCTGGCTCCGTCCAGTCCGAGGGTGCGATAGGGGAGTTTTCCCTTCTGGACGCCAGCGGTGCAGTCTTCAAGTCCGGTGCCGCTGGAGTCGGGGCATGGCATCCGGTGGTGCGCTGAAACAAAGCCGGTGATGCTGCGATCGGCCTGCGCTACGCTGCGCATCACGTCGTCGGCTGCGTCGGAGGGAAGGCGCGATCGAAGCGCCACAAAACCCGCCACCAAGGACCCAGCGATGAGGATGGTGAGGAGCATCACCTCGAGCAGGCCAAGGCCGCACTGCGCGGACCGACGATTTCTGCCCAGCGGAGACGAGTGAGAGATTAGTCGGCGGTTTGGCATCAGCGCCCACCCATCGAACTCTGTACCGACTGACGTACCAGGTCGTACACGGGCAGCAGCAGCGCGACGATGAGAAAAATGAACAGGCCGCCAGCCAGCAGGATGATGGCTGGTTTGATGATTTCCGAAAGCGACCGGATCACGTTTTCCAGGCGCTTGCGATATTCCTGCGCAAGATGGGTGAGTTGCACGTCGAGACTGCCTGACTCTTCGCCCACAGCAATCATCCGCACGGCCATTGGCGGAAACCCTCCGGTGCGCCGCATCGCGGAAGCGATTCCTTCACCGCGTGCCACGGCGTCACGCACTTTGATGAGGCGCCAGCGGTAGTAGCGGTCCCCGGTGGATCGCGCCAGGATGTCGAGGCTGCCGACGAAATCGATGCCGGCGCGCACCAGCAGTGCCAAGTGCTCTGATATGTGGGCCATGCCGGAGGCCGTCATCAGAACCCGGGCGATCGGCACGCGGTGCAGTGTCTCGTCCACCCAGCCGCGAACCTTGGGAAACCGGAAGAAACACCAGGCGACAACGGCTACCACCACAGCAAGTACCAGCAAAGTAGCGACCGCGTTGTTCACCACCAGATCTGAAAAAGCGACCAGATTCCGGGTGAGCGGCGGCAGTTTGGCGTTGAGCTGTCGGAACAGCAGCGCCATGTTGGGGACAACGTAGTAGATCCAGAAGGCCGCTACACCCAGAATGGTTGCGAAGACGAACGCCGGATAGATCATTGCGGTTCGTATGTCGCGACGGATCGTCATGATCCGTTCCACATGCTCCGCCGACTCGGTCAACATCTCCGCAAGCTTTCCCGATTGGTCCCCGATGGCAATCAGGTTGCGGACCGTTTCGGGAAATACATGGGGCTGTCGGGCGAACGCCTCTGACATGCTCACTCCAGCGCGAAGGTCATACGCCATGCGCTTGGCGACATCGGTGATGGCATTGGTCGAAGTTTCGGCCGTTTCCTCGATGAGCGTTTTAAGCGCTGCACTCGCGGAAACGCCGGCCCTCAGCATCAGCCCCATATCGCGCAGGAATCCAGCAAGGTCTTCCGGCCGGACATGGGTTCTTGTGATTCGGGTAAAGAAATCTCCACCCAGAGAGAACACAGAGGGAACTCGCCAAAGGTTCAGCACCGTACCGTCCGTATCGGCTTCCAGCCGGATACGGGCAGACTGGTCACGCTCCACAGCCAGCCGCAAAACTCCCATCTTCAGGGCGCCATGCGGCAAAAGCACGCGATAGAGGTAGGTGCGCATGGCGGTAGCTAGATGCGTGGTGCTTCAGTCGAGGCCCACCGCGCGTTCGATCTCGGCCAGCGTGGTCTGGCCTTCCAGAACGCGGTGGCGGGAAAGATCGAGGATGGGGCGCAAGCCGCCCCTCGTGGCGATCTCGCGCAGCGCACCCCGGGGCAGGTCGGCAGCGATGCCGTCGGCCAGCTCGCGTTGGACAATCAACAGCTCGTAAACAGGCAGGCGGCCAAGAAATCCGGTGCCTCGGCAATGCGTGCAACCCGCCCCATGGAACAGCTGCGGTACCGAGGCGAGCCCTAGCCATTGCTGTTCCTGCGGCGTGCAGTCGTGTTCGGTTCGGCAATGCTGGCAGATGCGGCGCACCAGACGCTGGTTCAGCACGGCAACCAGGTTTTCGGCGATGGTTTCGCTGTCGGCACCCAGCAACTTGAGGCGGGGCACCACACCGAAGATACCGCCCACGTGCAGGGTCGACAGCACCAGATGTCCGGTCGAGGACGCATCCAGCGCGGCTCGCGCCGTTTCGGCGTCGCGGATTTCGCCAACGAGGATGATGTCCGGGTCGTGCCGGAGAAAGTGGCGCATCGCGGTAGAAAATTCGTAGCCCGCGCGACGATTGACTTCTGTCTGGCACGCGACCGGCACGCGGTATTCGACGGGATCTTCTACCGTCAACACATTGCGCTCCACGACGGGCTGCATGCGCAGCGCAGCATGCAGCGTGGTGCTTTTTCCCGAACCCGTGGGTCCCGTGATGAGAATCATGCCGTGCGGCCGAGCGAACACCTTGTCCATCAAGCGCACGTCTTCCGGCAGGAAACCAAGGTCTTCAAGCCGGTCGAGTTCACTGCGCTCCGGCAGGAGACGCATCACCATGCGCTCACCCAACTCCGAGATCAGCGTGGAGACCCGCACCGTATATGCCGACTCAAGGACTTTGGCAGTGAAGCTGCCGTCTTGTGGCAGGCGCTGCTCGCTCGCATCCATGTCGGCCTGTAACTTCACATAGCTGATCAGCCGGTCGAGCGCCGGTGACAGCGCGAACATCGGGCGCATCACGCCATCGATCCGCATCAGTACCGTACGACTGCGCGCTGTCGGGGCCAGATGTATGTCGGTAGCGCGTTCCCGCACTGCCAGATGCAGCAGGTGATCGAGCAGGCGCGCCGGGCTGTAGGCGCGATCCACATCCGACTCGAGCCGCCGAACTTCCGCCGCGATCAGCTTCTCCGGGGGGTGCTCCGAGAAATAGTAGTGCTGCTGGATCGCCTGCGCTACTTTGTCGAACTCGCCCTGGAAAAAGCGCGGCGTCAGCCCGAGCCTCTTGTGAAGCAGCTCCGCCACCTGAGATGGAACCGCATCTCCCAGAACGACTTCCACAGCAGAACCGTCCCGGCGCAACGGCAAAAAGCCATTGCTTAGACAAATATTGCGGTTGAAAGCAGCGGCCACATCGGGCGAAGGCACCGGCAGTTCTGAAAGATCGACAAACGGGATATTGCGCTGTATTGCCAGCGTTCGCGCAACGTCTTTGCCACTCGTAAAACCCAGCTCGATCAACAGCCGGCCAATCGGCGTTCCCTCGATCTTCTGCTTGTGCAGCACATAGTCGATCACGACGGGTGCAACGATGCTGGCCCGCACCAGCTGTTCGCCGAGCTTGGTTCCTAGTTGATCGTTTCCGGTGGTTATTGGGTGGGCCATCAGGATCGATCCAGCAGCATGAGGGTGAGTGCGTCGGGAGTGACGCTGATCGGCAGAGACCGGGCAGCCTGGAATTTCGCAAGGGCCGAAGCGGTCTTCGCTCCGTACAGGCCGTCGACTTCATCGACTTCCATCAAGCCGTGCCGTGTGAGGGAATGTTGCAAGGAGAGCACTGCGGCCGACGAGGCACTAGCAGGCGCCGCTTCGCGACCCGCGTCGCTGTGCCAGACGACCCATTGACGTCCGTCCTGACGTTCCCAACAAAGACCGTCGACCGCGCCCAGTTCCTGCGCCGTGTGAGCCGACACCTCCTGCCGGCCGATGGCACCTTGGGCCTGCAAGCGCGACACACATTGGTCGCGTGCGGCCGCGGCTTTTATCTGTTGGTCCACGGGCTTTTCGGAAACCGCCTTTACAGGCTGAGTCGCTGGCACTTCGGCAATCTGGCGCTGCACGGGCAAAACGGTCGCTGGGGCGACTGTTAGCACATTCGGGTGCGCGACGGGGCCGACATTGCTGCGGACCCATGACGCACCTGCCGCAACAGTGGCTACACCCAGAATCGCAGCCAGCATCAAGGCAAATGGGCGCGAGCGGACGTACCCACGTCGGGCGTTGCTCCGCTGTATCGATACGTCATCAAGGGCAGTGCGAACCAACGCTGGATCGATCGTGAGCGAGCCTGTGGCGGACAGGCCGTACAGGCAACGATCCAGTACGAGATGAATGTGGCGGAGGTTGCCGCCGGTCGCTACGTGCAGCACACGGGCGGCGCGCGTTTGCAGACCTATGCGGCCAGCGGCACCAGCTGCATTGGCACGAAAATCGAAATACCGCGAAACCTCGTGCAGTGAGAGCTCACATAGCCGGACATGCTTCACGATCCTGCTTTGCAACTGACGCAAGGAGGGCGCGGCCAGCGTGACTTCGAGCTCCGGCTGGCCGGCCAGCAGGATCTGGAGCAATTTTTCCTGCGCTGTTTCGAGGTTGCACAGCAGGCGCATCAACTCCAGGGAAGCCGGCTCGAGGTTCTGGGCGTCGTCCACGATGAGCAGGCAGGTAATGCCTTCCCGATGGCGGTCCAGAAGAAACCGGTTCAGTCTGGAAAGGTCTTCATCCAGCGATCCACCGGGAGCGACACCAAAATCCCGAAGGATGGAAGCCAGCAGATCTGCGCCTTGCAGAAAAGTGTTCAGGACCAGCGCAGTACGCGTGTGTTCTGCCGATAGCGATTCCATCAGCCGGCGCACAAGCGTGCTCTTTCCGAGCCCTACTTCGCCGGTCAGTAGCATGAAGCCCTTTCGAACTTCGATGCAGTGCGAAAGCTCTGCCAGCTGCTCGTGCAGATGTTCGGTGAAAAAGTAGCACTCAGCGTCCGGCGTCGGCGGGAACGGGTTACGCACCAGGCCTAACTTCGCGTGCAACGCGGTAATGGCCATCAGCGTCTGATCTCCTGAAAGCGGGCAATAGCTCCGCTCAAAGCTTCGGAATCCGGATGCGTGCGCAACGCATCCGAAAGAACCTCACGCGCTGCCGCGACATGGTTCTCCTGCAGTTCGACCGACGCAAGGTTGATGGAGGCTTCTTCGTCGCCCGGCAGGCGTTCGAGCAGTGCGGTATAGCCGCGGCGTGCTGCCACCAGATCCTTGTGCGCCAGCGCAAGCCAGCTTTCGGCGCGCAGCAGCGTAAGACTGTTCGGTCCGAGCTCCTGCCGTAATGCTGCTAACCGCGAGTCCGCAACCGTCAAATCGTTGCTTCGCATCGCCTGCATGAAAGCGTCGAATTGCTGATGGGCGGTGGCAGGCGACGCACGCCCTGGTGTGATCGGTTGTGCTGCCGCAAGGCTTGCCCGGGCATTCGCGGCCGTTACCGCGGGGGCAGGGGATTTGTGGGGTGCTCGACTCGCACGCGCCACGTTTTCAGGAAGCGACCGGTTGCCTTGAGACGTGCGCGTGCGGTGAGCCGCAGGTGAGCGCGCTACATCGGGCGCATCCGCACTGGCTCTGCCACGTGGGCCAGCGCTTGGGGCCATAGCCATCTGGTCCGGCGAGGAACCTGCGCTAGCCGCGCTTGCGGGGAACTCTTCCGCATTGGAACGAACATGTTCTTTCGTGGTGACTTCGGCCACGGCAGAAGGGGGCGGCGCGAGTGCGTTGACACTCAAGGTGCCAACGCTTGATTGCGGCGTTTCGGCTGCGGTGCTCTCAACGATCGGTGCGGGCGCAGACGGCACCACGACAGCAGCCGTTTGCGAGCGCGAGGGCGATGACAAGGGCGCCACGAGTGAGGCAGCGCCTGTTGCTGCTTCATTTGCCACCGGCTGCGTGAAAGCAACCGTTCGTGCGTGATACCACCACCCAAGCACCAGCGCGCCGAGCACCACGATGACGAGAAAAACGATCACCGCCGGCCATGACGACGCCTGCCCGCGCTCAGTCCTTCTGGCCAAGGACAGGCCGGCCGCCGGCTCCGGCATCGGGCCGCTCGTCGGGGCCTCGTTTTCCCGGATGGCGTCGTAGATCAGGCTCATATCGAGCGGACCCTCAATACGATGATCAACTCACGACTGCTATTGGTGTCGGCGACGTTGTCGAACAACTTGCCGAGAATCGGAACGTCCGATGCATAGGGCGCACCGCGGTTGTTGTTGGTGGAGCGCTGGTCGATGAGCCCGCCTACAAGGACGACGTCGCCATCACCAACATTGAGCGTCGTCGTGAGGCCTTTAAAGTTTACGACCGGCAACGTCACCCGGTTCGTGGAATTGACGTCGACCAGTTGGAGGCTTTTCGGATCGACCTCGCTCTGCATTGGATTGACCAGCAGTTCAATACGGCCATCGTCCCGTACATACGGCATGACACCGACCATCACGCCAGAGAAAACCGAATCGGTCTGAACGTCGGATGTCGTGGTGCTGGCACCCCCACCAGGAATCACCTGCGTCGACGACGACCTTGCCACATAGCGCGTGCTGGTGCCGACCGAAAGCAGCGCAGGCGTGCCATTGCGGACCTGCACGTTGGGATTGGAAAGAACTTTAAGGTTGCCAAACGCGCGTAGCGCGTTGATGACGACGCTCGAGGTGCTTCCCTGATAACCTATTCCGAGAGCCGGACCGCTGGTGCTACCGATCAGGGCTGCAGGAATGGTGACGGCACGACCCGGTAAGCCTGGCGAGATGTTGGTGGTCGGAAGAATTCCGGTTGCGGATCCGATTGCCAGTGGCGTTCCCCCGAAACCTGCCACGAGCCTGCCCCGCAGGATGTTCCAGTCCACGCCGAATTCAAAATTGTCCGAAAGCTGCACATCGATCAGCTGCGCTTCAATATAGACCTGCTTGCGCAGCATTTTTTGGACGCTGGCCAGCATTTTTTCCACTGCCCGCACCTTCGACGGCCGGGCTTTCACGTATAGCGAACCGCTCATGCGGTTCAGGCTGAAAGCCGTCGCATCGTCCTCGCTGTCGGCGAGCGAATCGTTGGAGGCGGCCGCACCGGGTGCGACCACCACGCCGGAATTGGTGGCTGCGGCTACGGCTGAAACGTTGACCGGCCTCGCCCTGTTTTGGCTGGCCGATCCGTTTTTACGCTGGTCTTCGCCGAGGATGACTCGCACGGTTTTCTCGATCTCGGCATAGGGATCGGCCTTGACGCCTCCGCCCCCCGAAATCGAAAGGTCTCCCCGCAATGCATTGGTGGCGCCCGACCCGCCCGACCCCGACGTGTTGCCGAACACATTGCCGCCTGAAGACAGATTCATGCTCGTGCTGCTGTTGAGGAAATCGAGCGAAAAGATGCGCTCTTCGTTGAGCGTGACCCTCAGGGTATTGCCCTTGATGTCTCCCGCCACATCGTAGGTGCGCAACACTTGATCGAACGCTTCTCGCAGCGACACCTCACGCAAGTACATGTCCGATAGCTGGCCACCAGTCAACACCGCTGGATCGACGATCAGGTTGATCTTCGCGCTGTCCGCGAATGCCGCGAGGATCTGGCCAATGTTGGCGCGCGACATCGAAACCGTAATCAGTTTGCCTTCGAGCGGATCGAACTTGGGAGCTACTGGCGAGATCAGCGGCGCGGGAGCGGGCTGGCGCGCTTCCTTTGCGAGCAGATCCTGTTGTGCGAGGAACTTGCGGGATTCCGCGACTACCTGCTCTCGCATGCGCTGGACGGACTCCATGTCCGGCTCTCCAAGGCTTTTCGCGCTGCGGGGAGGGTGTTGGGCGCAACCCGCCAAAACGAGTCCGGCAAAGACTGCGAGGGTGAGCAACCGGGGGCGTGCCGATCGCAGCGGTTGAGATGTGAAAAGGGTCGGCTGCATGGAGTGATGTTTCTTTCGGCCAATGGCTCAGGGGACTCGCGCACCGAGCCAACCCGCGAGCGAGACGTTCGATTCGGCGATGACCACGTCGTCGTGATCCAACGTGAGGGGCGTACCGGGGGCGTACGCGCAAAGGAGACTGGAAAGTGCCGACCCCGCATGGACGGAGTCGAGTCGTTTTCCGTCGGCATCACGGTCCGACAGGGGAAAAATTAGGAAGAAGGCCAGTTCTGATCGGTCGTTGGCACTGCAATCGATGGCCCCAGATGCAGCGGCGTCGCCAGTAATGCTGGCCATGGCGGAGTTCGCCGGTTCGTTGGTGGCGTTGCGCAGTCCCGCGAGCAGGTCACGCACATTGCGATAGCCAGCGGCGCCCGGCGCATCGCCCGTGCGCTCGGTACGCACTGCCAGATCGGCATCACCAGTCGAAGCAGACGCATTGCGATGCACCGCATAAGAGGCGCGCAGCGACGCTTTTGGCATGTCCAGACCGAGCGCGTGATAAGGCAGCCAACCTGCCGCTGCAGCTTCGGCGCAGGCTCCTGCAGGCGTCAGGTTTTCATCGCCGCTGCCGACCGTGTCCGGGCACGGAAGTCGAGCGTTCTGCAAGGCGAACGCGCGCAGCGCCTCGCGCAATGCTTCCCCGGTCTGCAAGGCAATGGCCCGGTCACGCGCCGGACCCGTGTTGTCGTAGGCCGAAGACACGGTCCAGCTGATCAGACCGAGGACCACCAGCACTATCGCCATCTCGACCAGGGAAAAACCATTGCTATGCCTGCAACGCTGGCGCAAGCGTGCGGCCCGGGCCGTGCATGCGTGAGTTGGGCGTGACCGGACTCGCATCAGTGCGTTGCGCTGCTCGCGCTTGAAGCAGGCGGATTTGTTCCCGCTGGTCGCGCTGCACCGGGCGCGGGTACGGGCGCCGCGATGCCGGCGGGCGAGCCGACAGGCTGCATGGCCGCCTGCTGCCTTTGAATTTCGGCCATCAGCGGTTGCAACTTGCTCGCGGTGTCGGGCCCGGGCGATGCGGCAATGATCCTGATCTGTTCGGCTAACTGCTTGATCCGTTCATTGCGGACCAGGTTGTCCCTCAAGGCTTGTAGATCGACGCCCGCGACGACTTTGCTGCCCTGGTTGCGTTGCAGATCTGCGAGCACGGCGTCGAGTTCGCGCGTACTCGGCTGGCTTGATGCAGCAATGCGCTGCAGCCTTTGCTGGATGGACTCCAGGCTGGGAGCGCCTTCCTGGCCAACTGCGATACCGGGCGGTGTAGTCGCTGCGGGTTTCGCGCCGCTTGCTCGGGAAAGCCAAGGCGCCGTGGTGTTACCGGGCGTCGACGGCGACGATTGGCTGATGGTGCCATCTGCCGAGCCGAGGCGGGACGTTTGAGCAGGAGCGATGCTCCGTGCTGGCGAGGGCGGCGTGAGGGAAGGAGTGCTGGACGTTGAAGCCGCGCGTGGGCCAGCGCTGCCATTGCCTCCGAGATCCGGAGATTGCCG
The DNA here is from genome assembly GCA_038234045.1 of Burkholderiales bacterium. GTDB lineage: Bacteria > Pseudomonadota > Gammaproteobacteria > Burkholderiales > Burkholderiaceae_C > JBBSUX01. The sequence continues at coordinate 11,964 of JBBSUX010000038.1, forward strand.
CAGCACAACGAACGCCGCGCCAGCTACCACCAGAAGCCCCGCAACCACGCCAATGACCAGATCGCGTCTCATCGCAGATCCGCCCCGGGATGACGCGCTCCACGACGGCTGTCAAATTGCCGTTCCCGGACGGTCGCTCCAGTGGCGTCGGCTGCGCGAAGCGTGCCTACCCGCATGCTGTCGACCGGAACCGTGAGCTTCTGCCTTCCGTTGCGCTCCTGCACAACCACGGCGCCCGGCTCGAGGTGAAGCACCTTGCCGCCCTCGGGAAGAAGTGAGCCTTTGCGAACCAGCTGCCCGTCGATAACAGCAAGCTGGCCTGCATCCGATTGCATGCGAACCGTGAGCTCGCGATTCGGCATGGTCGGTCCTTGCACTGCGACACGGGTTCCCGCAGCGGTAAGGATGCCCCGAGCGGGCAGGGCGACAAGATCACGCGGACCATAGTCACGGCGCTGGGCGAACTGCCCGATGGTGCGCAAGGTCGCGGCGACTTGCCTCTCGTCGGCAAGCGGCTTGCCAGGAGTGCTCCGCAGCTCCGCCGCCGGAACGCGCGGCAAAACGAGGCGGCGAGTCGCCGTCGCGGAAAGCGCGTAGATCGACCAGGCAAGGATCAACACGATGACTGCATCAAGCCAGAGCGCGGCGTATTTCATCAGAATGCTCCTGGCCGATCAGTTCCGGCAATGCCGGATGCCACCAGGCGGTACGAAAAGGCGCCCGCCGCAGTATCTGCAGGTTCCAGCGGTTGAGTCGTCCAGCCAGCCTGCCGCAACCGGGAAACGAAACGGCCCATGGAAAGAACATCACTGCTTGCCATCACGCCATCCACACGGAAGCTGTGGGCACCATCGGTGGAGCCCTCGAGTCGCAATCGCTTGATATCGATGTCGTCGCTTGCCGCGTTGCGCAGCAGCGCAAGCATGGGTACCGGGTCGAAGCGCGCTCCATCACCCAGCTTGCTGGCGAAGCTCGCCACAGCGAGATAGCCCGGATTCGGCTGCTCGCTGCTGACCTTCGCAATGCGCGATTCAAGTTGCGCCAGTTCTGTGCGAAAGCGCGCGTTGGCGTCGTGCTGCTTCGCGCTCTCTCCGTGGAAATACGCGCCGAGCGTGAACAGGCCCACAGCCAGTGCAGTGCATACCACCGCTGCCGGTAGTACGAAACGTTCGCTCTGCCACGCGAAGCGCTGAAGTGGGGGGTTGACCGCGCCACCAATTCCGGTATCGCTCAACAGTGCGATAAGCCCGGCTACCGACACGGCCGAGACGTTGTCGGCGGTCCGCGCTGGCCGGACCGGCACTCCGTGAAGAACTGCCGAATCGTTCCATTCGGCCAGTAAAATGCCTTCACTGGCTTCATCCTGCAGGAGCAGGTTGACCCACTGAACTGGCGCCTTCACACCGCGGCCCAGGTCGATCCTGGTGAGTCCGGCGAGCACTCGCACAGCTGTTCGCATGTCGTCGATACGGTCGCTTACTGCGGTCGCGCACACATAGGCCGGCCCGGCGCTGGTATGCATGTGGCAATGAAAGGTTCGTTCTAGCCGCACTACCCGTGCCTGAAGAGGGCCGAGGCGATCGGCAAGCAATGCGCCAAGGGGCATGACCAGGCAGTGATCGCGCTGCTGTGTCGCCCACTGTTGCAAGCGCTGCCAGAACTCGAGCGCGACGGCCGTGTGGAATGTCTGGAAACCGTCCGCCGCTGGAAGAACTTCGTGGGCAACGATATGGGCGACACCTTCGATTACGCCTTCGGCGCGTGCCCGCTTTTCAATCATCGGGAGCGCGTAGGCTCCCTTGCCACCGTCAAACCGGTAGCAGCCCATCGGGGCTTCCTCAAAGTCGGTGACGACGAGTGTTATCCCCTTCACCCGCCCCCAAGGCTCCATTTCCTCGAGCGCGCCGTCCGACCACCTGGTCCACCCGCCAACGGTCACAAAAACGAAATTGTCGAAGTTCATCGCGTAGCGTTCGCCGTCAGCGGGAAATACAGAACACCGCTCATGGCAAGGGTGAGCCCCTTGTCGTTGAGCGAGGGCGCATGGAACAGGCCAGCATCGCTGGAAAGTACGGAAAGCTCGAAACTGTCGGCTGCAAAAAGCCCTTCACTTCCGCCGCCACCCACTTGTCGCAGCAGAGCATTGGCATCGTTACGGCTGATCGGAGCGCCGGCACGGGTGATGCGGCGCTCGGCCCATGCGGTCGGGTCGAAGCCGAGCTTGCGTGACTGCGCAGCCGCTTCTTCGGCGAGCACCGCAAACCGCTCCCGCCGCTGCACCTCCGGCATCAGGCCACGTGCGGCGTCCAAGCGGCCGGTGAGCGAAATGGCAGCGCCGCGCTCCAACCTGCTCTCCTGGAGACCCCTTTGGGCCGACCACGCTCCGGCTATGAGCGCCACTGTGGCAGCGGCCAATGCCAGGAGTGCCGCCGCACGCCTGCCTGTCGGCAAGGAATCCCGAACCTGCTTCTTCACTCCGCCATGATCCAGTGAGCGGTCAGAAGGACCACGCGATCTTCGTCATATTGACGTCCGGTGGTGGTGGCAGCCCCAGGAGTTGCAGCGCCTGTTGCCTGGTCCGTCGCCTGAATATTGCTGGCAATGGTGTTGTTCGCTTCCCACTGCGTACCGGGCGCATTTGCCTCGGTGGCACTGGAGTGGGTCGGGCGACCCTGGATGCGGAAACGGCCTTCACGGGAGTCGGGCTTGCCGTCGATGATCTGGTCCATGAAGCGGGCTAGGTCCGGCGTCAGGCCGCGGATCACCATGACATTGCCTGCGCCGCTGGCGGTTCCCGGAGGATTCCACTGGAAGCACACCTGCACCTCGGCCGCATTGCCATTGCTGTCCTGGTACAGGTAACGGTCTTCCTGGCCCTCGCCACGACCGGGAGGTGGACGAACGCCTGCGCGCTCCATCAACGCGCGCAGATTTTGTGTTGCCAGCGTCGCGTCTCCGGCACCCACTTGGTTCGCGGCGTAACCTTGGCCATTGCAGATCTTCAGTGCAGTGCCCGAAAAATTCTCGGGAATCCCGGCCTGTGCGCTTCCACCGGGGCGGGTGCACGATTGGGCGCCGCCAAAGGACGTCTCCGAGCCATTGACCATGTAAGTTGGCGCCTGCTGACAGTCTCCGACGACGACGCCGGTACGTTGGTAGTACTGGTCATAGGCCGCCTTCCACTGGTAGGCGAACTTATTGGCGATCTTGGCGTATTCGGCGTTACGCTGAACATCCTTCGCAACGGCGATTGCGCCGATGATCAGGCCGATGACAGCGAGCACGATCGCGAGTTCCACCAAGGTGAAGCCACCTTGGCGACGGGGCCGCAGTGAGCGCGACATGGAGAGACGCGGTTGGGATGCAGAAAATATGGTATGCATGATGTGAAGGATCCCGTGCGGCCGGGCTTACTGATTCATCTTGTAGATGGCGGTCAATGTGATGACCTGGTCTTCATCAAACGCGCGACCGCTGCTGGAGGTGGCGCCCGCCGCGCCCTCAGTCGTCCCCACCTGGTTATTGCCCGCCCATTCGACGCCAGGGCCATTGGGTGTTCCGTTGGCCACCCCTTGCAGCCGGAAGCGACCCTCCCGCGAATCCGGCTTGCCGTCGATCATCTGATCCAGCATGCGCGCCAGATCAGGGGTGAGGCCAGAAATCACCATCACGTTTCCGGCGCCATCGGCGCTGCCCGGCGGGTTCCATTGGAAACAGACCTGAACTTCCTGCGGGTTGCCGTTGGTGTCGAGGTAGACGTAGCGGTCTTCGGAGCCTTCTGCACGGCCCGGGGGCATGCGAACACCCATGCGGTTCATTTCTATGCGGAGGTTGTTGGCCGCGATCGTTTCTACGGCCCGCGTCATCCCGGCCGCCGCAGCGCCGTTGCAGATGGCTTTCTGACCGGCAACCGCCGTCATGTCGCCGCCAGATACCGGCGCACTATTTCCGGCTGTGTAATTCGCGCCGTCGACCATGATGCGGGGTGCCGTTTGCGAATCGCCCACCACGACGCCAGCGCGCTGGTAATAGGCGTTGTAAGCCTGTTCCCATTGATCGACGAACTTGTTCTTGATCTTGGTGTATTCAGCGTTGCGCTGAACGTCCTTGCCGATGGCGATGGCGCCGATGATCAAACCGATCACGGCGAGGACGATGGCCATTTCGACCAATGTAAAACCGGCGTTGCGCGTGCCGTGACGACGAGCGAGCGCGCGGACTTTGAAGGGAGTGATGATGGCCATGCTGCCTCTTGGGTGGATCGACGACCTTTTCGAAAAAGGTGGCGGATCCTAGGCAACTGGCGTTAGATAACCGTTAGAAGAGTTGCCGAATGTAATTTCTGCGCGTTGCACGTAGGCAACGTCCTACGTCGCCATCGGTGGTACCCAGCGCGCCAGCCAGCCATGTGCGCCCAATGCCCGTGCCTGCAGAACTGCGGTTGCAAAGGCGGTGTCCGCCAGTGCCGTGCGGCCGAGCTGCGCAAGTGCAAGAGATTTCAAGCGCCACAAGTCCATGCTGCATTGGCGGTGCTCGGATTCGGCCAATGCCGCCAGCGTGTCCTCAATGAGCCGGACCGCGACCTCTTGCTGGCCACTTGCAACCAGAGAACCCGCCACGAGCCAGTGCGCTGTACCCCGTGCGGCTGCGTAGCCCTGCAACAGGCCTTCTGAACTGCGAATCAGCTCTGGCAGATCGATCGGCCGCGCGCTGTTGGCGTAGGCGAGTGCCCGCAGGAGATCGGCCACGCAGGACCAGAATCCGAACCCTTCCCGTACTGCCGTAGCTGCTGCTGCTTCTGCGTGTGCGGGGAGTGCCGTTTGATCGCCGTCGCACCATGCCACGAAGCCCGCAAAACAGCTGGCGATGCACAAATCTTGTTTGGTGCTGGAGCCGGCCGCGAACGTGGCGGCCTCCTCCACCATCTGCTTGCTACCCTCAGGTTCGCCAACGAACCATAGCAGCCAGCCCATTTCGGCTCGCGCGAAGACAGCCAAATCAGACGGGAAATAGGACATCCGCTGCTGCAGGGTCAGCTCAAGACCAAGCTTGATGTTGCGCTCCAGCCAGCCACGAGCCGATACGAAGTCTGCGAGCCAGAACATGGTGTTTCCCAGTGCCCAGTACGCGGTGTATTGCTGAGCGGGCGTGGTTGCCGAATCCAGCATTTTCTGGGCGTATTCAACGCCTTGTAGATGGCCTTGCGAGCTGGATCCCAGGTAAGCCAAGGCCAGTGCGCCGAAAGCAGTGTCCGCATCCATCGCTTGGATCGAGCTCGCGGTTTGGTGTGCCTGAAGGGCGATGCTGTGCGCGTGCGCAGAGCCATAACCGTCGCGGGCTATGAGGCAGCGCGCAAGCGCAATGCGGGCGTTCACTCCTTCGACTGTATTTGGATCATCCAGCTGGCTGAGCTGGTCCCAGCTGTCGCAGGCGGAGGAGTAATCGTCCGCTTCCATCGCGTGCTGGGCTGCCGCGCGCCAAGCATCGCGGGCCTCGTCTTCAGATTTGCCGAGTTGCCAGAGACGCGCAGCCTCGGCATGGCGCTGTTGCTGCGCCATCAAGCGTGCGGCCTGCCGCGCCTGCTGCTCGACAACGGCAAGCGGCGTCGAGGTCAAAAGATGCTCACGCAGCCGCGGATGAAAAAACGAAAGCTGCTGATCCGTGCGCGCTACCAGAAGCCCAGTGGTCAGTCCGCGCTCGCATGCAGCACTGGTGCGGTCCGCACCGCACAGCGCCGCCAAGTCTGTCGTGTCGAACAGCATGCCCAGAATGGCGGCCATTTCAAGCGCCGAACGCGCTTGACCAAGCCGATTCATCATGGCCTGGCAGAACTCGTCGAAATGGCCGCCGCTGCTGCTCGCGGA
>JBBSUX010000039.1:0-17705 GCA_038234045.1 Burkholderiales bacterium
CAACGCAGAGGGCGGCACGCTGGCCTGCACGTCATTGCCCTCCCAAATGAGGCGGTCCGATAACACCTTGGCGGACGACAGCAGGTCATGGTCCTGCACATAGTCGGCCACTGTTGCGGCGTTGTTCCAGTTGAGCCAGCTGCTGATCGCCACGAATACCGAGAGCGGCACGAGCAGCCAGATCGCCAGACGGATACGCAAACTACCCATGATGCCAATCAGTGGTCGAGCCGGGTCTGCAGCAGATAACCGATGCCACGCAGGGTAATGATGGTGGCTTGCGACGCCTCCAGCTTTCTGCGCAAACGGTGAAGGTAAATGTCCAGGGCATCGGTACTGGGTTCATCGTCCAAGCTGAAGAGAGCGTTGAGGAGCTCTTGTTTGGAGACCGTCGTGCCCGCCTTCACCATCAATGTTTCGAGCAACGTCCGCTCTCGCGGCGGCAAGGCAAGCGACTCGCCCGCCAGCGTGAATTGACGGGTGCGAAGGTCGTAATTGAGATCGCCGCAACTGATCGTGTTGGCCTTGCCGGGCATCTGTCGCCGCACCAGCGCCTTGATGCGCGCCACCAACTCGCGTACTTCGAATGGTTTGACAAGATAGTCGTCCGCGCCAATCTCCAGGCACAGCACCTTCTGGTCCAGCGAGGCAGTTGCCGTGAGGATCAGAACGGGAACATCGTCGCCGCGCTCGCGCAGCTTTCGCAACAGGCCTTTGCCCGAGAGCTTCGGGATGTTCAGGTCCAGCAGCACCACGTCGTAGTGACCCGCGCGCAGCAGATCGTCCGCTGCCTGGCCGTCCAGCACATGGTCCACCACGAAGTCCTGCGCTCGCAGCAGACTGGCCAGCCAGTGCGCGAGGTCCGGGGTGTCTTCGATCAGGAGCAGCTTCATGGTCGGGTGGCGAATTCTAGGGACCATCTGTCTGCGCAACCGGCGTCTACGGCGGGATGCGCTCAGGGTTAACCACGATGTTTGGTGCGTAGCAGCGAAAGCTGATCGAAGGATGGCGGTTTCTAGACTGAGCTCTCACCGATCGCCAACTATCAGGAGACATTTCATGCGCACCAGTATTCAACGCAACCTGCTCGCAGCCGCCATTGGCACCGCCCTTTGCGCGGCCGTTCCCGCTGCCAGCGCCGCTGACCCAGACGTCACCATCATGGTGGGTGGCATCAACAAGATCATCTATCTGCCAGCCAAGCTCACCGAAGCACTCGGCTATTTCAAGGACGAAGGTCTCAACGTTGAGCTGCAGTCGCAGCCCGCTGGCGTCGACGCCGAAAACCAGCTGATTGCCGGATCGGTGCAGGCCGTGGTGGGTTTCTACGATCACACCATCGATCTGCAGAGTAAAGGCAAGGAAACCGAAGCCATCGCTGTTTTCTGCAAGGTTCCTGGCGAGGTGGAAATGGTTTCGACCAAGGCTGCGCCCACCTTCAAGAGCATGGCCGATGCCAAGGGCAAGACGCTGGGCGTGACGGGTCTGGGATCGTCCACCGATTTCCTCACCCGCTATCTGGCCGATCGCCAGGGCATTGCCATGAAAGACTATTCGCTGCTGCCCGTAGGCGCCGGCAACAGCTTCATCGCGGCCATCAAGCAGGACCGCATCCAGGCCGGCATGACAACCGAGCCCACCATTTCGCAGTTGCTCAAAACGGGTGATGCCAAGGTGCTCGTCGATCTACGCACCGAAGAAGGCGCAAGGGCAACGCTCGGCGGAATCTATCCGGCTGCGAGCCTCTATGTGCAGAACAGCTGGGCCGAATCGCACAAGGCAGAAGCGACCAAGCTCGCGCACGCTTTTGCCCGCACGATGAAGTACATCAGCACGCACTCGGCTGAAGACATTGCCGACCAGATGCCAAAAGACTATTACGGCGCTGACAAAGCCATGTATGTGGGCGCGATCAAGAGTTCGCTGCCGATGTTCACCACCGACGCGAGGATGCCCGAAGGCGGTCCCGAAACCGTGCTGAAAGTGCTCTCTACCTACAAGCCGCTGGTCAAGAAGGCAAACATTGACCTCTCCAAGACATTCAGCAACGCCTACCTGGATGCGGCGGCGAAATGAGCGACTCGGCCCGCGCCAGTGCCGGCTCCGCTCCGGCCATCGACTTCCACGATGTTTCGCTGCGCTTCATCTCCAACACCGGCGATGCGACCGTAGCGCTGCGCAACTTCACCATGTCGGTGGCGCGCGGCGAATTTGTGGCAATCGTCGGCCCTACCGGCTGCGGCAAATCGACCACGCTGAACATGATCACCGGCCTGCTCAAGCCCACGGTGGGCGAGGTCGAAATCATGGGGCATCCAGTGGACGGTATCGATCCGCGCATCGGCTTCGTGTTTCAGGCCGATGCGGTGTTTCCCTGGAAAAGCGTGCGTGACAACATCGCGGCAGGTCCGATGTTTCGCGGCAAGTCGAAGACAGAGGCGCACCGCATGGCTGACGACTGGATTCACCGTGTCGGGCTCGACGGCTTCGGCAACCACTATCCGCACCAGCTCTCCGGCGGTATGCGCAAGCGCGTGGCGCTGGCACAGACCTTCATCAACCAGCCCGAGATATTGTTGATGGACGAGCCGTTTTCGGCGCTCGACATGCAGACGCGCACGCTGATGCAGGACGAGCTGTTGCAGATCTGGTCGGGCAATGGCGGCTCAGTGGTGTTCGTTACGCACGACCTTGAGGAAGCGATTGCACTGGCCGACCGCGTGTTTGTGCTGTCAGCGCGGCCGGCCACGTTAAAGCGCGTTTATGAGATCGATCTGCCACGCCCGCGCGTCATGTCCGAAGTGCGCTACGCGCCACAGTTCATCGAGCTCTCCAAGCGCATCTGGGCCGACCTGCGCGAAGAAGTCGCCATCCATTGATTGACGCCCTCCCCTCCCCCACCAAACGCAGCACCCTCATGAATGCCATATCTCCTCCAGGCGTCACGCCGGGCGCTGGCGCCGGGCCGCTCCCGTCGACCGCCCCGGCGCCTTCGGGCCTGCCCTCCTCGCTCAGCGACGCCGCGCTGGCCCGGGAATCGGAAGTCGCGCAGCGCGGCATCCGCAACTACCGCCGCACCATCATCATGCTGCGCGTGGTGGTCTTGATCGTCATCCTGGGCGGCTGGGAACTGTCGGCGCGCATGAAGTGGATCGATCCGTTTTTCTATTCCATGCCCTCGATGATCTACGGTCAGATCGTCGAATGGATTCGCGACGGCACCTCGCAAGGGCCGCTCTGGCTGCAGGTAGCGGTGACGCTCGAAGAAACCATCATTGGCTTTCTGATCGGCGGCATCGGCGGTGTGATCTGCGGCATCTTGCTGGGGCGCAACAAGCTACTGTCCGATGTGTTCAGCCTCTACATCCAGATCGCCAATTCGATCCCGCGGGTGGTGTTGGGCTCGGTCTTCGTCATCGCGCTTGGTTTGGGCATGGCATCGAAGGTTGCGCTCGCCGTCGTCATGGTGTTTTTCGTGGTCTTTGGCAATGCGTTCCAGGGTGTGCGTGAGGCCGACAAATACATGATCGCGAATGCGCAAATCCTCGGAGCGTCGCCACGACAAGTGACGATGGCGGTGGTGATCCCATCGGCCATGTCGTGGATTCTGGCCAGCTTGCATGTGAGCTTCGGCTTTGCTTTGGTAGGTGCTGTAGTGGGTGAATTTCTCGGAGCCAAGGAAGGTATCGGCCTGTTGATATCGACGGCTCAGGGCGCCTTCAACGCCAGCGGCGTGTTCGCCGCGATGATCGTGCTGGCGGTGGTCGCGCTGTTTGCCGATTACCTGCTCACCTCCCTGGAAAAACGCTTGCTGAAGTGGCGGCCCGCCGCGTTCTGAGCCCCAGCTGAACCCGGAGCAATTTCCGGTTTCAAACGCGCCGCAACGCACGCAGTTACAAGCCCTCGTTTGCCGTCGCCCCTTGAAACCTTCGCGTTTGCCCCTATCATTAGCACTCGCGGAAGTTGAGTGCTAACAGGCGATGGCGCCGAAGTAGTCAAACTCACCCGAAGTGCCGCCCAGCGGCACTTTTCGCATTTTTATCCCGTTTTTTCACCCCTATTTCAGGAGCAATCATGAAACTTCGTCCCCTGCACGATCGCGTAATCGTCAAGCGTATTGACAGCGAAACCAAAACCGCCTCCGGCATCGTGATCCCGGACTCGGCCGCTGAAAAGCCCGATCAGGGCGAGATCCTGGCTGTTGGCCCAGGCAAGAAGAACGACAAGGGCGAAATCTCCGCTGTCGGCGTCAAGGTCGGCGACCGCGTGTTGTTCGGCAAGTACTCCGGCCAGACCGTCAAGGTCGATGGCGACGAGCTGCTGGTGATGAAGGAAGAAGACCTTTTCGCAGTGGTCGAGAAGTAATCGCACACGCTTTTCCGCGTTTGCCAATACTCACCTATTCATAGCTTCTAGCGCTTACCAGATAAGCGCTAGAAGCCAATTTCATTCATAGTTTTTAGGAAATCATCATGGCAGCAAAAGATGTAGTCTTCGGCGGCGAAGCCCGCGCACGCATGGTCGAGGGCGTGAACATTCTCGCCAACGCCGTCAAGGTCACCCTCGGCCCCAAGGGTCGCAATGTGGTGCTCGAGCGCTCGTTCGGTGCCCCCACGGTGACCAAGGACGGTGTGTCCGTCGCCAAGGAAATCGAACTCAAGGACAAGCTGCAGAACATGGGCGCCCAGCTCGTGAAGGAAGTGGCTTCCAAGACATCGGACAACGCTGGTGACGGCACCACCACCGCCACCGTACTGGCGCAGGCCATCGTGCGCGAAGGCAGCAAGTACGTTGCCGCCGGCCTGAACCCGATGGATCTGAAGCGCGGTATCGACAAGGCTGTTGCAGCCCTGGTCGAGCAGCTCAAGAAGGCTTCGAAAGCCACCACGACGTCCAAGGAAATTGCCCAGGTCGGTTCGATCTCGGCCAATTCCGACGAATCCATCGGCAAGATCATTGCCGATGCGATGGACAAGGTTGGCAAGGAAGGCGTCATCACTGTCGAAGACGGCAAGTCGCTCGACAACGAACTCGACGTCGTCGAAGGCATGCAGTTCGACCGCGGCTACCTGTCGCCCTACTTCATCAACAATCCCGAGAAGCAGTCCGCGATCCTCGAGAACCCGTTCGTGCTGCTGTACGACAAGAAGATCAGCAACATCCGCGATCTGCTGCCTACGCTTGAGCAGGTTGCCAAGTCCGGCCGTCCGCTCCTGATCGTTGCCGAAGAAGTCGAAGGCGAAGCGCTCGCAACGTTGGTGGTCAACACCATCCGCGGCATCCTCAAGGTTGTGGCTGTGAAGGCTCCTGGCTTCGGCGATCGCCGCAAGGCCATGCTGGAAGACATCGCTGTCCTGACGGGCGGCAAAGTCATCGCTGAAGAAGTTGGCCTGACGCTCGAGAAGGTCACGCTGGCTGATCTGGGTTCTGCCCAGCGCATCGAAGTGGGCAAGGAAAACACCATCATCATCGACGGCGCTGGCGCTGCTGCTGACATCGAAGCGCGGGTCAAGCAAGTGCGCGTGCAGATCGAAGAAGCCACGTCAGACTACGACCGCGAAAAGCTGCAAGAGCGCGTGGCCAAGCTGGCTGGCGGTGTGGCAGTGATCAAGGTTGGCGCTGCCACCGAAGTCGAAATGAAGGAAAAGAAGGCCCGCGTGGAAGACGCCCTGCACGCCACGCGCGCTGCAGTGGAAGAAGGCATCGTTGCCGGCGGCGGTGTGGCATACCTGCGCGCCAAGCAGGCTGTTGGCGAGCTGAAGGGCGACAACGCCGATCAGGACGCCGGCATCAAGCTCATCATGAAGGCCATCGAATCGCCACTGCGCGAAATCGTCTACAACGCCGGCGGCGAGCCGAGCGTAGTGGTCAACGCCGTGCTGCAAGGCAAGGGCAACTACGGCTTCAATGCTGCCAACGACACCTACGGCGACATGATCGAAATGGGCATCCTGGACCCAACCAAGGTGACGCGTACTGCCCTGCAGAACGCCGCTTCCGTGGCATCGCTGCTGCTGACGACCGAAGCCATGATCGCTGAAGCGCCAAAGGATGATTCCGGCGCTGGCGGCGGCATGGGTGGCGGCATGGGCGGTATGGGTGGCATGGGCGACATGGGCAGGTGAGGATGTCCGCCCCCCGGCTTTTCACTGCGCTTCGCTCCGTGTAATTCGCCACCCCCCGAGGGGGAGGCTTCGCGTAGTCCAGGGAAACCCTGGCCTCGCGGGGCTCGTGGAGGCAGAACGCAGCGTATCGCAAAGATCGCCAACAAAAAACCCCGCGGGTCTTGCGACCTGCGGGGTTTTTTTATCGGTCGCCCGATGTTGCCTGGATGAGGACGGTTCAGATGGCCGAGCCCAAAGTGGCACGCCCGGAAAAATCGACGTACTTCTTCTGCAGACACACGGTTAGCGCTTGGCCGAAATTCATCATCGCTCGCTCCTCCTCAACAGTTGTTGGTGGGAGCACATGCCCCGGCGGCATGGTAGCCGCCTTCAGTGACGCAACCGTGCCACCAGCGCGGCGGTGGAAGCATCGAGCCCCCGCGTGTCGCCGGTCGAGAGCCGCGGCGCGATGTCCTTGGCGAGCATCTTGCCCAGCTCTACGCCCCATTGATCGAAGCTGTTGATGCCCCAGATCGCACCGCTGACGAACACCCGGTGCTCATACAAAGCGATCAAGGCGCCCAGCGATTTCGGATCGAGTTGCTCGAGCACGAAAAAGGTACTCGGCCGATTCCCCGGAAAGTCGCGGTGACCGCCCGCATCTTCTTGCCCTTGCATCAGTGCCTGGGCCTGCGCCAACGCGTTCGCCAATAGCTGCACGTGATGACCGGGTAGATCGTGGATGGCATCGCGCACAGCGATGAATTCCGCCGGGATCACGTCCGTTCCCTGGTGCAGCATCTGGAAAAATGCATGCTGGCCGTTGGTGCCCGGCTCGCCCCACACTACTGGTGAGGTCGCAAACGGCAGCACAGCTCCCTCGCGATCGACGCGCTTGCCGTTGCTCTCCATCTCAAGCTGTTGCAGATAAGCCGGCAACCGGCGCAGCGCATGGTGATACGGTGCCACGCAGCGGCTGGTGAAGCCGAGAAAGTCTCGGTACCAGACATCCAGCAGCCCCAAGCGAACCGGCAGGTTGGACTCCAGCGGCGCGCTGCGAAAGTGCTCGTCCATCGCGTGCGCACCCGCCAGAAAGTCGCGAAACGCGTGGGCGCCGATGGCGATGGCCAGCGATAGCCCAACGGACGACCAGAGCGAGTAGCGGCCACCCACCCAGTCCCAGAAGCCGAAGGTCGTCCCGATCCCGAACGAGCGGGCTGCTTCGACATTGGTGGTGAGCGCGGCAAAGTGCGACGCGATATCCGTTCCTCCGTTAGCCACGAACCAAGTGCGAGCGGAGGCTGCATTGGTCATCGTCTCGGCAGTGGTGAAAGTCTTCGATGCAATCAGGAACAGCGTGCTCTCCGGCCGCACCTGCCGCAGCACCTCGGCCAGTTCATGACCATCGACGTTGGAGACGAAATGAAAGCGCTTGCCCGGCGCACGGTATTGCTCCAGCGCGAGCACCGCCATTTGAGGACCCAGATCCGACCCGCCGATGCCGATATTGACGACATCGGTAATGGCGATGTCGCCGCGGACACGCTCGGCGTATTCCAGCATGGCGGCGCGCGTGACGAGAACATCGGCCCGTGCCGCATCAAGGGAGATGACGTCGCCTTCTGTTGCTGGTGAAGCCGATGGAGCGGGCTCCAATGAGTCGGGCGCTGCGGCGCCAGTCCCGGTATAAAGATTATTTGCTTCGTATTCTGTAGCTGCTAGCGCTCGCAGATCCTTCGCTTGAGGGATTTTTGGTGTTGATTCCTTCCCCTCAGCTTCAGCTGCCGGATTCGCCTCTTCCGGCACCCTCAAGAGGGTGTGCAGTACCGCGCGGCCCTCGGTCGTATTGATCGGCTCGCCTCGCAGCATGGCATCGCGTTGCGCTTCGAGCTGGCAATCGCGCGCAAGCTGCAGCAGCAAGCTCTCGGTTTCGGCGTCGATGCGGTTCTTCGAGAGATCAGCAAAAAGATACGGTGCTTCCTGCGAAAACGCATCGACGCGGCCTGGATCGGTAACGAAAGCATGGCGCACATCAAAGCTGCGCCCATGATTTGCGGCATGGGTCTTCAGAACAGACCAGGCAGGCGTGCGATCGCAGCGGGGAGCAGTCATGGGCAGAACCGATGGGGTGTTGGATGTGTGATGGAAATGGCAGAGGACGGATGCGCCCTCCCGAACGGATCAGGCGGCGAGGATCAATGCATCGAGGCGCACCGAATCGGCAGCGAACGCGCGGATCCCTTCAGCGAGTTTCTCGGTTGCCATGGTGTCTTCGTTCAACGCGAAGCGGAACGCTGCCTCCTGGGTCGCAACGCGGGATCGTATTTGCGCCGACGCTGCGTCATCAGCCGATAAGCCGGCTGAATCTGCCGCAGGAACCTGATCAGACAAAGCACGGGGCAAGGGTGCATCGGAGGCGGCAAGCTGCGCCAGCAAGTCCGGGCTAATGGTGAGCAAGTCGCAGCCTGCAAGCGCGGTGATCTGGCCGATATTGCGAAAGCTTGCGCCCATCACCTCGGTTGCAATGCCATGCCGCTTGTAGTCTTCGTAGATCGACCGTACCGACTGCACCCCCGGGTCGGCAGCGCCTGAGCGGGCGGATTCGTCCCACGCGGTGCCGGCCTGCTTCTTGTGCCAATCGTAGATCCGGCCCACGAAGGGCGAGATGAGCTGAACCTTGGCAGCGCCGCAGGCAACCGCTTGCGCCCAGGAAAACAGCAGCGTCAGGTTGGTGTGAATGCCTCTCTGCTCCAGGCGCTCCGCGGCGCGAATGCCTTCCCAGGTTGCCGCCACCTTCACCAGCAGCCGATCGAGCGGCACGCCCTCGGCCTGGTAGAGCTCTGCAATGCGTTCGCCGCGCGTGTAGCTCGCTTCCGTATCGAACGAAAGCCGGGCATCGACTTCGGTCGAAACGCGACCCGGCACGATGCCCAAAATCTCGGTACCGAACCGCACCAGCAGGCGATCGGTGATCTCGTCGAGCGCCCGGCCCCTGAAGCGCGACACGGTTTCCGCCAGCAGCGGCTGATAGTCAGCCTTCTGCACCGCCTTCAGGATCAGCGACGGATTGGTCGTCGCGTCCTGTGGGCGGTAGGCCGCCAGTTGCCGGAAATCTCCGGTATCGGCCACAACCGTGGTGTATTGCTTGAGAGCTTCGAGTTGATTCATGGGACCACTTGAATCGTTGGGGAAATGGGCCAAGGCTGCAGATCCAGCGGTAGCCAAGAGAATTGATCGGACTTCATCGTAGGCAAATTCAAACTTGCGCCGATGATCGAAGTAACTATGTTACTCAAACATCAAGTCAAATGCAGAAATATTGTTACATTGCACTCTTCGATGAAGGGAGCAAATCCACATGGCTTTTGACTTGGTACTTTTTGGCGGCACCGGCGACCTGGCATGGCGCAAATTGATGCCTGCGCTCTTCCAGGCCTTCCGGCATGGAACATTGCCGCCTGACGGACGAATTATCGGTGTCGCCCGGGACGGATTGAGTGACGAGGAGTACCGCAGTCTGATTGAGGCGCGCTTTGCCGAAGTCGAAGGCGCCAAGCGACCCAGTGCCGAAGAGTTTGGCCGATTCGCCCAGCTGCTCCAGTTCGTGCAGCTCGATCTATCGAAGCCTGAGGACTATCAGCGGCTCAAGGCGCGCCTCGACGAGCGACATGCCGACACCGTGGTGATGTATCTGGCGACCGCGCCCGCATTATTCACCGTTGCCTGCGAGCAGCTTGGTGCGGCGGGCCTGGCGACGCCGCAAACCCGAATCGTGCTGGAGAAACCACTCGGTCATGACCTTGAATCCAACCGCGCCATCAACGCGACCGTGCGCCGGGTATTCCGGGAAGACCAAATCTTCCGGATCGACCACTATCTGGGCAAACCATCGGTGCAGAACCTGTTTGCGCTGCGTTTTGGCAATGCGCTGTTCGAGCCACTTTGGCGGCGCGAGCTCATCGCCAATATCCAGATCACGATCGCCGAAGACTTGGGCGTAGAAAAACGCGGTGCCTTCTACGAAAAAACCGGTGCACTGCGCGACATGGTGCAGAACCATGCGCTGCAATTGGTGTGCGCCATCGGAATGGAGCCACCCATCAATGCGTCGGCCCATGCCATTCGCGACGAAAAGCTCAAGGTCCTGCGCTCGCTCAGACCCTGGACAGCAGAGAACATCGAACGTCATGCGGTGCGCGGCCAGTATTCCGCCGGCACTTCGGATGGCGGCAGGGTGGCCGGCTACCGGGACGAAGCCGGTGTGGACCCTGAAAGCAGCACCGAGACGTTTGTGGCCTTGCGCACTGAAATAGAGAACTGGCGCTGGGCAGGGGTGCCGTTCTATATCCGCACTGGAAAACGACTTGCGGGGCGCGAGGCGTCGATCCGGATCAACTTCAGGCCCACGCCGCACCCGATTTTTCGGACACCCGAGGGTGCGACGAACCAGCTTGTGATCCATTTGCAGCCGCGTGACGGGCTCGAGCTCCATCTGTTGGCCGAAGGTCAGGACGGGCGCTGGAGCAATGGAAGCAAGACCGGAAACGGGAATGCCGCCCATTTTGGTGACCGAGATAGAAACTCTGAAGGCGGCGCAAGGTCAGAGCCCCTACATAGGCAGATGCTCACGCCCGTGGCCCTGGGCCTCGATTTCGACACCCGCTTCGGATCGGAGCGGGTCGGCGCTTACGAAAGGCTGCTGCTGGACGTTATTCACGGTCGCCTCAACCTGTTTGTGCGAAGTGACGAGCAAGAGGCCGCGTGGCAGTGGGTAGAGCCGCTTCTCGAAGCCTGGAGCAGTGGAAAGCCGCGCAGTTATGCGGCAGGCACCTGGGGACCCAGCGCTGCCAGCGCCATGATTGCCCGGGACGGCTATTGCTGGAGCGAAGAATGCTGACCGGGCGTACAGAACCTCCCGGGCGTAACGCCTCCTTCAGCCGCGCCGACGAGGAAAGCGCGGAAAGCAGTCCTTTGCGCGCCAACGAACACGGCATGTTGGAGCGATTGCGCGCTTCGCTGCCGTCATTGGCTCCAGCAGAGCAGCGCGTGGGGCGGCTGGTGCTCGCCGATCCGCGCACTTTCGCCAATCTTGCGGTGACGGTCCTTGCGGAGCGGGCGCACGTGAGCAAGCCGACCGTGATCCGTTTTTGCCGCAGCATGGGGTACGACGGGCTATCCGATTTCAAGCTCAAGCTGGCCGGCAGTGTCAGCGAAGGCGTGCCGTTCATTCACCGCAGCGTAGATGCCGACGACAAGACCGGCGATGTGCTCGTCAAGGTCATCGACAACACGGTGGCTGCGTTTCTGCGCTACCGCAGCGATGCCAATACTGCCGCGCTGGAGCGGGCGGCGGGGGCGCTGGCCGCGACCTACCAGACCGGCCGGCGGATCGAATTCTACGGAGCGGGCAACTCAGGCATCGTCGCGCAGGATGCACAGCACAAGTTTTTTCGGCTTGGCGTCACCTCCATCGCCTACAGCGACGGTCACATGCAGGTGATGGGAGCCACCATGCTCGGTCCGGGCGACTGCGCCGTTATCATCTCCAACTCCGGACGTACGCGCGACCTGATGGATGCAGCAGACATTGCGCGCAGGAACGGTGCGACAACCATTGTCATCACGACCAGCGGTTCACCGCTCGCATCAGCTGGCCACGTTCACCTTGCGGCCGATCATCCGGAAGGCTACGACCGCTACAGTCCGATGGTTTCGCGGCTGCTCCATCTGATGGTGATCGATGTGCTGGCCACTTGCGTGGCGCTGCGCATCGGCGCGGCGCTGCAGCCGCAACTGCAGCAGATGAAGAACAATTTACGCAGCAAGCGATACGCCTGACGTATGCGCGAGCAGCACGCTTGCTCCACAACAAGCGCGCTGGGCCAAAGACACACCAAGCACACAGTGCCGCGCAATCAGCCGCCAAATTGGCGTTGCACGCACATGGCTCAGGTCGGTTCCGTCGTCCATCCGGGCACGAAACCGGGATCTTCGAAAGACACTTGAAACTCAGTCGGAAATAGAAAAAGCCACAGACCCGAAGGGCTGCGGCTTTCAAGCGAGCTATCTGATTGCTGCTGGCACTAGGCCAGCAGGCGATCAGAAGGAGTGACGCACACCGATGTCGAGGCCGGTGGAGTCGCCACCAGCGCGCGGCGCGGTGTTGGTGATGCCTTGAACGCCAGCAGTGCCGCCGCCGTAACCGACGGAGTAACGAGCGTTACCCTTGTTGCTTACACGAGCCACAGTTGCGTACAACTGGGTGCGCTTGGACAGGTTGTAGCCGTAGCCGATTGCGAACTTGTTCGCATCGTTTTCGCTGTCCTTCAGGTCGTAGTGAGCGATGGAAGCGCGGAGTTCGCCAGCACCCAAGGGAGCCGTCACACCCAACAGGAGGGTGTTGAAACGAGTGTTGCCCCGGTTGACCGTGCCGCCGCGAACATCGGAGGTTCCGTAGTAGATCATGGGCTTGACAACGCCGAGGTTGTACGACGCGCCCATGTTCACTTCCCGCAGGTCAGAGCCTTGCGACGTCGGGAGGACGTTGCTGCCACCGACGATCTGCTTGCTGTCCTGCAGAGCCAAAGCCACGTTCAGGGGGCCGTTGGCAAAACCGACGCGGAAGCCCAGGCTGTTACCAGCCTTGTCGTTACGCACGGTGCTGTTTTGCTCGCCGAAAGCGTACTGTGCCTGGCCGTAGAAACCGCCCAGCGTTGCCGGCAGGAAGTAGCCGATGCTGTTGGAGTTACGAACCGGGTTAGCGCCGACAGCGTTGGTGTTGAGCGCTGAGCCAACACCACGCGTACCAAACGGATCAAAAATGGTCACGTTCCAGAAAGCGGGGGTGTAATCACGACCCAGACGAACTTCGCCGAAGCCGCCGGACAGGCTGACGGTAGAACGGCGGGTGAAGTTCAGGCCACTTGCGGTGCCATCATCCGTGCCGAGCTGGCCTTCGAGCCAGAAGCTGGCAGCCAAACCGCCACCCAGATCTTCCGTACCGCGGAAGCCAAGACGGCTGGTGGAATTGCCACCGGAGGTCAGACCGGTGACGTGGCCGCCGCCTTCGCTGTTGATGCGCGTAACAGCAGCGTCCATCACACCGAACAAGGTGACCGAAGACTGAGCCATTGCAGCGCCGGAGGCAGCCAGCACAGCGAGGGCGATCAGAGATTTTTTCATTGCGAGTTTCTCCAAGGTTAAACATAGGGCGCCGGTACGAGGGGTAAGGCTGGCATTCGCTCAAACCTCATCCCGCCGGTTCCCCGGGCCAACCTCCTTTAGGGAAGTTGTTTGTATTGCAACAGACGGCTTGCCCTTGCGCAAAGGATTTAGATCGGAAACGGAAAAGAAAGCGGCTTCCGTTGCATGACTACAACGATCGACGCGACCGTAGCCACTGCGGCGAACGCCCAGCCGCGGCCCTGCATTCCGCGGTCCGCACCGGGGTTGGATCGGCCCGCGTACGATCCTTCGAATCCTTTTCACCCTGTCGATGGGTGCCCCATAAGCATCTATCGACCGCGCTTGTCAAAACTAAACCACAGGGCAACGGCAAGGGCAAACCCTCAGATCACGACCATGGACGCTCTTCTCAACATAGCTGACATCACCCTGCGCACCTTGTTCGCCAAGCCGGCCGCATCAGTTCCCGCACCTACCCCCGAAGGGTCCGCCCTGCCGCCCACCGCGCTTTCCAGCACACAACGGCGCGAATCAGGCGCATTGATGCGGGTCAACCATGTGGGTGAGGTGTGCGCCCAGGCGCTTTACGCGGCGCAAGGCGTCGTGACCAAGAATCCAGCGCTGCGGGAGCAATTTCAGACCGCAGGCCGCGAAGAGACGGACCATCTGGCCTGGACCCGGCAACGACTTGACGCGCTAGGGGCGCGACCGAGCCTGCTGAACCCGCTTTGGTACACGGGGGCTTTCATGCTCGGTTTGGTGGCTGGTCGCGCCGGGGATGCCATCAGCCTGGCCTTTGTCGCCGAAACCGAACAGCAAGTGGGCAAGCACCTGGCCAAGCACCTTGAGCGCCTGCCCACACAAGACCTGGCTTCGCGCGCGATCGTCGCCCGCATGCGTGACGATGAGCTTCGCCACGCGGCACAGGCACGCCAGGCAGGCGCAGCCAAGTTGCCGCTGCCTGTTCGTGGCCTGATGCGGGCGGCCGCCAAGGTCATGACGGTTACCGCACACCGAATCTGAGTGCAAAGCCGCGTTACCAGCCGCCGTTGGAACAGAAGGTCAAAAAACGACATGCCCTGCTACGGGGTTTTTTACGCTTCAACCAGCGTAAATCCGGTCGTGATCTCCGCCGTTTTGCCGAGCATGATGGTGGCCGAGCAATATTTGTCATGGCTGAGCGCAATCGCGCGCTCCACCGCCGCTGTCGGCAAATTGCGCCCGGTCACGGTGAACTGCATGTGGATGCGGGTGAACACCTTGGGGTCTTCCTGGGCGCGCTCGCTAGCGAGATGCACCGAGCAGCCCCGCACATCGTGCCGGCCGCGCCGAAGAATCAATACCACGTCGTAAGCCGTGCAACCCCCGGCGCCCGCCAGCAGGGTTTCCATCGGGCGCGGAGCCTGATTCAAGCCGCCGTTTTCGGGGCGTGTCTCGTCAGGCGCGCCGTCCATTGCCAGCACATGGCCGCTGCCGGTTTCGGCAACAAAGCCCATCTTCGATCGTGTGCCGGCGGCGCCGGTCCAGCTGACTGTGCATTCCATGGATCTGCATTTCTCCTGTTGCGATAGTATTTCTTTTTAGACAATCGAATAGGAGAGCCAGGCCGACAAATTTCGTTGGGATGTCCGTTTACATCCGCGACGGACGTGCTCGTGGCTGAACCCAAGCTGACGTCTTTGCAACAGCGCTTGCTGCGATGCACAAAACGTCGATATACTGGTCCCCGAGCATACCGAATAAGGCGATTACACCGCGCTGCCAGGTAAGCACCAGTTGTCTCCTCCACCTCCTCCTTTGGTGGATTTAGCCCCCGGCAGCAATGCCGGGGGCTTTTTTATGGGCGCAGCGGTGACCTATCATGCAGCGCTCCGCGGGCGACCGCGTATGGATCGCACCTGTCATGCCGCAGAAGTTTCCCGCCTCGTCCCCCGCAGCCGCGCTCTCACCTGCGGCTGACGCTGTTTCTGCCAGCAAGCTCACGCCGGCGGATTACCTGATCCGCATCCTCAACGCACGCGTTTACGACGTGGCGGTCGAAACTCCGCTGGAGAAAGCCGCATTGCTGAGCGAGCGATTGGGCAACACGGTGCTCCTCAAGCGCGAAGACCAGCAACCCGTCTTCAGCTTCAAGCTGCGCGGCGCCTACAACAAGATGGCGCATCTGGCGCCGGAGCAGCTCGCCCGCGGCGTCATTTGCGCCTCGGCTGGCAATCATGCCCAAGGTGTCGCCCTGAGCGCCCGAAAACTCGGGGCCCGCGCAGTCGTTGTAATGCCCACGACGACCCCGGGCCTGAAGGTGGATGCGGTGCGCGGCTTCGGTGCCGAGGTGGTGCTTTACGGAGACAGCTACAGCGATGCGTATCAGCACGCGCTCGAACTCGAGCAACGCGGTGGCCTGACCTTCGTGCATCCGTTCGACGACCCGGATGTCATCGCCGGGCAGGGCACCATCGCCATGGAAATCCTGCGCCAGGTGAAAGCGCTCGGCACGGGCGCATCGGCGCAGGCGCTCGACGCAGTCTTCGTGGCCATCGGCGGCGGCGGCCTGATCGCTGGCGTCGCCAACTACATCAAGGCCGTCCGGCCGTCGGTCAAGGTGATCGGCGTGCAGATGAACGATTCCGATGCCATGTTCCGCTCGGTTGAGGCCGACGAACGTGTGACCCTGCCCGATGTGGGACTCTTCTCGGACGGCACAGCGGTCAAACGCGTGGGCGAAGAAAACTTTCGCATCGCCCGGGACCTGGTGGATGAATACGTGCTGGTGGACACCGACGCAGTCTGCGCGGCCATCAAGGATGTGTTCGTCGACACGCGCAGCATCGTCGAACCGGCTGGTGCGCTTTCGGTAGCGGCGATCAAGCAGTACGTGGAGCGCACCGGCGTCAGCGGGCAAACCTTTGCGGCCATTCTGTGCGGCGCCAACATGAATTTCGACCGGCTGCGCTTTGTCGCCGAACGCGCCGAAATGGGCGAAGAGCGTGAAGCGCTGCTCGCCGTCACCGTGCCGGAAGAACGCGGCAGCTTCCGCCGCTTCTGTGAATCCATCGGCGAGCTGCCGGGCGGTCCGCGCAACGTGACCGAATTCAGCTATCGCATGCGCACCGAAGCAGATGCCGGCGATGCCCATGTTTTTGTCGGGCTTACTACCTCGCGCGGACAGTCGGGCGTGGTTGCCGACTTCTTCACGCAACGCGGTTTCAGCGCGCTCGATCTCTCGCATGATGAACTGGCCAAAGAGCATCTGCGTCATCTGGTGGGCGGGCGCGGCCCGGTCGACAATGGCGCGCCGGAGCGTTTGCTGCGCTTCGTCTTTCCGGAACGTCCTGGCGCGCTTCTGAAGTTTTTGCATCTGCTTCAGCCGAACTGGAACATCAGCCTGTTTCACTACCGCAACCAGGGCGCCGACTACGGCCGCATTCTGGTCGGGCTGCAGGTTCCGCCGGCAGACGATGCCGCGCTGCAGGCGTTCCTGACAACGCTCAACTACCCCTGGATCGAGGAA
Source organism: Burkholderiales bacterium (assembly GCA_038234045.1). Classification (GTDB taxonomy): domain Bacteria; phylum Pseudomonadota; class Gammaproteobacteria; order Burkholderiales; family Burkholderiaceae_C; genus JBBSUX01. Next base: position 16,798 of record JBBSUX010000039.1, read on the forward strand.
ACTGACAACCCCGCCTACCGCCTGTTCCTGCGCGGCTGAACGCAAGCCACCGAAGAGCGCAAGACGCCAAGCCAACCGCCAACGCCAACCCGCAAAAAAAGCGAATGCCTGTGCAAATCGACATGACACCTGAGCACCCGACCGAACATGAGGAGGACAACGGTCTTCCCCTTCACCACGAGGCTGATCGCCCCGAAGGATTCCTCCAGCGTTTCCTGCTTGCGTTGCAGTTCTTCACCCGCATTCCCGTCACTGGCCGACTGGCGGACTGGGTGGGTTTCAGCCCCGAAATGTTGCGGGCATGCGCAGCGCACTTTCCCGGCGTGGGGCTGGTGGTCGCGATTGTTGGCGGCGTGGTCTATGCGCTGGCTGATCGGTTGTGGGGCGCGAATGTGCTGACGCCGCTGGTGCCACTTGCTGCAGCCATCGCCAGCACCTTCGCCACGGTGCTGCTGACCGGCGGATTCCATGAAGATGGTTTGGCCGATACGGCAGACGGCCTGGGTGGCCACGTTTCGCGTTCGCGCGCACTGACGATCATGAAGGATTCGCGCATCGGAGCCTACGGCGCCATGGCCTTGATATTGACGCTGGCCATGAAGGTCCTGCTGCTGGCGTTGATCGGCGGTGCTGGCACGCAGGCGGTGTGGGCGGCGCTGATCGGCGGGCATGTGCTCTCGCGCTTTTTGCCGCTGTGCCTGGTGCGCGTACTGCCGCATGTGGGCGACGAGGGCACGTCCAAGAGCAAGCCACTGGCCGACCGCATCGACGACCGCGTGCTGAAAATTGCATTTCTATGGTGTTTTATAGCGCTAGCGCTTGTCCTGATTGCGCAAGGAGCTCTATTTCTAATAGCGGGAATCGTTCCTGCACTTCTGGTTTTTCTCTGGATCGGCCGCGTACTGGTA